>JAJDER010000188.1 GCA_029259725.1 Planctomycetota bacterium | reverse complement strand
CCTGGGCCGTGTAGCTCGCGAGGAATCAGCCGAGCAAGTCGTGCAGGCCGCGATGCCGCTGCTCTCGAACAGTGAGCTGAGTGTCCAGACGTCCGCAACCCTGGCGCTTGGTGTGCTCGCCTCGACAAAGGCCACTCCAGTCCTGAAGGACCTCCTTGCCGACAGCAGCAACGGTCGGCAGGCCGTCGGCGGCGGACAGGTGCACTGGCTCGTGCGCTCCTTCGCGGCGTTGTCGCTCGGGCTTGTTGATGACCCCGAGGCATCCTCGACGCTGGTCGGTGTGATTGACAAGCTGCCCGACAGCGATCGCGACGTGAAGGTCTGCTCCATCGTGGCCCTCGGCCTCATGAGCGCCGAAAACGTCTCGAACGAGGACCGCGCGTTCCTCTACTCGAAGCTCAAGGACCGCAAGCTGGACGACGTGATCAAGAGCTACATTCCGACCACTCTGGGCAAGCTCGGTGACTCCGAGGCGGTCGGCCCGCTCCTCGACGTCCTCGTCGATCGGGATACGGACCTCTATGTCCGTCAGTCGGCCGCCATCGGCCTGGGCCGCCTTGCGGACATCACCAATACGGACGTCATCGACGCTCTCAGCGACTACATCCAGGAGGGCCGAGACGTCCAGACGCGCCACTTCGCCTTCATCAGCTTGGCCAAGATCGGCGGGCGCGATGAGGCCCCTCAGGATCACACCGAGGCCCACGAGAAGCTCGTCACCCTCTTTGGGCGCGAGATGACCAAGCCCAGCAAGGCCAAGCACCAGGCCTGGGCCGGTATCGGTGGCGCCCTCTACGCTCGCGCGCATACCGGCGAGCAGGCGGGGATGATCGAACGTTTGAAGAAGGCCTACGAGGGAACCAAGGACCCCTCGGACAGGTCTGCTTTCGCCGTGGCTCTCGGCCTGCTGAATTCGAAGGAGATGGCGCCTGTCCTGCTCGACGACTTCCTGAGCAGCAAGGACCAGGATCTGCGTGGATACCTCGCCATCGGTCTCGGCCTCTGCAACTGGACCGACGCCGCCGAGGCGATGCGAGGCATCGTTCGCAACAAGACCACCACGCCGACGTTCCGCCTCCAGGTGGCGACGGCGCTCGGTCTCATGAGCGACGAACAAGCCGTGAGCACGCTGATCGAGACGCTGAGTACGGCCGAGACACTCGGTGTCAGCTCTGCGGTCGCCAAGGCCCTCGGCCTGATCGGTGACAAGAGCGCCATTCCGGAGCTCAAGGACATCGCGGACGACACCAGCCGCAACAACATCACGCGGGCCTTCGCCTGTGTGGCCCTCGGGATTGTCGGGGAGAAGACCGACCTGCCGTGGAATGCATCGATCAGTGAGGACAACAACTACCGGGCTCGCGTCCCGGCCATCGATGAGGTCCTCGACATCCTGTAAACGTCGACGACAGCTCGAATCCGGACTCGGGCGTGGGGTCGCTTAGGCGATTCCGCGCCCGGTTCATTTGGGGCCGAGGAGAGGCCCGCCCCAGTCCTCGGTCGTGCCGCTCTTCACGCGCCGCGTCTGTTGACTTGCTCAACAGAACGCCAGGCCATGAAGCCCACACTCGCGAGACCCAACAGAAAGAGTGACAAGGCGGCCGCCTGGACGAGTCGTGCTCGGCCGGCAAGGGCTCGGCGGCGATCACCCTCGACCCGTGCTCGTCCGCGATTCTCGATCGCAACCGAGACCCCAGCGGCGCCGGACTCCTCGTCGGTGAGCCGCGCACGCGCGAAGGAGGCCTCACTCTGCTCATAGAGGGATGCGGCGAGTCCATAGGCGAGCTGCTCGAACGCGATGTTCCCCCGCACGAGAAACACACGGCCGCGCTGGTGCTCCGTGAGCGCCTCACCCAAGCCGTCGAGGGCGCGACTGGCCGCCTCCATGCGCCCTTGGCGGCGAAGCGCCTGGGCCTCCACCAGGATGCTCTCCGCCCCTTGCGCCCGGAGCGGCGCGACGAGCGCGAGGATCACCGCCAGCGGTGGCAGCAGGCGCCGGACGCCCATCAGCGACCATCCCATAGAGCGCGCCAACTCGCATGAGCGAGGGCTTCGACAGGCGCGTCGCCATCCACAAGCGGATGTTCTGCTGGTGGAACCGCGGCGAAGAGATCCTCCTCGACGGTCCACCCAATCGCGTCGAACAGCCCATGCTCGACCAAGACGCGAGCCATGGCCTCGGTGCCGGGAGGCCGGCCCTTCCACCCCAGCGCGATCAGGTTGCGGGTCCCCGGGACGCGCGCCATGGTCACGTGGTCGAGCACCGTTGCAAAGGTCCCGGCCACCGCGTGCACAACAGGGTCCTCCCACGTCAAGCCCCCGAGGTTCAGTGCAGCCACCCCACCATCGACGAGACGATGGCGCACCTGCTCGAAGAACTCGCGCGTGCAGAGATGTTGAGGCAAGTAGATCTGCTGCGCGTAGGCATCGATCAGGATGGCGCCGAACGACTCGGCGCCGACGCGCAAGGCCATGCGCCCATCTTGGCCTACCGCGACCTCGATGTCGGCGGGCATGTCCAGCCACGCCCGTCCCAGTCGCAGGAGTTCGGCATCGATCTCGACGCCGCTGACCACCAGGTCGGGGTCCACCGCATCAAGTTGCCGCGCCATGGTGCCTCCCCCAAGACCGACGACGAAGGCGCGCCGCACCCCATCCGCACCTGGTGGCGCCAGGAGAGCAGGTAGCAGGAAGGCGTCGTAGTACATGCCCGTGAGGACACTGCCCGGAACGGTTACCGAGTGGAAGCTGTCGAGCGCCTCGTTGATACGAAGCCGGCGCGTGCCGTCGTCATCCTCGTCGACGTAGGCGAACTGGTAGTCCGTCTCGACCGACTCCAGGAGGCCCGGTCGGTCCCGGCCAGGTGCAAGCGTGGCGAGCAGCGGGACGAACCAAAGCAAGGCCGCGGCCTTCCGCGGGCGCCCGATCACCACGGCACCCAGAATCAGCGCGGTGCCAGCAAGCCGGACGGCCATCGCTGACCCCACCATCGGGAGCAGCACGTGGGTGGCGCCGAACGTCCCCACAAGACTCCCCAGTGTCCCTGCTCCGAGTACCCGGCCGGCCACACGGCCCGGGGCGACCGTGGCCTCTCGCGACAAGCGCACGATCCACGGTGTCACCGCACCCATTGCGGCCAGCGGCAGGCCGAGGCCCACCAGAGCAACGAGCAGGGAACCCCACGTGACGAACGGGTAGGCCTCGATGAGCCGGAGATCGCCCGGCAACACGAGACCGCCGAGCAGACCGACGATGTCGGGCAGAGCCACGGCGAGAGCTCCAGCCGCGAACAGCAGCGAGCCCGGCGCGAATCCGCCGCGCCCTTCGGCCCAACGCCCGCCGAGCCACTGGCCCGCAGCCAAGGACGCGAGCACGACGCCGATCACATTGGTCCACACCAGCTGACTCTGGCCGAACCACGGCGCCATCAGCCGAACGGCCATGAGCTCGACGACCATCACGGCGGCGCCTGTCAGGAAGGCGACCGCCAGCAGCCGGGGCCCCGAAGGCCCTTCGTGCGTCACTGGGTCAGCGCTCGTCGTGGTCGGCGGCCTCGTCGTCGGCGGCCTCGTCAGCCTCGTCAGCCTCGTCGTCCGACTCGGGCAGATTCGGGTCGATGTCCGCGATCCTGACCTCCGCGCAATACAGACCCAGGTCACCCGAGTTGTTGAGGAACACGTTGTCGAGCAGAAGCCGCGGGTCCCTGGCGAAGACCTGACTGACGACAACCTCGCCGTTGACCTCGATCACGACCTCCTTGTCGAGGTCGAGCATCGCGTCCGAGAGGAAGACGAAGAGTTCGAAGACGTTGGTCGTCTTGATCGAGATCAGGTTCTCGTCGCGATCGATCGACGCCTCCATCCGCGGGAAGTCGGCGTCACCCGGGTTGGCCGTCGGGCGCCGGTTGATGTCCATGGCCTTGAGCCAGTGATGGCTCTGGAAGCGGATGTCGCCGAGCTTGTACTGGAGCTTCGTCGGCGCCAGGTCATGGGCCTTGCCCTCCAGCCAGCCCGCCACCGCGGCACGGCCGTTGTCGGAAGGCTCGAGCGCTGGGGCCTCGGCATCTTCGACGATGCTCAGCTCGGTAATGCCCTCGACGCGGCTCTTGAGACTGCTGGCATCTCCCAGGGCATCGAGCCCCTTCACGTACAGCAGCGGCTTGCCATCCAGGTTCTCGAGGATCAGCTGGTCATCGCCCGTGCCACCCCCACGGTTGATCACTCCCGCGAACCACGCCGGCGCCACGCTGGCGAGTTGCATGGCCTCCACGCCCGCCTCACCCCAACCGTCGACGAACAGGCGCGACCGATCGAAGCGGATCTGCTCGAAGAGCACGCGCATCGAGGTCAACAGCGCGTAGAGGCCATCACCCAGCCAGACGCCCTCGTGCTCCTTCGGCATGGCCTTCTTGCCCGCCCCCTCCGTCTCGCCGAGAGGCACCAGCACGATGTGGGTGGCCACCAGGTCGGCGTACATGGCCGACGCCAGGTCGGTGACCCGCGCACGCAGGTCCTTGCCCTCCAAGCCGAGCACAGGCTTGAGCCCGATCAACGTCGGGTAGAAGGCCTCCGTCGCCTTCGGATAGTCCTTCGGTAGGGACAGCAACACCTCGACCGAGCGGCCGTCGTACGGATCCGTGAACGTGTGCACCGTGAAGCCGCGCCCGTACTTGGACTTGAGTGTCTTCTGTTCCGGTTTGCTGTTCTGGATCAGGACTTCCCAGTCGCCGAGGTACGTCAGCGCTTCGCCTTCCACCTTGGCCCGCGCGGCCGCCTTGGCGATGGCACTGTTCAGCGACGCCAGCGACTCTTCCTGGTCTCCGCGGCGATCCGTCTCCAGGGCCTCGAAGTAGTCGGATACGTCCGGCGCGGCCTTGGTCAGGTCCTTGGCGCTGATGCCCGAGCGTGGCAGTGCGGTGTCATCGGGAAGGGCGACGAGGAGGGCCACGCCGGCAATCAGGGAGAACAGCATGGACGTCGGCTCCGAGGAGGTCGGCGGTTCGGCCTCCGCCAGGAAAAGGGCCCGGAGTGTAGCTCCGGTTCCGCGCCTCGATCAACGCGAGGCGAGCGCGTTGCAGCGAGCGAGGAAACGCAAGTAGAGGGCTCGATCCCGGCCCGGTTCCCCTTCGAGGACGGTGTCGAGCAGTTCAACCGCCTGCTCAGGATCCTGCCCGACGAGGACCTGCGCGAGGTTCTCCCGAGCATCTTCGCCGCCGTATAGGTCCTTGGCCCGCTCCAGCAACCCACGGGCCTGTACGTGGCGCCCCTCGCCAAGGGCGCACAGCGCCGCGTCGTTGAGGATCTCAGGGCGCTGGGGATGGCGTTCGACCAGGGACTCCCAGGCCTGCTCCGACGCCTCGAGGTCTCCGGCACGTGACAGGGTCAGGGCCCGGTTGCGGAGGGCCCGATCATCGTTCGGCTCGGCCTCGAGCGCGTCCGCGTAGCACTTCAGCGACAACGCGAACTCCCGCTCCACGGCGAGTCGGTCCGCCAGGTCCACGAGTTGGGTGCGCGCCTCCTCGTCACGCTGCTCCCGCACCAGCTTCAGCAGGCGGTCCGCCGCCTCTTGCGAACGCCCTACGCGAGACAACAGCGCCGCATGCACCCGCTCGACGGCGGGCGACCGGCCGACGGTCGCCGCGGCCAGCGCCTGCTCCGCCTGCTCGATGCGCCCCAGCTGCTGCAGGGTCCACGCACGGTGCCAGGCCATCAGCCCGTCCGTCTCCTCGCTCGACGCAGCGATGCGGTCCAGCAGGGCCAGACGAGCCTCGGCCTTGCCCCCCGATGGCAGCAGTCGTTGCGCGGCGTCCGCGAGTTCCGCGGGAGTCGCCCCGGCCACCCTGGCCCGCTCCCAGGCCGCGAGCGCCTGCTCGGTCCCTCCAGCCGCCCCCCAGGCCTCAGCCAGCGCCAAGGCGAAGAGCGCTCGTGAGGGATCCGCGTCAGAGGCCTGCCGGAACCAGTCGACGGCCGTCCGGTCCTGCTCGTCTCTCGCGAGCACTCCACGGAGATAGGCGCCGTAGGGCCAGCCCTGCTCCGCGACCAACCCCTCGAGGTCAGTGCCAAGGGTGGCATCTCCCCGGAGCTGCCGCGCATACGCCCACCACTCGCGAGCATCGCCATACGGACCCGACGGATCGGGCTCGAGTCCCGTCAGCGCATACACCGCGCGGTCGAGGCTCGAACGGGCCAGATCCTGCGCGAACGAGAAGGAACCTCCCGAGAGCAGTCCTTCGGCGCGGACCAGCCAGGCCAGTCCCAACCAGTAGCGGGCGCCCTCGTCGGTCGCATCGACCGCCAGGCGCTCCCCCGCCGCCGCGATGACCTCGTCCCAGCGCGCTTCGGCCGCGAGCTCATCGAGTTCGTCGACGACCGGGGAGACGGCGTGCACTGCTGCCGCGACGGGAGCAGCAATCCCGAGGCCACCAAGGAGGCAACCAAGACCGAGGAGGGCGATGAGCAACATGGGCGCGCGCGCACAACGCAGGGCTCGTGATCCGCGTACGCGCAGCGAATCCGTCACGTCGGCCCCTGGCCCTCATACCGCACGACACCTTCGCCCGCTTCGACCCGGCCGACGACGAAGGGCTGCTCGCCCTGCGTCTCGAGGTGCGCCAGCACCTCCGCCTGCGCGTCCACGGCCACGACCAGCACCATGCCGACACCCATGTTGAAGGTGCGGTCCATCTCGTCCCGCTCCACCGGCCCGCGCCGCTGCATTTCCATGAAGATCGCAGGCGGCGTCCAGGTCGACCGATCGATGAGCGCGTCGGTGGTCGAAGGCAGCACACGGGGAAGATTGTCCGTGAAGCCGCCACCCGTGATGTGCACGAGCCCATGCAAGCCGGTGTGCCGCAACAACCCCCGCAAGGGTTGCAGGTAGCAGCGATGGACGGCCAACAGGGCGTCGGCCACCGACCCCTCGAGCCCCGGCAACGTCTGGTCCAGGTCAAGACCCTCACGATCCAGCAGGATGCGCTGCGCCAACGAGTACCCGTTGGTGTGCAGGCCGGTCGAGGGCAGCCCGATGAGCACATCACCCACCGCGACCCGGTCCCCGGTGAGCACGTGAGGTCGATCCACGACACCGACCACGAAGCCGGCGAGATCGAAGTGCCCAGGCGGATATAGGTCCGGCATCTCGGCCGTCTCACCCCCGATCAGCGCGACGCCCTGTTCGCGGCACGCCGTCGCGAACCCGGAGACGATGCCCTCGAGCATGCCCGGCGAGAAGTGCTCCGCGGCCACGTAGTCGAGGAAGAAGAGCGGCTCGGCGCCCATCACCAGGATGTCGTTGATGCAGTGGTTGACGAGGTCGGCGCCCACCGTGTCGAAGCGCCCGGCCCGATGCGCCACCAACAGCTTGGTTCCCACACCGTCGGTGCTGGAGACGAGCACGGGCTCGGCCATCGAGCCGAAGTCGGCCCTGAACAACGCGCCGAACGACCCGAGCCCGGTCAGCACCCGGTCGGTGTGGGTCTCGGCGGCCATACGGCCCACCGACTTCAGGGCGACGGTCACCGCGTCGATGTCGACGCCGGCGTCCTTGTAGGTCAACGGCTGCTCGGCCATGGCTTGCTCGATGCGTTCCTTCACGGGCGGGGAGTGTCGCTCAGGAGTACACGCGCGGGGAGCGGTCCCGCAAGCGCTCCAGGACGCGACGGTCGTTGGCGAAGCCCAGATCGTCGGGCAGCTCGTCCAGACTGTGCCAGGCGGCTTCCTCGGCGTCGTCGCCCGGCTGCAGCTCACCATCCACGGCTTCGCCGGAATAGAGCACGATCAGCGACGTCTTGCGGGGGTCGTCGAGGGTGGTGAGCACGTCCAGCAGCCCCGTCAGGCGGACGATCAGGCCAGTTTCCTCGCGCGCCTCGCGGACGGCGGTGGTCTCGATCGTCTCGTCGACCTCCTGGTACCCAGCCGGGATCCCCCAGCTTCCCCGGAAGGGCTCGATGCCACGCCGACACAGGACCACCTCCCGCTCGTGTCGGATGATGACTCCCGCGGCCGGAACAGGGTTCTCCCACGCCACGCGGGCGCAGGCGGGGCAGGCCTGTCGAGGACGTCCCTCGACCATCCGCGCAGTCAGACGCGTGCCGCATTCGATGCAATGTCGCGGCGTTGCCATGCGGCGAAATGATACCAGAGCCGCTATCCTCGACCGGCCATGAAGCGCCGCGTCCTCGTCCTCGGCTCGACCGGCTCCATCGGCACCCAGACCCTCGACGTCCTCAGCCACCTCGAGGACACCCACGAGGTCGTGGGTCTGTCGGCGAACCGCTCCGTCGAACTCCTCTCCCGTCAGGCTCAGGCCACCCATCCCGAGGCGGTCTGCCTCGTCGATGCGTCGGCGCTGGACGGTCTCGATCTGCCGGATGGCACGCGCGTGCTCTCCGGTGCCGACGGCCTCGTGCAACTCGTCGAGGCGACCCGGCCGGACGTCGTGATCGCCGGCATCACCGGTGCCGCCGGGCTGCGCTCGACCCTGGCCGCCGCGGAAGCCGGAGCCGTGCTCGGCCTGGCCAACAAGGAGTCCCTCGTCCTGGCGGGCCATCTGGTGAAGCAGACCTGCGCCCGCACCGGCGCGCGCTTGGTTCCGGTGGACAGTGAACACTGCGCCCTGGCCCAGTGCCTCGAGGGACACCCGCGCGAGAGCGTCCGCCGCTTGGTGCTGACGGCGTCGGGGGGCCCCTTCCGCGGCTGGTCGGCCGCGGACCTGGCTGGCGTCACACCGGCGCAAGCGCTGAAGCATCCGTCCTGGGAGATGGGCCCGCGCATCACGATCGACAGCGCCACCTTGATGAACAAGGCCCTCGAGATCGTCGAGGCGTGTCACTTGTTCGACGCCGACGTGTCGGACGTGGACGTCGTCGTCCACCCCCAGAGCGTGATCCACTCGATGGTCGAGTTCATCGACGGATCCATGCTCGCTCAGCTCGGCCCGCCGGACATGCGCGTTCCCATCCGCTACGCCCTGGGCTCGCCGGGTCGTGTCGCCGGCGGCGCCACACCGATCGACGTGACGGCGCTCTCGGGGCTCACCTTCGAGGCACCCGACCGCCACGCCTTCCCTTGCCTGGCCCTGGGCGAGCGCGTGGCCCGCGAAGGCGGTCTCTCCGGCACGATCCTCAACGCCGCGAACGAGATCGCGGTCGACGCGTTCCTTCAAGCTCGCATCCCCTTCGCGTCGATCCCGGAACGGGTCGGTGAGGCTCTCGACCACTTCGAGAACCGCCCTGCCCCCGACCTGGCCGAGATCCTCGACACCGATCGCGCGGTGCGGCTGCGAACCTCTGCCCGCCTGCCCCAGCCCACTTCCTGACGGTCCCCATGTTCAACCTCGGCACCGCCGTCCTCGCCGCCCTCGGCATCAGCTTCCTGATCTTCATCCATGAGCTGGGGCATTTTCTGTGCGGACGTCTCTTCGACGTGCGCATCGAGACCTTCTCGATCGGGTTCGGGCCGAAGATCTTCGGCTTCCGCCGCGGCGAGACCGACTACCGCGTCTCGATCATCCCGCTCGGCGGCTACGTCAAGTTCGCCGGTGAGTACGGCGACTTCGGGGACGAGGCCACACTCGACCCGCGGGACCTCACCGCGAAGCCCGCCTGGCAGCGCGCGATCATCTTCTCGGGCGGCGTGGTGGTGAACTTCGCCTTCGCGTTCCTGATCTTCCCGGTGGTGTTCGCGCTCGGAGTGCCCTTTCGAGCGCCGATCGTCGGTGTGGTCGATGCCGGGAGCGCAGCCTGGCGCGCAGGCCTGCTCCCCGGCGACAACATCGTCGAGGTGAACGGGCGGCGCATCTACGGTTTCTCGGACGTGACGCTCGAAGTCGCCCTGGGCGATCCCGACGACACCGTCGTGTTGATCCGGCGCGGCGCCGACGAGATGCTCGTGCCGCTGCGCCCGGACCGCAACGAGGACGAGGGCCGCTACGAGGCGGGCCTCTACCCGGCCGACACGGGTATCGTCACCGTGGCCGAGACGGGGCCCGCCTACGCCGCGGGCCTGCGCACCGGCGACGTGCTGCTCGAGGTCGATGGCCACCCCGTGCCCACGGACGGGCCGGCCAGCCCCACGCTCCTCGCAGCGCGCAACCGTGCGTCCACGACGACCGGCTCCGACCTGCCCGCCATGCTCCTGGTGGCCGACCGGGAAGGCCAGCGCATCGAGGTCTCCGTCGTCCCGCAAGCCGTCGTGGGCGACCCCGACCAACGCCGTCTCGGCGTGCTCCCGACCACGCGGAAGATCGGAGCGGCGCGGGGGGCCGCACAAGCCACCGGGTTCCCGCTCCGCCTCGGTGACGTCGTCACGACCATCGCCGGCAAGGACGTGTTCTCTGGCGGCGAGATCCTCGAGGCCCTGCGCCACGCGGCTCCCGGGGCGGTGGATCTCCATCGGCGACGCGGCGGTGAAGACCTCGATCTGACCCTCACCGCCGCGCAGCGAGCGACGATCCTCGCCGGAGACCTGGTCTTCACCGAGGACTTCAGCAGCGCGGTCGTGCAAGTGCTCCCGGACTCCCCCGCCCAGCGCGCCGGCATGACCACGGGCGACGAGATCCTCGCCCTCGGTGAGCGCACCCTGTCCCGCTATGACGAGCTGAAGGCCTTCATCGGGGACATGCAGCAGCGGCTGATCGCCGTGCGCTACCGCCGCGGTGACATCGCCGTGGCTGACGTCGAGTTGGGCACCACGCCCGGGTGGGACTACGGCTTCACGGCCAACGGGCGGTACGTCACCCATCGCGAGGAGACCCTGGGTGGTTCGTTCCGCGCGGGCTTCGACCAGTCCATCAACGCACTGCGCACCACCTGGCTCACCCTCACCAAGCTCTTCACCGGCGAAGTGGGCGGCAAGAACCTCGGCGGCATCGTGTCGATCTCGGTCCTCAGCTACCACTTCGCCGCGTACGGCATGGCGAAGCTGCTGTTCTTCCTCGGGATCCTGTCGATCAGCCTCGGCTTCATCAACATCCTCCCGATCCCGGTGCTCGACGGTGGGCAGATCGTCTACCTGTTGCTGGAGAAGGTGAAGGGGTCGCGCCTCTCCGACAGGTTCCTCCAGTACACCCAGCTGGGCGGGCTGGTGCTGATCCTCGCGCTCGTCTTGTACGTGACCTACAACGACGTGATGCGCATCTGGTGAGCACGACGTCATCGGCCGGGCTCGCGTCTCCGGGCGGTCGCGTCCGAGCGGTCTTCGAGGTGCTCCGCGCACCGTTGCTGTTGTCCCCGCTCGCGGATGTCCTCGCCGGCGCCTGCATCGCGCGCGCCTTGCTTGCCGCCACGGGCGCGCAGTGGGCGGACGTCAGCGTGTCTGCGGTCGCGCTGGCCGGACTCGTCGGAGTGTCCTTGCTCGGCGCCGGCATGGCCCAGAACGCCCTGGCGGATCTGGACGAGGACCGTCGCCACAAGCCCGACCGCCCCCTGGCCCGAGGTGCCCTGCCGGTGGAGACCGTGCGCCTGATCTGGCGCCTGTTGATCGTGGTCGGCGTCGGGCTGTCCGCGCTCGTCTCCCCGGTCCTCGTGCAGGTCGCGCTCGTCATCGTGCTGGTCAGCGCCGCCTACCACGCCGGTGGCAAGCGCGTCCGCCTGCTCGGTTGCCTCTTGCTCGGGCTCGCGCGCGGCCTGTGCATGCTGCTCGGCGTGGTGGCCGCCCTGGGCGTCGAGGACTTCGCGTCGCTGCAGTCGACCTGGCAGGCCTCCGGCGCGCTCGAGTTTCCCGCGGCGGCGCGCCTCGGCTTCGTGATCCCGCTCTACGCGGTGTCCATCGCGACGGCCTCGCTGCACGCTTCGACAGACGACGAGTCGCAGAGCTCCCCGTGGAGCCTGCTCGGGATCCTCGGCACCCTGATCTGCCTCTCGTTCCTGGTGATCGCGTCGGGAGTCACCCTGCGCATCGTGCTCGGCACGACGATCACGACCACGATACCGCTGGTCTCACCCGGCGCGGCGGGCCCTCCCGTCGCCGCGAGCATGGCGCTCCTGATCTCGATGCTCGCGGTGGCGCGCGTGGTGCGGGCCGCGCAGAAGGCCCCGCCGCCGGTGCTGACGGGCGTGTTGCTGTCCGGGCTGTACCTGTTCGACGCCAGCGTGTGCCTGCTCGCGGTCCACGCGCTCGACGTGACCTGGCCGCTGGTCTCGGCCGGGCTGGCCCTCGGCCTGTTCGGTGGATCGCGGCTGCTGCTGCGGAGCTTCCCTCCGAGCTGAGCGGCCCTCGCCCTCGGGCTGCGTCGGCCGGCCTACGGGCCCACCCGGCCGCGCAGCCAGTCGAGGGCCGCCTGACGGTCGGCGAGTTGGCCCTCCAACTGCAGGTCGGCGATCTCGCGCAACAGCTGACCCACCTCGGGCCCCGGCGGGACCCCGGCCGCGACCACGTCGTGTCCACGGAGCAGCGGCGGCGGGATCAGCGCTTCCTCGCGCAAGCGTTCGCGCATCGCCTCGATCGCCGGCAGCGCCGTCAGCAGTCCATGGCAGGCGCCACAGTCCGCGCGGTAGAGCACCATCAGCTCGTCGAAGTGCTCCTCCGCCATCAACCGCCGCAGGCGCGCAGGACGCATGTCGGGAACATCCTTGAAGATCAGGTGGTCCCTGGTCAGCGCGACGACACGTTGCGTGGCCGCGCGGGACATGCGCAGTCGCGCGCAGATCGCCGCGGCCATCTCGGCCCCCAGCTCCACATGGCCGTCGAAGTGGATGCGATCCGGTGCGCGACAGAACGTCGGCGGTTTGCCGACGTCATGCAGCAGCGTGCCCAGGGCGAGTTCAGGCGACACCTCGTCCGGCAGGCCCTCCAGGGCCAGCAGGGTGTGGATCCACACGTCGCCTTCGGGGTGGAACTCCGGCGGCTGCTCGACTCCCTGCATGGCCAGGATCTCGGGCAGGATGCGCACGAGCAATCCGGTTTCGGCCAGCTGCTCGATCGCAACCCGTCGTGAGCGGTGCGTGAGCATGGCCAGCAGTTCATCGCGCACTCGCTCGCCCGAGATGCCGTCGAGGCACGCGGCCTGTTCCACCATCGCGGTCACCGTCCCGGGCTCGATGACGAACCCGAGCCGCGCGGCGAAGCGCACCGCCCGGAGCAACCGCAGGCCGTCCTCGCGGAAGCGCAGGGCCGGATCGCCGATGGCCCGGATGACTCCGGCTCGCAGATCGGCCCGGCCCCCGACCAGATCCAGGACCTCACCGGTCTCGGGATCCTCCACCAGCCCGTTGATGGTGAAGTCGCGCCGTTGCACGTCTTCTTCCAGGGTGGCCGGCGCAACCGATCCGGGACGGCGCCCGTCCGCGATCCCGATGTCCGAGCGGAAACGGGCCACGTCGTAGGTGGCCTCCGTCCCGACCACCTTGACCACCCCGAAGGACTCACCCACGGCGACCGTGCGCGGAAAGAGCGCCATGACCTCGGCGGGCGAGGCCGACGTGGCGATGTCGTGATCGCTGCCTTCGGTCCCGAGCAGGCGATCGCGAACGCAGCCACCCGCGAACACCGCTTCGTGACCCGCCGCGCGCAGGACGCCGACCACCCGGATCGCCTCCGCTCGACTCATGCTCGTCGCTCCACCGCGGCACTCCGATCGCTACCATGCCCCGCTCGTCCCCGTCCGGAGGAGCGTCCATGGGTCGTGTGCTCGGTCCGATCGTGTTCCTCGCCCTCGTTGCCGTGACGTTCGTCATCCGCGACATCGAGCACGACCAGGCCCGGCGGCTGATCGAGGGCGAGGCCCTCGGGCGTGCGATGTGCAGGCGGATCGAAGCGGTCGCGCGTCCGATCGTGGCGGGCGGGCGGGCGTTGCCCGGCTTCGGCGCGCTGGTCGAACACTTTCCGGAGCTGGTACCGATGCCCGGCGAGCGGGGCGCGGCGCCCACCTACGCCACCGACGCGGTCTACATCTACGGGCTCTCCACCCGGGTGCTGCGCGGCGAAGACGGGCAGGCCAGACACGACTACATCCTACGCGCCTGGCCCCTCGACTTCGGCGTCACGGGTGACCTCGAGTTCCTGATCCAGGACGGTGTGTTCTGGGAGGGCCGCAACCGGCTCGGTCGCAGCGGGACCGAGATCGCCTTCCCGCCCCCCTTCCCGGCGACCGAGGTCAACGACCCGCGGCCGCCCTGGTGGCGTGTCGATCGACCCGCGGAGGAGGACTCCGACACCTGATGCGCGGCAACACCGCGCGGGCTGCCCAGCTTCTCGAGGTCCTTTCTTAGAGGTAGTTCCAGAAGAGCAGCCGGGCGCGCTGGCGCAGGGCGCCGACGGGCAGGTCACTGGCCACGGCGTGCAGGATCTCCACCCGTGGGCCGTCGACGAGCCCCACGATCGAATCGAGGGCCTCGCGCCGCAGGTCCTCGGGAAACTCGGCGTCCTTGACCACGGCCGCCAGTCCCGGCAAGGCCACACCCGAGCGGACAGCCGCCGCCGTCCGCACGAACAGTCGCGCGCCACGCTCGTCGCCGATCTCCCCCGTGAGCCGCTGGACCCCGACCGGCCCGAGGCGCTCCAGCAGGTCGAGCACTCCGTTGGACACGTCGGCTGAAACGCCCTCACCACCCATGGCGTAGCGCACCACCAGGTCGGCGGCGCGCGCCGGGTCCACGTGGGCCACCAGCCGCGCGAGCAACACGCGCTCCACGTCTCGTAGATGGGGATCCCCGAGGCGTTCGAAGGCCAAGGTGGCCATCTCGCGCGACACGGCGCCCCCGCCGCGGATGACCCGGCTCACGGTCTCGTTGAGTTGCGCGCCCACGTAGGCCTTCAACTCGCCGCGGGTCTTCTCGATGGCCCACGGGTGGTTGCGTTCGAAGAGCGCATCCGTGACCTCGACGGTGCACGGATGCAGGGGATCCATCGCCACCTTCTCGAGCAACCGTTGCGCCTCGGGCGCCGAAGGGTGTCCCTCGTCCACCGCCACGAGCAGCATCGCCGCCAGGGTCAGGACCTCGGGCTGCAGCTTGTCATCGACGATCGCCTCCCAGACCTCCTCACCCAGGACGACGCGCGCGCTCGCGGCGACGCGCAGGGCGTTCACTCGCGGCACGTGATCGTCGGCGGCGAGCATGTCCTCGAAGTGCGCGCGCGCCGCCGGGTCGTTGGACCGCAGCAGCCCGGCCCAAGCGATCAGGCTGAGGACCTCGTCACCCTCGTTGGCGATTCTCGTGAGCAGCTCGTGCGCCTCCGGGTTCTCCTCGAAGTGCTCGAGCACCACGAGGTAGGCCAGGTCCGGGTTGGAAGCCGCTGCCGCCACCTCCTCGAGGATCAGGTGCTGGGCCTCGCGATCCCCCTCCTTGGCGCGATAGGCGAGGGCGCTGCGCGCCACCTGCCGTACCGACGGGTCGGGATCGCCCAGCCTCGGGTAGATGCCCATCATCGCCAGCGGGTCGTCCTGGTAGGCCAGGGCGCGCAACGCTTGCATCGTGACCAGGGTGCTCCAGGACAGCGCCTGCTGCACGAGCATGTCCAGGACCGCGGGATCGTCGGTGGGGCCGTTGGCGAGGACCGTGACCAACTTGGCCGTCTGGATCGGGTCGTGGGGTCCGAGGGCCTCGAGTCGCGAGAGCACCTCGGGCGTGAGGGCGCCGTCGTGACCGACATCCCGCAGATGGTCCATCGACGCGACCAGGCCGGCGTGCCCGCCCCACGCCAGCCGGTCCAGGCTGCGGAGAACGTCATCCTGGGCGCCGCGCTGGAGCGTGTAGGCCGGCGGCTCGACCACGTCGAGCGGCGGTGCCGCCGGGAACTCGCGTCGGATCGGATCGATCCCTCCGGCCCGCTCGGGCAACAGGTACACCAGGCCGAGCAGAACTCCCACGACGGCGACCGGAACCGGAGATACCCGCATGGAGGAGCAGCCTATTCGGGAGGCGGACCCGGGGACACCCCCGTCTGGCCCGCGTTCGGCCCGGGCACCGGGGCCCCGCAGACGTCTGCCTGGGCCCGTCTTTGACACCCGAACAGGCCATTGATACCGTGCCAAGCCCTTCGAGCGAGGAACCCCCGATGTCGCGTGTCGCGCTCCGACGCCTCGTCACCGCCGTACTGCTGATGGCCGCCTTCGCGCCCCTGAGCAGTTGTGTGTCGCCCTTCGAGCCCCACGGTCAGGACGTCTGGGACGCCTGGTCGGCCGATGCCCGCGAAGCCCACCGCAAGTGGGACCGCTACTTCATGGGCCTCGACTGGGACGACCCCTACCACGAGTGGCATGACGAGTCCTACGCGTCCGGCCCGCTGCACCGGTAGGCCCGGCGGCACCTTCGCTGCCCTGCTCGGGACCGTCCTGCTGGCCTCGGCCGGTGGGTGCGGCAGCATGAGCCGTGCCGCGGAGACCTTCGGAGCCCTGGCCACCGCCGACGCGGCCCAGCTGGCGGTGCTGCGCGGGCGCGAACCCCTGATGCCCGAGGTCTGGCTGGCGTCTGCCGGCCGCGCCGAGACACCGGAGGAGGCGCTCGCCTACGTCCAGCGTGGGCTCGAGTTCCGGCCCTCCAACCCCCAGCTCCTGTCGGCGCAGACCTCGCTGCTGGCCGCCCTGGGCCGCTCGGCGGCCGTGCGCGCGTCGGTGGAGAGCACCCTGGCCTTCGTGCGTCCCGGCGGCCTGGAGGGCGAGCTGCGCGCGCTCCTCGTCGATGCGGCCCTGGCCGAGGACGACCTCGAACTGGCCGAGTTGGAGGCCCGACGACTGGCGGCCGTCGAGGCCGCGCCGCGTCCGCTCGTGGCCCAGGCCTTCGCGCGGATCGCCACGGCCTACGCCGCCGTCGGCGAAGACGTGGCGGCCGACCGCCTGCTGGAAGCCAGCCTCGATCTCGGTCCGGGCGGCCTCTCGGGTCTGCGCGGCGAGGTCAGCCGGAACCCGGAACGCACCGCCGCCGTGCGCCTCCTCGTGGAGCGGGCCGTGACCCGTCATCCCGACAACCCCGATCTGCGCCTGTTCATCGCCGTCGACGTGCTGGCGCGCGACGGGCCCGAGGCCGCAGCCGACGTCCTGACCGAGCTGCCGCGGCCCCTGCCGGCCCGCCTGGTGCTGGACGTCGCCCTGCTCGAGGCGCGCGTGGCCGTCCTCCAGGGCCACGTGGACGAAGGCCTGGCGGACGTCCTCGCGCTGCTTTCGCGAGCCCCCGGAGACGGCCCCGCCCTGTTGGTGCTGCTCGAGTGCAAGCAACTCCACGACCGGCCCGGCGACGAGCAGTTGCTGCGCATCCTGGAGGCAGCCCGTGGGCGCATCCGCGATCGCTTCGTGGCGGACCAGGTCGGACGCGTCTACGCCGGCCTGAGCGATGCTGCCGCGGCCGCCGGGCCCGACGCCGAGGGCCAGGACTAGGAGCGGAGCTCCAGTGCCCGCTCGACCCTGGGCAAGACCTGCTCGAGCTCCTCGTCGGCCGCGATGTCGATCCAGCGCAGGTCGGCGAAGGAGCGCAGGAAGGTGCCCTGCTTCTTCACCAGCTGTCGCGTGCGCGTGCGCATGCGCTCGATGGCGTCCCGCTCGGTGCACCGCCCGGCCAGGACGTCGAGGGTCTCGGCGTAGCCGATGGCTCGCGCGGGCTCGGGGGCGAAGGGTGCGCGAGCGGCAAGCGCGGCCACCTCGCGGAGCAACCCACGCTCGAACATGGTCTCGATGCGCGCGTCGATCCGACGTCCGTGCGCCTCACGTTCCCAGCGCAGCGCGACGAGCACGAAGCGTCCAGGGAGCGCCGGTCGTGTCTCCTCGCGTTGCCAGTCGGAGAGCGCCCGCCCACTGATGCGGTGCACCTCCAGCCCTCGCACCAGCCGCTTGCGATCCCCCGGCATCAGACGTGCTTCGAGAGCGGGATCCACGCTGGCGAGTTGCGCGCGCACGACCCGTTCGCCCTGCTCGTCCCAGAGCCGTTCCAGCTCGGCGCGCAGCTCGGGATCGCCGGGCGGCCCAGGGAAGAGACCCTCCACGAGGAGCCGCAGGTAGAGCGGCGTCCCCCCCGCGAAGAGCACCGGCGCCTCGCTGGTTTCCGCGGCGGCGCAGGCCGCCTCGACCCAGCGCCCCGCGCTGAAGGCCTCCTCGTGGCCGACCAGGTCCAACAGACCGAAGGGGGCCCGGGCCTGCAACTCCGCCGACGGCTTGTCCGTCCCGATGTCCATGCCGCGGTAGACCTTCATCGAGTCCATCGACAGCAGCGACAGACCGTCTCGCTCGTGGAGCCGCGCTGCGAGACCCTTCTTTCCCGAAGCGGTCCCGCCGATCAGAACACGCTGGATGCCGTCGCCGCGCGCCGTGACTCAGCCCCCCGTGGGATGCACGACGGCGACGGCACGGGCCTCCTCGCGCACGTGCTCCTCGAGCCTCGCCAGCAGGTCGTCCGGCGTCAGCTCGTCCAGGATGGCGAGCGCCTCGAACGGCGCCTCGCCACGGAACGCCCCGTTCAGCAGCTGGTACGCCACCGACTCCGGTGAATCGAGACTCCGCAGCATGCTGCCCAGCAGCTTGTTGCGGACGCGCTCGAAGGCGGAGACATCGAGCCCCCCGGTCCGCGAGCGCCCGAGGATCTCCCAGATGCGCTGCTCGAGGCGTTCCGGCTCATCCGTGTCGCCGCCCAGCGTGGTGAACCCGAAGCCCGCCTCGGACGAGTAGGACACGCCGAAACTCTCATCCACGAGCCCCTCCTGGTACAGGCTCTCGAAGCCCGGCGAGCTGCGCCCCAACAGCAGGTCCAGGGCGACCCGCGTGGCCAGCTTGCGGCGCGCCTGCTCGCGCGCCGAGCCTCCGAGCACCGTCTCCTTGATGCCCATCAGCAGGCGTGGCCTCGAGACGGGCAAGGTCAGGGCACAACGGCCTTCGATCGCATCCCGTGGTTCGTCACTGACTCCGCGCTGGTGAGCCGCGCGGCTGTCTTCCGGGCGGTCGCCCTGGTCGCGTTCCACCAGGGCGGCGACGCGCTCGGGGTCCATCGGCCCGCTGACCACGAGGCACAGGTTGTTCGGGTGGTAGAAGAGGTCGTAGCAATGCCGCAACGTCGCTGCGTCGATCTCGGCGATGCTCTCGACGCTGCCGGCGATGTTGTCCTTCACCGGATGGCTCCGGTAGAGACAGCCCAGCAGTCCGAAGAAGACCCGCCAATCCGGATCGTCGTCGTACATCCGGATCTCCTGCGCGATGATGCCCTGCTCCTTCTCGACGAGTTCGTCGGTGAACCAGGGTTCCTGCACGAAATCGAGCAGCAGGTCCAGGCACGGCTCCGGGTCGGCGATGGTGGAGGAGATGTAGGTCGTGCCGGTGAAGCCCGTCATCGCGTTGGTGCTGGCGCCCAGGGCCGCGAAGCGATCGGACACGTCGCCGCGCTCGTCCTCGAAGAGCTTGTGCTCGAGGAAGTGGGCGAGGCCCTCGGGGACCGGTTCCCCATCGGTGCCCCCCACCCGATCGACCGAACCGAAGTTCACGCCGAACGCGGCGAAGGTGCGGACCCAGTCAGGGCGCGGGTTCATGATCACGCGAAGACCCGTGGCCGTGCGGCCCGTCAGCACCGGCTCGTCGAGCGGGTTGGTCAGCGTTTCCCACTTCATGACGTCTGCGTGCCTTCCAGCAGGAACACGGCATCGAGGGTCGCGGCGCTCGCGACCTCGGCGATCTGATCGGGAGTCACGCTGGCCACCCGCTCGAGCGACTCCTCCAGTCGGTACGGCCGGCCGGCGAGGAGCGCCGCATGTCGGAAGCGGCACCAGCCACGGGGGCTGTCGCGCAGGTTCTCGAGACGTCGCATCTGGGCGCGCCGCGAGAGGGCGAGTTCCTCCTCGTCGAGCCCTTCGTCCGCGAGTCGGCGCAGCTCTTCGAGCACCAGCTCCTGCACGCGTGCGGCAACGGGCGCGTCGATGCCGGCCTGGACCACGAGCGTGCCGCTCTCGACCTGCAGGCTCGCGCCACAGCCGTAGGCCAGGCTCTCCGCCTCGCGCACCCGCTTGAACAGTCGCGCGTGAGAGCCGCCGCCGAAGGCCATCCCGAACAGCGGGGCCGCGGCACCGGGCAACAGCTCGGGCGCCACGCGGAACCCCATGGCGAGTTTGCTCTGCGCGAGCGGCTGCCGTTCGGTGCCGTGGGTCGGATCGCGAGCGAGGATCGGCGGCGGCGGGACGACGACCGGCGGTCGATCCCGGGGACCTTCGCCACCGAGACGCTCGGCCAGGGCGAGGGCCCGGGACTCGTCCACGTCGCCGACCAGGAACAGACGCACGGGCAACCGGTCTCGCACGTCGGCCCAGGCCTCGGTCACGGCCTTGCGGTCGAGCGCCCTGGCACCCGCGAGCGTGCCCCACGAGTGACGCCCGAAGGGTGTTCCGCCGTGGAGCAGCTCCAGGAGCTTCAGGTAGGCATGGGTGGCCTTGTCATCGGCCAGGCCCTCGATGGCGCGGATCATGTTCGCCCGCTCCTGCTCGAAGTGGTCCTCGCGGAAGAGGCCTGCCTCGAGCGGCGGGTCCTGGAGCGCCTCGCGGAGCAGTTCGGCGGCCTCGTCGAGCACCGGGCGCCCCCCGACGTGACGGTCCGCCACCGTCTCCAGCCCGAGTCCCAACAACTGGTACGGCCCGGCCGCGGACACGTGGCCCAACAGCTCGGTGGCGTAGAGCTCGTCGCAGCGGGCATTGAGGGCCGACAGGTCCGGTTGGCGACGGGTCGCCCGGGTCAGCAGGTCACCGAGCAGGGCGCGGGCCGAGAGCCCCTCGTCGAGGGTCGCGATCACGTTCCACTGCAGCAGCACGGTCTTGTACTTGTCCGTGCTGTGCAGGTGGATCTCGACCCCGTTGCTGGCCTGGAGCTGCACGAAGGGGTCGGCGACGTCGGTCTTCACGGTCGCGGAGGGTAGCCGATTCGCCCGCGTCCCGGCGAGACAAGCACCCCGAGCAGGGCGCCCATCCTGGTTCGGCCACCTTTCAGGCCGTATCATCGGCTCATCCGTCTGCATGCGCCCAGGGCGAGGTCTCCCTCACCACTCCAGGCGCGCTCCCGAACTCACGCGTCGCGACCTCTATGGATGGTTCGCTCTTTGCCGGTCGATCCCGGCCCTGGCTCATCGGCGTGCTCCACCTCCCCGCCCTTCCCGGGGCACCCGGAGCCGAGCAGCCGGTCGAGTCCGTGGCCGCCACGGCGGCTGAGGATGCGCGTGTCCTGGAACAGGCGGGCTACGCCGGGGTGCTCGTGGAGAACTTCCATGACGCACCCTTCCGCCCCGGACGGGTGGACCCCGAGACGATCGCCGCCTTGGCGGTCGTCGCTGCTGCGGTGCGATCCGCGGTGAAGATCCCGGTCGGCATCAACGTGCTGCGCAACGACGGCCTGTCGGCCCTCGGCGTCGCCGTGGCCACCGGAGCCGCCTTCATCCGCGTGAACGTGCTCGCTGGTGCGGCGGTCACGGACCAGGGCCTCGTTCAGGGCGAGGCCGACGTCCTCCTGCGGCGACGTGCCGCATTGCGTTCCGACGTGGCGATCCTCGCCGACGTCGATGTCAAGCACGCCACGACGCTGGACGACCGCCCGGTCGCTGAGCGCGCCATCGATCTGGTGCGCCGCGAAGGGGCTGACGCCGTGCTCGTGACGGGTTCGTCCACGGGGCGTCCCGTGGACCTCGACCAGCTCGGCCTGGTGGCCGAGGCGGTTGCCCCCGCGCCCGTGCTCGCCGCGAGCGGCACGACCACGTCCAACGTGAAGGACGTGCTCGCTCGCTGCGCCGGCGCCGTGGTCGGCACCGCCCTCAAGAACCCCGACAGCGGACGCGTGGACCCTGACCGTGCCGCCGCTCTGATCGAATCCTCCACGGCATGAGCCACGAGCCTACTCGTCACCCCAACACTCTCATCTTTCCCGCCAGTCTCGATCCCGACGCCGTCAAGACGGTGGAACGCCTGAACGACGGCGGGTTCGAGTCGTACCTGGTCGGCGGCTGCGTCCGCGACCTGCTGATGGGGATGATCCCCAAGGACTTCGACGTGTCCACGGCGGCACGTCCACGCCAGGTGCGGCGCCTGTTCCGCAACTGCCGCGTCATCGGCCGGCGATTCAAGCTGGCCCACGTGCACTTCGGTGACAAGATCATCGAGGTCTCGACCTTCCGCCGCCCTCCTGAAGCCGAAGGCGCCACGGGCGACGGCGACGCAGACGACGAGGACGACGAGGATCTCCTCATCGTGCAGGACAACGAGTTCGGCACGGCCGAGCAGGACGTCATCCGGCGCGACTTCACCATCAACGCCCTGCTGTACGACGTGCGCACCGACGAGGTCATCGACTACGTCGGCGGCGTCAAGGACGTCGAGAACCGCGTGCTGCGCACCATCGGCGAGCCCGGCGTACGTCTTGCCGAGGACCCGGTGCGCATGCTGCGCGCCATCAAGTTCACGGCCCGCGCGCACCTGACCCTCGAGGACGGACTCGATACGGCCATGCGCGACTCGGCCGAACTCATCGGCCGCAGCGCTCCGCCGCGCGTGCTCGAGGAGATCTTCAAGCTGCTCGCCTGCGGCGGTGCCGAGCGTTCGCTCTCGATGCTCGTCGAGTACGGACTGCTCGAGCACCTGCTCCCCGAAATCGCACCCTACTGGGACAGCCACCGTGACGAGCTCGCGCGAGTCGGGGCCGCCCTGGACCGGATCGATGCAGGACAGCGGCGCCTGAAGAACGGCTTCCTGCTCGCCGCGCTGTACCACGCTCCATGGAACGCCGCCGTGGAGGCGGACGAGTCGGCCGACGCCGCCGCCCTCGCCCGCGACCTGATCGCGCCCGCGGCCCTGCGCATGAGCATCGCGCGCCGCGACGTGGCCACCTGCAAGCAACTGCTCGTCACGCAGCTGCGACTGACCCGCGGTCGGCGCAGCCGTCGGCTGCGCATGGGCGAGTTCCTCGGCCGCGCCTCGACCCGCGACGCGATCCAGCTCCTGTACCTCACCTGCCTCGCCGGGAGCGGCGATCCCGAGGTGCATGCTCGCTGGGCCCAGCGCCTCGCGGAGCGCGAGGTGGAACTCGGCCTCGCAGGCCGCGACACGACCGCAGCCGCGACTCGCGGCGACGAGGAAACGCCCGGCACGGGCCGGCGTCGTCGGCGCGGGGCGCGCTCCCGCCGCGGGGGCGAGCGGCGGCCGGACGACGACCGCAAGACACGGGACACGCGCGACGGGGACAGCGCCGCCGACGCGGAACGCGCCTCGTCGGCCGGTCCCGAGGACGAGGCCCGCTCCGAAGGCGAACCGCGCCCCAAGCGTTCCCGCTCCCGCCGCCGGGGCGGAGCCCGTCGAGGTGGCCGCGGTGGGGCGAGCGCCGCGGCGAGGGAGCCACGCGAGGGCTCCGCGGAGGCGCCCGCTCCGATGCCGCGCAAGCCACGGGAAGTCGAGAGCGGCTCGGCGCCACCGACCACGGAGGCCGCGGCGTCCGCCCGTGCCGCCGAGCCGGCGCGCGGCGATTCCGGCAAGGCTCCTGCCCCCGCGGAGGAGCCCCCTCGCGGCCTGCGCGGCTTCGTGGCCAAGCTGATCCGCAAGGTGAAGGGCGAGGACACCTCGGCCGCAGCGAGTGCCGACTCCGCCGAGACCGCGAGCGGCTCCACGTCGACCTCCGACGACAAGCGTGCCCAGGGATGGGCGCGCGCCAACTCTGGTCGCGACAGCCAGCATCGTGGGCAAGCCGGCGAGGAGGGCGACTCGGCCAACACCGCCGAGACCTCCGAGGCTACTGGCGCCGCGAAGGACACCGAGGGCAAGCCTGACGGGCGCACGCCGCGACGACGCCGCGGGCGCTCCCGGGGCGGGCGCGGTCGGTCCCGCTCGTCGGGCGCCGACAAGTCCGCCGACAAGTCGGCCGGCGACGCCCGTGGCGCCGAGGGCGCGACCCCCCGCACCGCGGGCGACGCCGAGGCCGCCTCGTCCGGGGGCAGCCGCAGCCGTCGCGGGCGTTCGGGCAAGCAGGGCGGTCGATCGGGAGGCGGCGCGAAGTCCGGTGGGCGCGGCAAGTCCGGTGGCGGCGCCAAGTCCACCGGCAACGGCAAGTCCGCGAGCAAGACGCGGTCGCGCAGCAGTTCGCGCAAGGAGAAGCCGGAGGAGCCCGCCTCGACAGGGCAGCGGCACCCCGAGGACGTCGAGGACATGTTCGACTGGTAGGCGTCGCGCGGAGCGCGGTCAGCCTGCGGTCAGGCTGCGGTCAGGCTCGCCGTCGGGGGCGCGGTCGGGGTCGCGGTCAACCTGCGTGGTCGCCGTGCGGGTTGAAACGCTGACCGTCCGCGCGGCGGCACCGACTGCAGCGCAGGGTGTCCAGACCCAGGACCTGCGCCGAGTCGCCTGCGATCGAGACCTGGAACGTGTGGCCCTCGCGCAACACGACCGTGCGGATGTCATTGTCGCGCACGAGCAGCGCCGGGCCCCGGATGACCTCGATGGCCAGCACCTTGTCGGCTGGCAGGACCACCGGGGCATGAGCCCGTGTCGTGTTGTTGAAGGCGACACCCAGGCCGTCATCCAGGGTGCGCCCGGAGATGCTGCGGAAGTAGCCGCTGCTTCCGAAGGGCGTCGCCACGACGAGACCGTCGCCGATGATCTCCTCCTCCGGCAGGCCGGCGCCGTGCACGGCAAACCTCAAGGCCGAGGACGGAACCGCGTTGCGCAGGGTCGCCTCGTTGAGGGCCGCGAGGCGCGTGGACCCGATCTCGATCCGCAGCTTGGGCAGGACCTCGGTCACGAGCCGACCTCCGACGAGGCGCTCCAGCACGGCCTCGAGGGTGTGTTCGGCGCAGGCCCGTGTGCGGCTGGCGACGCGCACGGGGCACTTCGGCACACCGGGCCAGGTGCGCTCGGCGCGCAGCAGGGAACCGTCGCCTCCGTGGCACAGGACCAGTTCGGGATCGCTCCGGACCGGTTCCAGGCCGGCGGCTTCCAGAGCCTCCCGCACGCGCCCGAGTTCGTCCCCGAGCACGGCGACCCGCGTCACCGCTCGGCCCCGAGGAGGCACGCCAGCATCACGTCGTGCACCGCCGTCAGGTCGCGGCCTTCGGCGGGCGGCGTCGTGCCCGCGCTGCCCAGCACGAGCGGCCACAGCGCCTCGTCGTCCGGCACGTGCCCGTGCGAACCGGCCACCATCGACGGGTCGAGAGGAATCACGTCGAGCAGGTTGCGGAAGCCGAGCTTGCGCGCGAGCAGGCGCCGCGCGATGCGCAGCCTGGGTGAGCGCAGCGCCGGGTCGAGGAACAACTCGGCCGGGTCGTAGCCGGGCTTGCGATGGATGTCGACCGTCGGCGCGTAGTCCGGTGCGCGGGCGTCGTCGAGCCAGAACGGGTAGGCGAACCAGGCCTCGGGCTCCGACTCGAGCACGAGTTCTCCGGACCGTTCGTGGTCGAGGCCCTCGGCCGCCCGCTCGGCGCCTGCGAGCACGCGACGGACGCCAGGCAACGCCTCGAGCACGGCGCGCGCCCGCGGCACGTCGGCGGGATCGGCGACATACACGTGCGCGGCCTGGTGATCGCACACCGCGAAGGCCCGACTGGCGCCGGCGTCGAGCGTCTCCCCGACCGAGTCCTGCCACAGCACGGTGAGCAGACCGGCCTCGCGCAGGGCTCGATTCGGGAACACCGGGCGCGACACCGCGTTGATGCCGTACTCGCTCACGACGAGTACTTCCATGCCGGTGTTGCGCGCCGCGTCCACGAGCCGGCCCGCCTGGACGTCCACGTCGGCCGCGTGGGAGGCGATGTTCGGACCCTGCGGCCCCTCCCGCTGCAGCACGTAGTCCAGGTGTGGGAGGTAGACCAGCATCAGGTCCGGCCGGTCGCAGCCGAGCACGTAGAGGCTGCTGTCCACGATCCATCGCGTGGACGACAAGTCCGTCGCCGGGCCCCAGAACTTGAACAGCGGGAAGGGACCGAGCCGCTGCTCGAGGTCTCGGCGCAACTCCGCAGGCTGGGTGTAGACGCCAGGGACCTTGCGCCCGTCGGCCGGATACTCGGGCCGCGGGGTCACCGACAGCTCCGCGCTGGAGTACATGTTGTACCACCAGAACATCTTGGCGGTTTTGAGGTCAGGCCGCCGCTCCCGTGCCGTCTCCCAGACCTTGTCTCCCTGGACCAGCCGATTGGACTGTCGCCACAGCCAGACCTCCGCGAGGTCCCGGAAGTACCAGCCGTTGGCGACGATGCCGTGGCCGTCGGCGCGTCGACCCGTGAGCATGGAGGCCTGGGCCGTGCAGGTGACCGCGGGGAAGACCGGACGCAGCGAGCGTTGCCAGCCTTCGGCGGCCAGGGCGGCCAGACGCGGACCCATGAGCGACGGCACCAGGCCGACGACGTCGATCACCATGAGGCGCGCGGGCATGGGCGGGAGCGTACCCGATCCGGCTTCGATTGATCCCCTGCCGGGGTCGGGTGAGAATCGATCGCCTTGAGGCACACGCTGCTCACCGCCGTCGCGAAGGGCTACCTCGGCAAGGCCGACCTGGCCGGGTTCCTGTCCATCCGGTTCCCCGACCTGCCGAGCCTGGCCGCCGGGGCGCGCAACGAGCTGGCCTTCCGTGCGGGCGCCGACCGGCTGCCGGTGTTGACGACGCTCAACGTCGAACTCACGAGCCGCTGCAACGTGGCCTGCTCGTACTGCGACGTGAACCGCGGCCTCGGCCGGCCGAACCGGGACATCGACCCCGCCGTGGTCGCGCGCCTGCTGCAGGAGTCGCCGACGGTCCGGACACTGCTGCCCTTCCAGTGGGGCGAGCCGCTGCTCTACGAGCCGCTCGACGAGGTCCTGCGGCTGGCGCACGCGCGCGGGGTCCGGAGCTACCTCACCACCAACGGCACGCTGCTCACCGGAGAGCGCTTCGTCGCCCTGTCCGCGACGGGGCTGCAGCGCCTCACGGTCTCGCTCGACGGCGACGAGTCCACCCATCGGGCGCGACGCGGCTACGGCCAGGCCGCCGTCCTCGCACGCCTCGCCGAGGCGCGGAAGGCCCAGCAGCGCCAGGGGCTGGCAACGCGGCTCGACGTGTCCATGGTCGTGGACGAGACCGTGAGCGACCAGCTCGACGCCTTCCGCGCGCGCCTCGAGCCACTGTGCGACCGCGTGCAGTTCATCCCACGCATGCGGGACGCGCCGCGCCGGACGGCCTGCCGCGAACCGTCGCGCGGACTCATGGTCGTGCTCAGCGACGGTCGCATCACCACCTGCTGTGCGGACGTGAACGGCGCGTTGGCTCTCGGCCACGTCGCCGACGGCACGCCGCCCGAGCTCTACGCGTCCGCCGACTGGCGCGAGCTCCGCCGGCGACACCGTGCGGGCGACCTCCCCGCGGTCTGTGCTCGCTGCGGTGAGTGCGCCGTCCCGGGCGTGAGCCCGAGGTTCACGTGAGCGTCCGCAGTCGCATGCTCGAGCTGGCCAAGGGTCTCGACGGCGCGCTCGGCCCGACGCTCGCGCGCGCGTCCTGCGGCGCGCGCCGTCGCCTTCCGGCTTCGCCCGACGACGTCTTGATCGTGCGCCTCTGGGGCCTGGGCAACCTGGCCCTGCTGCTCCCCGTCCTCGCCGCCAACCGCGCGCGCCGGCTGCGTCTGATGACCCTGGAGCGCAACGCGGCGTTCCTGCGGGTGCACGCCCCGTGGGTCGAACTGCTGACCGTTCCCGACCCCTTCGCCCTGACCTTCCTGCCCGCCGTCGTCAGCGTCGCGCGCGAGCTCCGGCGGGATCCGCCGGACGTCGTCCTCGACGCCGAGACCTTCCTGCGACTCCCGGCGGTGCTCACCCGACGCGCCACCGGACGGCCGCTCGTCGGGCTGGCCACGCCGGGCCAGGCGCGGGAGCCGTTGCTCGATCGTCCCGTCGCCTACGACCCGCTGCGACACATCGGCGAGACGTTCGCAGCCCTCGCGGCGGCCGCCGGTCTGGCGGCACCGACCGGCCCGGGCGCGCTGCGAGCCCACCCGGCGGCCCGCCGCCGCGTGCTGACCCGGCTCGGCCCCGTGCGCGGCCCGCTGGTCGTGCTCCATCCGGGAAGTGGCGACCACTTCCCCGGTCGCCGCTGGGCGCCGGAGCGCTTCGGCTCCCTGGCGCGGTTGCTCGTGGAAGGGCCCGGCGCCTGCGTCGTGCTCACCGGGTCGGCCGCCGAGGCCGGGCTGATCACGCGCCGTGTTCGGCCGCCCGCAGGAACCCTGGACCTGTGTGGTCGTCTCGATGTCGCGGAACTCGTCGCGCTCCTGGCCGAGGCCGACCTGCTGGTCTCCAACGACACCGGTCCGGTGCATCTCGCGGACGCCCTGGGCACGCCGACCGTCGCGCTCTACGGGCCGAACACGCCGCATCGCTACGGACCCCGGCGCGCCGGCTCGGTCGCACTCTTCGCGGACCTGCCCTGCAGTCCCTGCCTGGACGACCGGTTGGCGAAGCGCTCCGCGTGCCGGGACCATCGCTGCATGGCGGCGTTGCACACCGATGTCGTCCTGTCCGCCTGCCTGTGCATCCTTCAGCCGCGCCTCCGGTTCCCCGGTCCCTCGCCCGTGCTCGACGATGCCCTCCCTCGCTGAGCGCTTGCGCCGATCGGCGGCCCTGGCTCGCGCCGTCCTGCGTGCGAGGCGCGGGCCCTTCGACCCCTTCAAGCTGACCTGGATCCTCACCGAGCGCTGCTCGCTCACCTGTCGGAGCTGCCACCTCTGGGCGGGCGACCCGGAGGCCGGCCCCGACCTGGAGGAGATCGAGGCCGTCCTGCGGGCGAACCCCCAGCTGACGTGGCTCAACCTCTCCGGCGGTGACCTGGTCGAACGCCCCGACGCTCCGGGCATCATGGAACGGGTGGCTCGACTCGGCCGGGACCTGGCGCTGGTCGACTTCCCCACGGCCGGCCTCGACACGGCGGCCACCCTGGCTTGCGTGCGGCCGCTGCTGGAGAGCGACATCCCGCGCGTCTACGTGACCGTGAGTCTCGACGGCCCCGACGCGGTCCACGACCGCGTCCGCGGGCAGGCTGGAGCGGCGCGCTCGGCACGCCGCACGCTGCGCGCCCTGCAAGCGCTGCGCCGACCAGGCTTCCGCGCCGTGGCCGGCATGACCCTCTCGCGGCACAACCTGCCCGAGCAGTTCGACCCGGACGACGCGGGCGCGGACGCCACCCTGGATGGCTGGCTCCCCGACGAGGTCGACCCCGCCGATCTGCACCTGAACCTCGCGCACCACTCGGGGCACTACTACAAGAACCATGCGTCGGTGGTGCCGCCGATCGGGCCGGCGCTGGCCCTGCTCGACCGCGTGCAGCGGCGCACGCCGACCTCGCTCTCCCCGCTGGCCTTGATCGAGCGCCGGTACTGGTCGTTGGCGCGGCGTTTCCTGACCCACGGGGACGTGGGAGGCGGGTGCGGCGCGCTGCGCGCCAGCGTCTTCCTCGCGGCGAACGGCACGCTCTACCCGTGCTCGATCTTCGACCGCCCCCTGGGCAGGCTCGCCGACGTGGGCCACGCGTTGCGACGCATTCCCGAGCTTCCCGGTGCCCGGGAGGCCCTGGGCCTCGTCGAGCGTCGCGCGTGCCCCCAGTGCTGGTCGCCGTGCGAGGCCTTCCCGACGCTGCTCCTCGGCCTCGGGCGTGTGCGGTGACGCGGTCCCCCGTGCTCGGGCTGGTGGCCCTGGCCGCACTCGCCCACGGGCTGGGACTGGCCGGGGGCTTCGTCTACGACGACCACCGCTTCGTCGAACACAACGCCGCCCTGGCTTCGGCAACGATCGGCGAGCTGATCCTCGACCCGGCCACCCATACCGCCGACACGGACCGCGACGTCTATCGACCGATCCGCGCCCTGACCCACGCCTTCGACCGGCAGCGTTGGGGGCTCGAGCCCTTCGGCTTCCACCTGCACTCGTTGTGGGTGCACCTGGCAAACGTGGCCCTCGGTTTCCTGCTGCTCCGACGGCTGCTCCCCGACGCGGGTGACGGCCCGCCGCTGCTGGGTGCCTTGACCCTCGCTGTCCACCCGCTCGGTGTCGAGACGGTCGGGTGGATCTCCAGCCGAGGCGATCTCTACGCCGTCGGTCTCGGTCTGCTCGCGCTGCTCTGCGTCATCCCGCCGCGCGCCGCGACGGGCGGGACCCGGGTCGTCCACGCCTCGGCCGGTGGTCTGCTGTGGGGCTGCGTCCTGGCCCTGCTCGCGACGCTCTCCAAGGAGGCCGCTCTGGTGCTCCCGGGCGTGGTCCTCGCCCACCGGCGGCTCTCGGGCAGCCGGGGCCTGGGTGGGACGCTGGCCCTGAGCATCGGCGTGCTCCTCGCGCTCGGACTGCGACACGTCGCCCTGTCGGGGGCGTCGCCGATCCAGACCGCGCCGCATGGGGGCGACGGGATGGCCCAGGCCGGCTGGGCGCTGTTCGGGCTGGGCACGCTCCTGCGGCACCTGCTGTGGCCCCTGGGCTTGTCGGTCGACTACCCGCAGGAACTCTGGGCGGCAGCGGGACCGGCGTGGGCTGCCGCCGCCACCTGGATCGGACTCGCGTCGATCACCGCGGTGGTCCTGGGCATGCGCCGCCCGCGCCTCGCCGCTCCGGTGTTCCTCGCCAGCTGGTGCCTGCTGGCCTACCTGCCCAGCAGCAGCCTGCTGGTGACGCTGCGCTCGCTGGTGGCGGACCGCTACGCCTACCCGGCGCTGCTGCCCGCCGGCGCCCTGCTCGGCCTGGGAATCGGCAGCCTGTCGCGTGCCGTTCCGCGCGGCCCGACGGCGCTGGGCCTCGTGGCCCTGGCCCTGTCCGCCTGGTGGGTTCCCCTCAGCATCCAACGCACGGCGGTCTTCGCCGACGACACCGCGCTCTGGGCCGACGTCCTGACCACCCATCCCGGCTCCGTCCGTGCCCAACTCGGCATGGCCTCCTCCGAGACCGACACCGAGCGCGTCCGGGCTCGACTCGAGGAGGCCGTCCGACAGGCGCAGGGCAGCTCCGATGGGCGCCTGCTCGCGGTGGCGCTGTCCCAGCGTGGGGCCTTTGCCCTGCGCCAGGATCAGGACCCCGAGGACGCGGTGCGCTGGCTCTCGGCAGCGCTGCTGCTCCTGGACCGCAACCGGGATCGGGACGCGCCTGGTCCCGAGGAAGCCGGCGTGGTCGTCGACCTCGCGGAGGCCCTGGCCCTCTCGGGCCGGGACGGAGACGCGGCCAAGCTCGTCGGTGAGGCCCTCGGCCACCATCTTGCGACCGAGCGGGTCGAGCCGGCATCCGTCGCCGCGTTGATGCTCCAACGAGCTCGCCTGGCGATGCGCTTCGCCGTGGGCATCGGCACGGCCGAAGCCGCAGCCGAGGCGGAGGTCACGCTCCGAGAGGCCGAAACGACCGCACCGGAGCACCCGGGGGTCCGGGAACTCCGGCGCGCGTGGACCGCCTGGCGATCGGACTCCGCGGCTCAGTTCCCGCCGTCGTCCTCACCATCACCCATGCCGCCGCGGTCACCGTAGTTCGGCGCGTCCTGGGCGAAGCCGACCTGCACCTTCTTCTTGCTCAACTTGGCCTTGGCGCCGGCCGGGCGAATGGGCTGCACGAGGGGCACGCCCGCGCGGCGCTTGACCTGCGCCATCATGAACTTTTGCTCGCCATAGGCGCCGACGCCCTCGATCAGCTCGGGCCAGACGTACAGCGGGTCACCCGAGGTGTCCTTGATCTTGATCAGGCCACCCACGTCCTTGCCCTCCTGCTTCACCCGGGCGAGGTAGCGCTTGGCCTCCTCGAGTCGGCCCTTCTTGCGCATCTCGTGGGGTGACAGGTCCTTGTAGGTGACGCGCTCGACCGGCTCGACCGCCTCGATCAGCGACACGGCCTGGTCGTCGCCGTCTCCGGAAGTCAGGTAGGTGGCGGCACCGACCACGACGGCCAGGCCGATGAGAGCCGAAGCGGTCATCAGGGAGGGGTTCTTCATCAGGGTCGGGTTCCTGAGTGCTGCAGAGGGAAGGGGAAGAGGGTGCCGCCGATGCTACCGGAGGCCCGTGCAGAGCAGAATATCGTAACGGATCCGTGGCACGACAACCGATCCAGCGCCTTGGTACGATGCTCCGTATCGTACCGCTGGTTCCGAATCCTTGACCCCGGATGGACGGCGATGAGCACATCGATGACCCTCTTCCCCAGCCTTCTCTGCACGATCCTCGCGATCTTCGGCCCCAGCGCCGCGGGCCAGGGCGCCACTTCCGACGAGGCCGCCCCGGCCACGATCGTCCCGACGCCCGCCGTGGTCGATTTCGGCGACGTCTTCGACGGCGAGATCCTGAAGCAGACGGTGGTGTTCAAGAACGCGGGAGCTGCCGACTGGCCCGTCCAGCAGGTGCGGACCTCCTGCGGCTGCACGGTGGCCAGGCTCAAGGGCCCCGACGGAGCCGAGATCCCCAACGTGCCCCGCCCGGGCCAGGCCCTGGTGACCCTGGGCCCCGGCGAGGAATTCGAGGTCGGCGTGGAGTTCTCGACCGCCAATCAGCACGGCTCGGTCGAGAAGTCGGTCCAGCTGTTCCATCTCGACCCGCAGGTCGCGTCGCTCAGCATCCCCGTGCGCGCCCGGGTCACCAAGGCGCTGACGATCAGCCCGAGCGTGCTCACCATGGGCAGCATCGGCAAGCGCGAGACGATCGAGAAGACCGTGGTGCTCGAGTCGTCCGACATCGGGGAGTGGACCATCGAGGGCTTTGAGAGCGCCATCGAGACCATGCCGCTTCCCGAGTTCCTGGGCTTCGACGTCTCCAACGACACCGACAACCGGAAGATCATCACGGTCAAGCTCGAGGGCAGCCGGCCGGTGGGAACGGTCAGCGCCAAGGTGCGCGTGCTCATCGGCCACGAGCGCGTGAACTTCACCGAGTTCTTCCTCTCGGGCGTGGTCGAGTCGGACGTCACCTTCGACTCGGGCAACCCCTCGCTGCCGAAGATCATCTCCTTCGACCAGGTGCAGCCGGACACGACCACGACCCGCACCATGGTCGTGAGGAACACCGACCCCTCGACGCCCTACAACCTCACCGGGTTCGACCTCTTCACCGAGAAGCCCGAGTTCTTCGAGGTGGACATCCGCACGGTCGAGGCGGGCATGCACTACGAGGTCGATGTCACCGTCAACAGCGACATCGACATGCGCTTCTTCCGTGGGACGCTCGTGCTGCAGGCCGACCATCCGGACCTGCCGGAGAAGCCGGTGCCCTTCCACGGCTGGGTTCCCAAGAAGTGAGCCCCGCCGGGGTCGGCGAGGGCCGCTCCCCGATCCGAACAGCCGACACGCCCGTCTCGCCGGCGGGCGTGTTGCTGTTGGTGGCGACGTTCCTGCTTGCGGTGCTGCCCGGCTGCGGCGGCCAGGACGAGATGACCATCATCGTCATCTCGATGGACACGACGCGGCCGGATCACCTCACGCCCTACGGCTACGACAAGGACACCACGCCGACCCTGGCGCGCCTCGCGAGAGAAGGGGTCGTGTTCACCGAGGCCCGCACCACGGCTCCCTGGACCCTGCCGTCGCACATGTCCCTCTTCACGGGACAGCCCCCAGGCGTGCACAACGTGGTCATCGACTTCCTGGTGCTCGATCCAAGCCGCCCGACCATGGGTGAGATCTTCGCCGAGGCCGACTTCGCGACCGCCGGCTTCTTCACCGCGCCCTACGTGCACGGGCGCTACGGTTTCGACCGCGGCTTCGACATCTACCAGCGCATGCTGCGCAACCCCACGGTGTTCGACATCCCGGCCGACCGGCGCGCCGAGCAGCAGGGCAGGCGCGAGGCGCTGTCGCACCGCGAGGTCACGTCGGATCGCGTCATCGGTCAGGCGCGCACGCAGCTCAAGCGGACGTCCCGCCCGCGCAACCTGCTGTTCCTGCACCTGTTCGATCCGCACTACGACTACATGGCGCCGCCGCAGTTCGTGGACGCCTTCGTGGACCCGAAGTACGCCGGGCCCGTGGACGGCAACGCCCCCACCGGCCGCCCCGACGTCATCCACGCCGACATGCCGGCCGACGACGAGGAACACTTCAAGGCGCTGTATGACGCGGAGCTCGCCTGGGTCGACGCCTGCCTGGGGCAGCTGCTCCAGGGCCTCGAGAAGCAGGGGCGGCTCGACACGACGCTGATCGTGGTCACGGCCGACCACGGTGAGGAGTTCTTCGAGCACGGCAGGTTCGGTCACCGTGCGCATCTCTACGACGAAGTGCTGCGCGTCCCGATGTTGTTCTGGGCCCCCGGTCGGATCCCTGGCGGCCAGAGCTTCGACACCGCCGTCTCCCTCTGCGATGTGCTGCCGACGCTGATGGATTATGCGGGCATCGAGGCGGACCCGCGGCACTACGGCCGCAGCCTGCTGCCGCTCATGGAAGGGACCGGGACGGTCGTGCCACGGCCTTCGCCCTCGGCGCTGTCCTTCTTCCCCGCCAAGCCCGAGGGCTACTACGTGCTGCACGAGGGCATCGTGCACCACGGCATGAAGGTCGTGCGACGCACGCGCATCGCCTGGTCACCGGAGCGCGAGCAGGATCTCAGCGGAGCGCCGGTCGAGGAGGGCGAGCGCATCGAGGTCTACGATCTCGCCGCCGACCCCGGCGAGGAGCACAACCTCGCGGAGAGCACGCCGGACGATCCACGCGTGCGCGGCGCCATCGAGGCGTTCGACAGCGCGCGCCTGGAGCAGCTCGAGATCGTCGCCCAGTACCAGGATGTGGGCGTCGCCATGAGCGAGTTGTCCTTGCGGGAGACGATGCAGGCGTTCGGGTACACCGATTCCCAGCAACCGGGCGAGGATCGGTGAGCCGCGGGCGCCGGTGGCCTCGCCGGCTGCTCGGCGCCCTGCTCCTCCTGGTCCTGCTGGAACTCGCGCTCCAGGCAGCGGGCCCGGTGGTCGCCACCCTCTCGGCGCGTCGTGACGGCCCCCCGGACGGGCGGCAGGCTCTCACCGTGCTGTGCGTGGGCGACAGCCATACCTACGGCCTGCACCTGCCCCGGCTGTACGCCTATCCGGCCCTGCTCGCCAGCCGTCTTGGTCGACGCTACGAAGCGCCCGTGGCCGTCCTGAACCGCGGTGTTCCGGGGCAGAACTCGGCCCAGGTCGAGGCGGGCCTGGCCGCCGATCTCGACGCCCTGGATCCGGACCTGGTGGTGGTGCTCGTCGGCATCAACGACACCTGGAACACGACCGCCGAGAACACGCCCGGGGCCTGGATGGGCCGGCTCAAACTGGTCCGCCTCGTCCGCGTGCTCACGGCCGGAGTGACGTCGGCGCACCCGTTCGAGATCAGCAGCGACGAGCGCGGGGAGTTCTTCGTCGATCGCGGAGCGGGCCCGCGGCCGGTCAACGCGACGTCGCTCGAGGCGGGAGTGCGCTCCGGTCCCGCCCTGACCGCGCTCACCGCAGCACACCTCCGCTCCATCGTGTCGCTCTGCCGCGACACCGGGACTCGGCCGGTGCTGATGACCTACGCCGAGTCGGAGGGGCCCTTCGCCGACGTGAATGCCGCCGCCCGGGAGGTCGCGGCGGAGCAGGGTGTCGTGCTGGTGGACCACGCCCGCGCCTTCACCGGTCACTTCGCGGAGTTCGGGTACGAGCCCCTGATGTTCAACGATCACCACCCCAACCTGGCCGGCTACCAACTCGTCGCCGAAGGGCTGGAGGCCGGCCTGGTCGATGCCGGGCTCGTCCCGGCCGAGCTCAGGGCCCCCGCCGATCCCAGGGCCAGGGAGGGCCTGACCGGGGCGTCACCGGGCCCGGTCGAGGCCTTCGCCCAGCTGGAGGCCGAGGCCGGCGGCCGCCTGCTGCTGTCGGGCCCGCCGGGGACGGCGTTCCAGGTCCTGTGCTCACGCCGGGCCGGCCCGGAGGACGCCTTCGAGGTCGCGGGCCGGGCGATCCCCCTGCTCGAGGACGACATCCTGGCCCTGGCCCGCCTCGATCCGAGCTTCTCCGGTGCGCTGTCGGAGGGTGGCAGGGCGCGGGTCGGCGTCTCCCCCGTCGCCTTCGAGACGGCCGGCGAGGCCGGCCTCTCGGCCTGTGTGGTGCTCCTGGCCCCACCCGGTCCCGATGGAGCGCCGCGCCTGATCGCGGTGTCGCCAGCCGTCGACGTCCTGCCCTGAGGCAGGGGACGGCCTCAGCTGGCCAGCGCGACCGAGTCGCCGCCCTTGGAGACGACCTCGGCCAGCGCGCCCTCGGCCCGCTTCAGCACGGTGTCGAAGAAGATCGAGTCGTCGCCATCCTGGGTGGCCACGCCGACACTCGCCGAGACGCGCAGCGGGCGGTCGTCCATGCGCACGTCCAGCTCGCTGATGCGATCGTGCAGGCGCGTCGCCAGCAGCTGCGCACCCTTGGCATCGGTGTGTGGCAGGACCAGCACGAAGCGGTCGCCGAGACGGCCCACGAAATCGCAGCTGCGGGAATGCCTGTTCAGCAGGTCCGCAACGGCGTTCTCGACCTGATCGCGGACGGCATGCCCGTGCATGTCGCCGAGCGATCCCAGCCGGTCGATCTCGACCAGCACGCACGACAGCTGGTACTGATATCGGCGTGCGCGGGAGAACTCGATCTTCAGCAGATGCAGGATCTGCGTGTAGCTGAAGAGCCCCGTGTCACCTGCTTCGCGTGTGCGATCGTCCATCACATCCCAACCTATCGAACGCGGACCCCGGCGCGCTGAACCGTTCGGGCGGGAAGCATACCGAAACATGAAAAAAGTTGGCCCTGCCCGCGAAGCGAGCAGGGCCAACATGTCGTGGTCGGTGGTCTCGCGAGACTGGAGATGGCGGTTGGGGAGGGGAAAACGGCTCAAGCCCCGCGCGACCACTGACGCAATGGATCTCGTCGTTCGAACCCTCGAGAGGTCCGAGCAGACGTTTCAGAATGTTGACCTGTGCACAGGTTGCCGTCAAGTCGCTCACCGTGTTCCCACAGGCTGTCCACATTCCGCGCCAAGCCGTGAGTGACGGCCCCATCACCTAAGTCCCTGGGAATCTGCGAGTTAGGCTCCCCGGTCGGCTGGATGAAGTCCGGAAGAGGTGTTCAGGAAAGCCGGGCCCGACTCCCCTCGATGGCGAGCGACTCAGTCACCCACGAGGATACGTCGGCGGAGCGCCTTGTAGTCGTCGCGCTCGCGGAGGGTGGCCAGATCGCCGTCCTCGTCCATCCAGTCGATGTCGGTGAATCCGACCTCATAGGCCTGCCCGAGGTGCCCGACCGCGTCTTCCGGCCGCCCCTGGAGGGCCGCGATGCACGCCAGGTTGTAGTGCGCCCAGCGCGTGTCGGGTTGGCCGGGCAGTCCCTCGGTGAGCTTGCGGAACCAGACCGACGCGGTGTCGAAGTCATCGAACTGCTGGTAGTGGTAGGCGATGTCGAAGATGACCGAACGTCCGAAGTCCACATCGGACCATTGATCCGAACGCAACGCCGGATCCAGCAGGCGCAGCATCATGCGCCTCACGAAGCGCTCCATCACGTCGATCTTGGCGCGGATGGGTTCCTCGATGCCCCCCTTGGCCAGCGCGAACCGCGCGTGGCGCGAGAGATCGGCGTCGAGCTGGACGCGGATCCAGTCGACCTCGCCCGTCGGCCGGCTGCGCCGCTCGTGGAAGATGTTCTCCTCGATGTTGAATTCGAGCCGCGGCGTGAGCAGGAGCGGTGTGAGAGCTTCGCGCAAGGCATCGCCACCGGTCGCTTCCTGCAGGGCCATGACCGCCCACATGCGCAACACGTGGGGGATGTCCTCGTCGCGGGCCAGCCGTGCCAACTCCTCGGGCCGGTCCGCCGTGGACGCGAACTGGCCGTCGTAGAAGCCCGGGACAGCTCCGTCGCGAAGCTGCGCCTGGAGCTCGAAGATCACCGAGGGAAGGTCGTCGCCGGGCTCGGGGTCACGCGGCTCCGTACCGCGCTCCAGATACCAGGGCGACGCCTCCGTCGCGGGGTCTGCTTCCCGGTCGGTGTCCGCCGCGACACCGGCATCCACCTGCGCCCACGCCGTGCCACCCCACGGGAGTGCCAGCACCGCGACCAGGGCGGGGGCAACGAGCGACAGGGCCTTCATGACGGGATCCTCACGCGATGGAAGCGGCGCTTGCCGACCTGGAGCAGGCAGTCGGCACCCGGGGGGAGACGGGCCTGCTCGTCGCCCACCTTCTCGCCATCGACACGCACACCGCCCTCCTTGACCAGCCGTCGCGCCGCCGAGGTGCTGGGAGCCAGCGCCACGTGGGTCAGGACCTTCGCGATCCAGACCCCGTCCTCGTCCACCAGATCGGACGGGAAGTCCGTCTCGGGTATGTCATCGGGCAGGCCCTTGTCGCGGAAGATGCGGTCGAACTCCGCGCTGGCCAGGGCCCCCGCACCCGCAC
>JAJDER010000187.1 GCA_029259725.1 Planctomycetota bacterium | reverse complement strand
CCTTCCTCGACCGCGCGGTGCTGGCCGAGCTGGTCGCCGTGGCCCGCGCCGGCCACGACGCCGTCGTGCTCGCGGATGAACACGGACTGCAGCCCTTTCCCGCGGTGCTTGCCGCACGCCTCGCGGCCCCGCTGCGGCTGGCCGTCGACCGCGGGACCCGCTCGCTGATCGCGGCCCTGGACAGCTTCCATCCCCACCGGATCGACGTCGCCGGTCGGGCGCGCTACCGAGACGCCCTGTGCGACATCGACACGCCCGCGGACCTCGCCCGGGCCCGAGGAGAACACGCGTCATGAGTCCGCTCGCCGCGGAAGACCTGGCCGCACCGGTCCGCAAGGAGATGGAGGCCACCGAGAAGGAGCTGGTGCGGCTGCTCGACGCCGAGTCGGAGTCGCTGCGCCCACTCAGCGATCACCTGGCGCGCTACGGTGGCAAGCGCATCCGCCCCGCGCTGGTGCACCTGTCGGCCTACCTGATCAGCAAGCCCAACGCGGAGCACGTGATCATCGCCGCGATGGTGGAGGCCATCCACATGGCCTCGCTGCTCCACGACGACGTGCTCGACGGGGCCGACACGCGCCGCAAGTCGATGACCTTGAACGCGCTACACGGCAACCAGGTGCCGATCCTGCTGGGTGACTTCGTGTACAGCAAGGCGTTTGCGCGCTCGCTGGACCTGGAGAACTCCGAGGCGGGCCGCGTGCTCGCCGAAGCCAGCCAGGCGCTGTGCCGCGGCGAGATCGAGCAGTCGCTGTTCAAGGAGCGACGGATCTTCGACGAGGACGCGTACTTCATGGTGATCGACCTGAAGACCGCGTCGCTGTTCGAGGCCTCGCTCTACCTGGGAGCGCGGTACGCCGGCGGGAACGCCGAGCAGGTCGCGGCGCTGTCCGACTACGGGCGCAAGCTGGGCATGGCCTTCCAGATCATCGATGACTGCCTGGACGTGGTCGGCGACGAGCGCGTCGTGGGCAAGTCCCTCGGCACCGACCTGGAGACCGGCAAGCTCACGCTGCCCGTGATCCGCCTGGCGCGCAGCCTCCCGCCCGAACGTGTCGAGCGCCTGCGCGAGGTGCTCTTCGGCGAGGTGAACGGCAGTCGGCGCGAGTGTCTCACCATGGAGTTCGACCTCGACGAGGCCGTGGCCAGCGCTCGCTACGAGGCCAAGGCCCTGGCGCTCGAGGCGCGCGAACTCATCCAGCAGTTCCCCGACGTGCCTGCGCGGCACAGCCTGGGCGGACTCTGCGAGTTCGTCATCGCGCGGAGCCACTGACCCCGTGGCGTTCCGACCCAACTGGTACGACCAGGAACAGCGCGGTCGCCGGCCGGGCGGCATCGATTGGCGCGCGTGGACCGGCATGGGCACGATCGTGCGCCTGACGGTCGCCGTCTTCGCGCTGCAGTTCATCGTCTCGAGGTTGTGGCCGTACGTGGGCGCCGAGGTCAGCTATTGGGGCGGACTGCGCGCCTTCACCGCGGGCGGGTCGATCAACCTGCTGTTCCCGTTCCAGCTGTTCACCTACCCGTTGCTGCACGCGACGCGCGACTTCTGGCACGTCCTCGGGAACATGTTCTACCTGTGGATCTTCGGGCGTGAGCTCGAGGCCGTCCTGGGCAAGGCTTCGTTCCTGCGACTGTACGTGGCCGGCGGTGTCGTCGCCGGGCTGGCGCAGCTGGTGATGAACGTGGTGACGGATTCGTCCTCGGTCACGATCGGCGCGTCGGGCGCGGTCTGGAGCGTCATGCTGCTCTACGCGCTCAAGTACCCGCATCGCACCTTCCACCTGATCTTCCCGCCGATCCCGCTGCCGGTGTGGCTGCTCGTCGGCTTCCGCCTGGTCTCCGACATCCTGGGTTTCATCAGCCAGGTGCGCGCTCTCGACGGCGTGCCGCCGGGTCAGCAGCCCCTGGCGCCGATCTTCGAGGTGGCCCTGGCCTGCCACCTGGGAGGCGCGTTGTTCGGCTTCATCTGGTTCAAGAAAGGGGACTTCCTGGCCCGCTGGCAGCAGCGCCGCGGGCTGGAGAAGAACCGCAAGACGCTCGAGAAACAGGCCAGCTCGCGGCTGGAGATGGACCGCCTCCTGGCCAAGATCCAGGCCTCGGGCCTCACGTCACTCACTCCGGCCGAGCGGTCCTTCCTCGATCAACGCAGCCGCGAGCTGCGCGACAAGAGCGGCTGAGGGCTGGTAGAAGAGAAGGCTCCGGACGCCGCTGTTCCGACAGGTCCCGAGGTTGCCCACCATGAGACTGCCCACCCGACTGGTCTTCGCCCTGGCTCCCGTGCTGTGCCTCGGGATGTCCGCCGTTCCCGCCCTCGCGGCCGCGGCCGTGCCCTCGCCGCCGCAGAGCGCGGAGGACGAGAAGATCGAGATGCCGCCCGATCTGCGGTCCTTCTGGGACGACTACTACGCGGCGAAGCTCATCGACGACGAGGAGGAGATGGACAAGGCCGTGCGCCGACGTCCGGATCTGGCCGAGGCGTCCCTCGACCTGCTGCTCGATGATCTCAGCGGCGCCGACGTGCCCCACCTGTACGGGGAGCTGCGCACCCTGGCCTGGAGCATGGACCGGGTCGCGGGGCAGGAACGCTACATCGAGCGCGTGCGCCTGGTGCTCGAGATGGAACAGGCCGACCGCCGTCGCCGACACCACGCGGTGCTGGCCATGATCGAGGGCCGGGATCTGTTCACCACGGCGCGCGCGGAGTTGTCCGAGGACGCGTGGAATCGCGCGACGGAGAAGCTCGACGGCGCCGTGCGCGAGTTCGCCGGGCTGGGGGACTACGAGCACGCGGTGTTCACGCTCACCGACCTGTCCGAGGTGGAACGTTTCCGTGGGCGCCCCTGGGAGCGCAGCAGGGTGCTCCAGCGCATCCTCGAGTACGGCGCGAAGTTGAACTTCGAGTCCGTGCTCGTGAGCAACGCGCAGATCGAACTGGACGCACTCGCCAAGGCCGGCGTGGACCCGGACGGAGAGCGCCCGTCGGACGCCGACCTGCCCGAGGAACTCACCGCGGAGATCGATGGCGGTGGTGCGGGCCGGGGCCTGACGGCCTGGGCCACGGGCTCCAAGGAGTCGCTCTCGACGCTCGAGTACGTGCTGCCGAAGAAGGGGCTCGGCCCCGAGCCGCTGCCGAGCTTCTACCCGCCCGACAACTACCTGCTCTGGCCGTTCACCTGGATCGAGGGCGACGGCCCGACCGACATGGACTACTCGCGCGGCATGGTGTTCAAGCCCGGCGGTCGGCTCTGGAGCGTGCGCCGCGACGGAGGCTCGTTCTTCCTCGACACCGATGGTGACGGCGGGGACGAGGTCGAGTTCACGCCCAACACCAGCCCCAAGCTGGTCGAGGTCCCCGATGCCGGCTCCGACCTGGGCATGATGTTCGCGATCCCCGGCGACCGGGAACAGCTCTTCGGGATCGAGGTGAACTACGCCCCCCAGACGAGCGGCGCACGCCTGCGCTTCAACATCGCCGGGTACATGGAGGGAGAAGCGCTCGGTCAGTCGATCCGGCTGTACGACACCAACCTCACCGGCAGCTACGGCGACACGCTCGACCCGCTCGACGACCTCTACACCGAGTACACCGAGGACGACCACATCCAGACCCTCGAGCTGGACTCGGTGTTGATCGGCAAGTCCAAGCGGGCCATCCCGATGTCGAGCGTGCTGCCCATCGGCGACGCGTTCTACCGGGCCACGGCCAAGCCGGACGGCACCGAGCTGACGCTGCGGGAACTCAACCTGCAGACCGGCGCGATCCAGCTGGAGATCGGGACCAAGATCAAGCCGACGCACCTCGTCGTGGCCGAGGTCGGCAAGCTCGAAGGGGCGTTCTTCGACATCGTCGGGCCGAAGCTGGGCAAGCCCGTGACGGTCCCGGCGGGGCGGTACAAGATCGTCTTCGGCAGGCTCGAGACGGGCAAGAAGACGAGCATGGACCAGGTGCGCATCTACTCGGGGAGGAGCGAGGAGTTCGACGTGGCCGAGGGGCAGACCGTCGAGCTCGAGCTGGGGCCGCCCTACACGGCGCAGATCAGGACGCGCCAGGACGGCACCGACTTCGTGGTCGAGACGCGGACCATGCGGCTCTTCGGCAAGTTCGGCGAGGAGTACGCGTGCGTCTTCGACGAGGCCTTCCAGCCGCTGGTCGCGCTGCGCGAGCCCGGCGGCAAGGTGCTCGAGAAGGGACTCAAGACCCGGGCGGCGGACATCGAGGCCTGGCAGAACAACTCGAGCACCCGCGACAACGTGCTCTGGTTCCCGCAAGAGGTGCGCTACGAGAACCCGTCCAAGACCAAGTTGCAGGTGAAGCTGAGCCAGAAGAGCCACCGCCTGCTGGGCGGGCCGCTCGAGAGCGACTGGCTGGACTGAGCATCCGCGCACTGCAGGGGCCGTCTCCGCCGGGCCGGCGGGCGCTGCCCAGGGAGGCCGAGGACCCACATGCTGGACATCCGATTCATCCGCGATCAGCTCGACGCCGTGCGCGCCGGCGCGGCCCTCAAGCGGATCGAAGTCGACCTGGACCGGCTCGTCGAGGTCGACGACGAGCGCCGCCGACTGCTGCACGCCATGGAGAGCGGCAAGGCCGAGCAACGCCGGCGGAGCAAGGCGCTGGGCAAGCTCAGCGCGGATGAACGCGCGCTCGAGGTCGCGGCGCTCGGGGAACTGAAGACCGAGATCCAGGGACACGAGAGCGAACTCGCGACCGTGCTCGCCGATTACGAGGCGCTGATGTTGCGGGTGCCCAACGTCCCGTCGCCGGACGTGCCCGCCGGTGTGGACGATCGGGACAACGTCGAGTTGCGCACCTGGGGCGAGGTGCCGTCGTTCGACTTCGAGCCCAGGAGCCATCTGGCTCTCGGCGAGGCGCTTGCGCTGTTCGACATCGAGCGCGGCGTGAAGCTCTCGGGCACGCGCTTCTACGTGCTGCGTGGCGACGGCGCGCGCCTGCACCGCGCGGTCATCAACCTGGCGCTCGACCACATGATCGCCAAGGGCTTCGAGCCCATGGAGGTCCCGGTGCTGGTGCGCGACGCGGCCATGTTCGGGACGGCGTACTTCCCCGGCGGTGAGGAGCAGGCCTACCGCATCGACAAGGACCAGCTCAACCTGGTGGGCACCGCCGAGGTCCCGCTGACGTCGTTCCACGCCGGCGAGATCCTCGACCCCGAGCGCCTGCCGATCCGCTTCGTGGCGCGTTCGCCCTGCTTCCGGCGCGAGGCCGGTGCCGCGGGCAAGGACACCAAGGGCCTGTACCGGATCCACCAGTTCGAGAAGGTCGAGCAGGTCGTGATCCTGGCGCCGGACGACGCCGCGTCGGTGGCCGAGCACGAGGCCATCCTGCGCAACTCGGAAGAGGTCCTGCGCCTGCTCGAGCTGCCCTACCGCGTGGTCAACGTCTGCGGCGGGGATCTCGGGCTGCCCCAGGTCCAGAAGTTCGACATCGAGACCTGGATGCCGTCACGCGGTCACTACGGCGAGACGCACAGCGCGTCGCGCTTCGGCGACTTCCAGGCTCGGCGGCTCGAGCTCCGCACCCGCGACGAGCAGGGTCGGCCGACCTTCTGCCACACGCTCAACAACACGGTGGTCGCGAGCCCGCGCATCCTGATCCCGCTGCTCGAGGTCCACCAGCAGGCCGACGGGTCCGTGCATGTGCCCGAGGCGCTGCGACCGTACCTCGGCGGTCAGACCACCCTGGGGACGCCGGCCTGAGCTCGCCGTCAGCCGTCGAGCAGGTCACCGAGGAAGTCGGAGAGGTCGCCGTCGGAGGGTCCACCGGGGCCCCCGGGACCCGAGGTGCCGTCGCCCTTCCCGGTGTCCCCCGAGTTGTCCTCGTCCTCACCGGTCTCTCCCGTGAGGTCGGCGCCTCCACCGGCACCGCCACCGCCGGAGCCCGCGGCCGAACCCAGGAAGGCCGGCACGATGGGGTGCACGCGCATGGCCAGCTCGGAGGACCCCTCGAGCGGGATGATGCGGCGGTAGGCCATGGTGCGGGCGCCCGAGTCGGCGCGGCTGGTGTTGCCGGCGCGGGGGCCGACCTCGAGGACCAGGTCCACCTGGATCGCGGCGGGCAGGGCGTGGCGCGTGCTGGAGTCCCAGTCGTCGAGCCATTCGGGGCTGCGCTCCATGGCCTCCACGTACCGCAGCTGGAACGAGACCACGCGGTCGTGCATCAACTCGTACAGGCCGCCCTCGAGGGGCTCCTCGTCGACGTGGTAGTCCTGCCGCCGCCAGAGTTCGAGCAGGTCGGAGAACGCCGGGTTGGCCTTGAGTCGGTAACCGGTCTCGGCCAGGTCGCTGGGGACCTCGTACGCGCCGATGCGCTGCGTGATCGTGCTGTCCACGGTGCTGATGAAGAGCAGCGTGTCGGCCTGCTCGCCGTTGACCGTGTTGTCCTGCCCGAGGAAGACCTTGTCGTCCGCGATGTTCGCGATCCAGGCGCGCTGCAGGTCCTTCTCCAGGATGTCGAGCAGCTCCGGGCCCATGCGCGCGGCGCGGGTCTCGTACTCGAGCTGGTCGCGCGTGCGCAGCGTCGTGTCGAGGGTGCTGTAGAGGCCGGTCATGATCATCGCCATGATGCTCAGGGCGACCATGACCTCCATCAAGGTGAAGCCGGCGGCCGCGCGGGCCGGAGTGCGGGTCGTGAGCATGCTCAACCTCCCAGTCCGAGCGACACGTCGGGGTCGCGGACCATGGGCATGTAGCGTTCGAGCACCATCTCGGCGGGCTCGTCGGCGTCGGGTCGCGGGTAGTAGATCGTCAACTTGATCCGGCGCACGGTGTACGGGTCGTCGGCGGGGTCCTCTTCGACGGTGGCGGCGTCGGGCGGCAGGAAGGCCTCGGAGCCGTCGTACTCGTCGTCCTCCTCCACGGCGCGACCGGTCGACAGATCGAACTCCTCGACGGTCATGTTCCAGTGGAAGGCGTCTCCGGCGTCGGGATCGTAGTCCTCGAAGGTCCCGCTGAAATCGTCGAGCGTGTCGGGGTTCATGGCCCAGTCGGCGAGCAGCAACTCGCCCAGGCGCATGGCCTCCATCATGCGCGTGGCACGGAAGGCGTGGTTCGAGATCTGTTCCCGGATCGTGAGCACGAAGCCGATGGTCACGCCCACCAGGGCGACGGTGACCATGATCTCCAGCAGCGTGAAGCCGAGGGAGCCGCGGCGGCGGTGCCGGCGATCAGCGGAAGGCGCCATCTTCGATCCTGGGGCGTTCGATGTCGCCCTCGACCACGGTGTTGGTGAGCAGCACGCCGTTGACCTGGATCGTGTAGACCTCGGTCTCGGGGTACTCGGGGTTCTCGATCACGACCTCGTGGGGCGTGACGGCTCCCAGGGGGGAGATGCTCACGGTGACGTCGCCGGTCTCCCGGTCCTCGGTGCCGGGGACGCGGATCGTGCGGATGCGCATGCCCCGGGCGAGGTGCGTCCAGGCGATGAGTTCGGTCTCGCCGATGCCGTCGTACTCACCGTCCTCGTCGATGCGGAACGGGAACCCGGCGCTGTAGGCCGAGAGGATCTCGTCGTCGACCGGATCGAGGTGGTACACGAACTGCGTGGCCTTCTGGGTGAGCACGGAGTGCAGCCGCATCTCCTCCAGGTCGGTCGCGACCTGCTTGGTCGTGGCGACGAGCTGCGACTGCGGCAGGAGGTTGCCGCCGCGCACGATGAACACGCTGACGGACAGCGCCACGATGGCCAGGGTGACCATCATCTCGAGCAGGGTGAACCCCGCCGCGCGCGTGTCAGTTCCCGAGCGCACCGGTCTCGTACGGAATGTCCGCGTCCTCGCCCTCGCCGCCCTCGAGCATGTCGGCCCCGAAGGACACCAGCTCGAACTTGCTGTTCGAGATGCGCGTGTAGTGGTAGGGGTACTCCCACGGGTCGAGCAGCTGCGCCTGGCTGAGGTACGAGTCGTTGAAGTTCTTCGCGCTGGGCTGGGTCAGTTCCTCGAGGCTGTCCGGGTACTTGTTGAAGTGCCGGCGGAAGTCCTCGAGGGCGGGCTTGATGATCGTGGACATCTGCCCCTTGGCCGTGGTGACCCGCGCCTCCTTGAGGCGGTTGAAGACCTGGGGGCCCACGAGCGTGAGCAGCAGACCGATGATCGCGATGACGACCATGATCTCCATCAGCGTGAATCCGGCATGCCGCCGGCGGGGCGGGTTCCGCATCGTGGCGTCTCCGTGAGGGCGTGTGGTCATCGTAGCGGGTCCGGGAGGGGGAAGGCTCAGAACTGCGTGATCTCGAGCATGGGCAGCACGATGGCCACCACGATGAACCCCACCATGGACGCCATGGCCAGGATCAACAGCGGCTCGAGCACGGACACTAGACGGTCTGTGGCCAGCTCGACTTCCGTCTCGTAGCTCTCGGCGAGGCGCTCGAGGATCTGCTCGAGCTCGCCCGACTGCTCGCCGACCGCGATCATGTAGCCCACCATGGGCGGGAAGACCTTCGTGCGCTTGAGCGGCCCGCTGATGTCGGCGCCCTCCATGATGGCGCGGTGCAGGTCGTCGAGCACCTTCTCGATGACCGCGTTGTCCACCAGGGCGCGCACGATCTTGAGCGCCTCGAGGATCGGCACGCCGGTACGCAGCAGCGTGGCCAGGGTGACCGAGAACCGGGCGATGGCCTGCTTGGTGTAGAGGTCCCCGAAGATCGGCAGCCGCAGCTTGATCTTGTCGGTGGTGTACCGGCCGCCCTCGGTCCGTCGCAGGGCGCCCCAGGCCATGTTGACCAACACGACGCCCAGCGCGAGCAGGTACCAGTAGGAGCCCAGGAACTCGCTGGTGGTCTTGAGCACGGCCGTCGGCCAGGGCAGCTCGCTGCCCTTGCTCGTGACCATCTGGATCAGCTTGGGCACGACCTTCGTCATCAGGATGGTGACGACGATCACACCGACGGCGATCATGATCATCGGGTACATCAGCGCCGAGGACACGCGGTTGCGCATCTTGGACTGGCGCATCATGAAGTCGGCCAGGCGCTCCAGCACCAGGTCGAGGTTGCCGGCGGCCTCGCCGGCGCGCGCCATGCTGATGAAGAGCGGGGGGAACACACCCGGGTGCTGTTCGATGGCCTCGGCGAAGGACGCGCCGCCGTTGATGCGCTCGCGCACGTTGCGCACCACGGCCTCGAGGACCGGCGTCTCGAGCTGCTCGACGAGCGCCTTCAGCCCGTCGTTGAGGGCGATCCCCGAGCGCAGCAGCGTGGCCAGCTGGCGCGTGGCCTGGGGCAGTTCACGCGACGTCTTGCGCCGCATGCGGTTCTGCGCGAAGCGGGACTGCGACTTCTCCGAGATCGAGTCGATCTCCGAGATGTCGGTGACGTGCAGGCCGTCGCGGCGCAGCTTGAGGCGCGCCTCGCGTGCCGAGTCCGCGTCGGCGATGCCCGTCTTGAGCTGGCCCCCGGAGTTGTAGGCCTTGTAGGTGAAGACGGGCACGGGACTCAGGTCTCGTCGCGCTGGGTGACGCGGAGCACCTCGTCGACCGTGGTGATCCCGTGACGGACCTTGTTGAGGCCGTCCATGCGCAGTGTGCGCAGCGTGCCACGCTCCATGGCCTCGCGTTTGATGATGCTGGCGCCCGAGCGCTCCATGACGCGCACGCGGATGGGCTCGTCGATGGGCAGCAGCTCGTAGAGCGCGGTGCGGTCGACGTAGCCGGAGCCGAAGCAGAAGTCGCAGCCCTTGCCGCGGGACAGCTTGCCCTCGGGCAGCTCGTCGACGTCGAGCTCCACCGACGCGAGCTTGGCCACCTCCTCGCGGTTCGGTACCACGAGTTCCTTGCACTTGGGGCAGATCACGCGCACCAGGCGCTGGGCCACGCACAGCAGCACCGACGTGGCCACGAGGTAGGGCTCGACACCGATGTCGAGCATGCGCGTCATGGCCGAGGCGGCGTCGTTGGTGTGCAGCGTGGACAGCACCAGATGGCCGGTCAGCGCCGCGCGGATCGAGATGTCCGCGGTCTCGCCGTCGCGCACCTCGCCGACCATCATGATGTCGGGGTCCTGGCGCAGGAAGCTGCGCAGCCCGGCGGCGAAGGTCAGGCCCTTCTTGGCGTTGACCTGGACCTGGCTGATGCCGGGGAGGTTGTACTCGACCGGATCCTCGATGGTCAGGACGTTCTTGTCGTTGGTGTTGAGCTCACTCAGCGCGCCGTACAGCGTCGTCGTCTTGCCCGAGCCGGTGGGGCCGGTCACGAAGATCACGCCGTGGGTGTAGGCCACGTACTTCCGCAGGATGTCCTCGTTGTGCTTGTCGAGGCCGATCTCGCTCAACCGGTACACGCGCGCGCTCTTGTCGAGCAGCCGCATGACGATGCGCTCGCCGTAGGTCGTGGGCAGCGACGAGATGCGGACGTCCACGTCGTTCTCGCCGATGCGCAGGCTCGCGCGACCATCCTGCGGCAGGCGGCGCTCGGCGATGTCCATCTTGCCCATGACCTTGATGCGGCTGATGATCGCATCCTGGTACTTCTTGGGCGGTGCCTCCATGTCGTAGAGGATGCCGTCGATGCGGTAGCGCACCTGCAGCCGATCCGGGTAGGGCTGCACGTGGACGTCCGACGCGCGCATCTTCAGCGCCTGGAACAGGATCATGTTGACGAGCTTGATCAACGGCGCCTTGTTGGAGACGTCGAGGATGTCCTCGCCTTCCTGCAGCTCCGTCGCGTCGACGTTGATCAGCTCGTCGTCGTCGAGGCCCGACAGCGCCTCGTCCACCATGTCGGCCTTGGTCTTGAAGGCGCGGTTGATCAGCGACGTGATCTCGGCCTTCGGCGCGAGCACGACCTCGACCTCGCACCCGAGGATCGAAGCCAGGTCATCCATGGGATGCAGGTCGAACGGCGCGCAGGTGGCGACCCGCGTGAGCCCGTTGACGCGCTCGGTGCCGACCAGGTTGTTGCTCCGGGCGAAGTGCACCGGCACCCGATCGACGAAGTCCCTGGGCACCTCGGCGTCGCGCAGGTCGGGCTTGAACGCGTAGCCCAGGTAGTGCGCCATGATCTTGAGCATCTGGGGTTCGGTCAGGAACCCCTTGCCCACGAGCAGCCGGTCGATGGACTGGGCGCTGTCGGCGGCGAGTGCGACGCAGTCCTTCACGTCCTCCGGGGAGAGCGCGCCCTCGGTGGACAGGAGCTCGACGAGGGCGCGATCCATGCTCAGCGCCCTCCGTCGTATCCGAACACGTCGTCGAAACCGGGGTCACCGGCGGGCACGGGCGTGATCGGTACGGGGACCGGCGTCGGCTGGATCGGGACGACCGGGATCGGCACCGGCGCGGACCGCGGCACGTCGGGCTCCTTCGCCGAGGGCGAGCCGAGCGTCCCGCCCTGCTCGCCGCCCGCCGGGCTGATCGGCGTGGGCATGTCGAACACCGAGTTGATCATCGAGCCGAGGCTGCGCGTGTCCGGGTTCTCGCCGAGCGAGGCCAGCTCGGTGGACAGGCCCGAGATGTCGCCGCCCAGGCGCTTGTACTCCAGGCGGCGCACCGCGGAGATCTCGTCGAGCAGGGCGAAGTCGGTGTCGATGATGTGCGGCGTGATGAACACGTACAGGTAGCGGTTGTCCTCGGAGCCGGTGTCCGCCTGGAACATCCAGCCGATGCCCGGCAGGTCCGCCAGCCACGGCGTACGCGAGTTGGCCGAGGAGGAGTTCTCGTTGATCAGGCCGCCCAGCACGACGGTGTGCCCGTCGGGCAACGTCACGGGGGTCTGCAGGTTGCGGCTGGTGATGTCCGGCGGGGCCCCGGCGATGCCCGAGCTGGCCGGCGAGAAGTTGCTGACCTCGATGATCACCTGGAGGCGCAGGTAGTTGCCGGCCGAGATCGTGGGGGAGACCTCGAGCGTGATTCCCGACGACACCTGGTCGAAGCCCGAGTTGGTCGTCTGGTTGGTCGTGGTGAAGGTCTGGTAGGAGGTCTCGATCTGGGTCGAGATGCTGGCCTCCTGGTTGTCGTTGGTCAGCAGGTACGGGCGCGAGAGGACGTTGCTCTCGGTGTTGGCCTCGATCACGTTCAGGAAGAAGGGGATCGGCAGGTCGCTCCCGCTGAACACGGCGAACTGACCACCCGTGGCGCCGCCCAGCGCACCTTCAGGTCCCCCGGCCGCCGCGAGTCCCAGGGGCGTGCCGAAGTTGCTGATGAAGGCGCCGTCGTCGAAGTCGCCGAAGGCCACGCCGGCCTGGAAGGTCTCGTTGAGCGTGTTCGCGGTCTCGACGATGGCCGCCTCGATCAGCACCTGGCGCGGGCGCACGTCGAGTTCGCGGATGATCTCGATCAGCTCGGCGTACTTGCGGTCGCTCGCCGTGATGATCAGGGAGTTGCTGGTGCGGTCGGCCACCGCGCTCGGGCGCAGCTCCAGCCCGGCGCCTGCGCCGCCGCCCCCGGACACGCCGGCCGAACCCTGACGCGCCTGCTGCTGAGCCTGCTGTTCCTCGGTGAGCACCTGCTCCAGGACCGCCGCGACGTCTTCGGCATTGGTGTTCTTGAGCCGGTAGACGTGGGTGTTGCCGCGCGGCTCGACCTCCACGTCGAGCACGTCGATCCACCCCTCGATCTGGTCGATCATGTCCTGTTCACCCGCGATCAGCAGCGCGTTGCTGCGCGGCTCCGGGATGATGCGCGGCTCGATCTCCTGCATGGCCAGCGAGCCGGCCTGCGGTGTGGCCTGGGTCTGGCCCGGGCGCAGGCCGCGCGCCGCGGCGAGCAGCTCGTTGAGCACCGTGTTGAGTTCGTCCACCGAGGCGTGCAGCAGCTCGCGCTTGTGGATCACGGGCGTGGGCTTGAAGGGGGGCACGTCGATCAGTTGCGCCAGCTGGTAGACGCCCCAGACGTTCTGCCCGAACCCGGTGACGACGAGCGCGTTGGCGTTCTCGACGTTGCGCACCGACTCGATGGTCGTGTCGACCAGGCCCTGGAAGGTGGCCATGACGCTTCGCGCGTCCACCCAGCGCAGCGGGATCGAGGTCGTGATCAGCGCCGCCGGGTCGTACCGGTAGGCCTCCAGCTGCTCCACCGGCACGATCGGGGCGGCCGACTTGGCGTCCGTGTTGCGGCCCTGGGGGCCCCCGGTGGTCAGGCGCCGGATCTCCAGGAACTCGCCGGCGCCGTCCTCGCCGAAGGGCACCACGATGAACTGGTACGACTTCAGCACGGACTGGAAGTACTGCATGAACCGGTCGCGGCGCACACGCTGGGGACCGACGATCCGGATCCGGACCTCGCTCACTTCCGGCGGGCTGTACTTCATCGGCCGCAGCAGGATGTTCTTGGCCAGGTCGATGAAGTCCTCGAGCTTCTCGCCGTCGGTCTCATCGAACTGGATCAGGAAGTCGTCCCCGTCGACCCGGATGTCCTGGGCGGCGACCCCGGAGGAGGCGAGGGTCAGGCCCAGCAGGGCGAGGCAGGCGAATGCGGCGGATCGGGCCAACGGACGACTCCGGTGGGGACGGACGGCGACCACGGAGGGCCACCGCAACCCGCGGATCATGGTGGCTTGGACGAGGCCGTTCAACGTTTCTTCCCGCTCCCCGACCGGGGTGAAAGGACCCGAATTCGCGGGGCGCGCCCGGCCCGTTCACGCCTGCTGGGGCCTTGCTATCGGCCCGTTGCACCCCTAACCTCGTACGATTCGTCGCGGGCCTGCCAGATCCAGGCCCCTGGAGTCCACGTGAAGCTGTCCGAAGTCCTCGCAGAGTCTGCCGTCCTGATGGACCTGAACGGTCTGGACAAGTGGCGCGCGATCGACGCGCTCACCGACCGCCTGGTGTCGTCCGGGCAGGTCGCGGCGGAGCACCGGGACCGGGTCCAGCAGGCCCTGGTTGCCCGCGAGCGGTCGATGTCGACGGGGATGGAGAACGGCCTGGCGATCCCGCACACCTCGGTCGAGGAACTCGAGCAGACCGTGGTCGCGCTGGGCATTGCCAGCGGCGGCATCGACTTCGAGGCCATCGACGGCCGCCCGACCCATCTGGTCGTGCTGCTGGTCAACCCGGCCAACCGCACCAAGACGCACATCCGAACCCTGGCCGAGATCGCCCGCCTGCTCAGCAGCGCGGAACTCCGCTCGGCCCTCGTCCATGCAAGCACCGCCGAAGCCGCGCTGGAGGTGATCCGCGCCGGTGAGGCCGCCGCGGCATGACGGGCCCTGTGAACGTCCCCAGTCCGAGATAACGAGAGGTACCGAGTTGGTCATTCGAGTCCAGACCCGCGACAACGAGCCGGTCGACAAGGCCCTGCGCCGCCTTCGCAAGCTCTGCAACAACGAGGGCATCACCCGCACCGTCAAGGCCAAGAACTACTTCGAGAAGCCGAGCGAGCGGCGGCGCCGTGAAGGCCGCGAGCGGATGAAGTCGATCCGCCTCTCCTCGCGAGCCAAGCGCCAGGAACTCGACAAGCTGCTGCAGCGCCGCCGCAAGGCGCGCAAGAGCGCTCGCGCCGCCTCCAACCGGCCCGAGAGCGATTCGGCTCCGGCAGGGACGACGGCGCCCGTGGCCGCGGGATCGCCGCCGCCGACCGCGACCGCGACTCCGGCCGTGGCTCCGACCGCCGCGCCCGCGCCGGCTCCGGCCGCCACCAAGCCGGCCGATCCGGCGCCGGCACCGGCACCAGCCCCGACCCCGGCTGACAGCGCCAGCTAGGACCCTCGTCCGGGGCTCCCGGATCCAGATCGGACCGCCCGTCGACGCCGAGCGCGTGGGCGGGCGGTTCTGCGTCCGGCGTCGCGCCTCGGTGGGTCGAGGAACGCGGGTGTCGCCGAACGAGTGGGTCGAGGCAACGAGTGGGTCGAGGAAACTAGTGGGTCGAGGAACTGTCGAGGGCGTCGATCTTGTCGACGCGTCGGCCGTGACGGCCACCCTCGAAGGCCGTGGCGAGGAACAGCCCGACGATCTCGTCGAGCACGGCCGCGTCGAGGACGCGCGCGCCGACGCACAGCACGTTGGCGTCGTTGTGCCGCCGGCTCATCTCGGCCTCGAAGGGGTCGTTGCACTTCGCGGCGCGCACGCCGTGGACCTTGTTGGCCGCGATCGACATGCCGATGCCCGTGCCGCACACGAGCACGCCGCGCTCGGCCGCACCGCCGGCCACGTCCTGGGACACCTCCGCGGCGTAGTCGGGATAGTCGACCGAGTCGGTGCTGTGGGTCCCGCGATCGAGGATCTCGTGGCCCGCCGCGCGGAGCTGTTCCACGAGCCGCAGCTTGGCGTCGAGTCCCGCGTGGTCGCAGGCGATGGCGATCTTCATCGGGTGTCTCCCTGAGAGGCGAGCGCTGCGGCACGTCGGCGCGCCATCGACCCCAGCGCGGCCGCGCACCGATCGTACACCGCCGGCGATCCACCGAAGGGATCCTCGACCTCGCCGCCCTCGGGATCGAACAACTCGACGCGCACCGCCGACCCCGCGGCGTAGTCGGACAACAGGGCGACGTGGCTCGAGGTCATGCCGAGAATCAGGTCCACGCTGTCGTCGAGGACCGCGGCAAGAGGCGCGCTGGCGTGATCGGAGAGGTCGAGGCCGCGCGCCGCGAGGGCGCTGCGTGCTCCGGACGAGGCGGGCGATCCCGGTCCGGCCATGACGCCCGCGGAGGCCACGCGCGCGGGGACCAGGTCCTGACGTCGCTGCGCTGCCTCGGCGTAGGCGGCCGTCAGCAGGGCCGCGCCCATCGGGCTGCGGCAGGTGTTGCCCGAACAGACCACGAGCACGCGCGGGGCCGCGTGGCGCGCCAGGTCGGTCCGGCTGACCACACCCTCGCGCAGGATGACCAGGGCCTCCCGGCCGGGGCGCAGGACACTCGAGGCCTCGCCCAGGGCGGCCCTCCCGCCATCCACGACGACGGCCGCCGCGGCGAGCACGTCGGCCTCGACCTGCTCGAGGGAGACCGGCGCGGAGGCCCCGGGGCTGTTGGCGCTCGGGAGGCATAGGGGGGCGCCCGCCTCGGCGACCAGGCGGCCTGTCCACGCGTGGCCGGGTACCCGGAGGCCGAGGGAGCCCCCGCCGCGGCGGGGCAGGACGAGGGTCACCGGCCCGGGCCACCAGCGGGAGGTGATGCGCCCGACGACCGCGCTCGGCGGCTGCAGCCGATCCGCGACCACGAGCAGCGACGGCACGGCCAGGCTGAAGGGGCGGTCGCGACCGGGCTTCACCGCGTCGAGCCGCGCCAGGGCCTCGGGCCGGTCCTCTCGAGCGGCCAGGCCATACACGGTCTCGGTCGGGACGAGCACCAGCTGCCCCCGGTCGAGGGCTGCCAGGGCGGCGGCGCGGGCCTCGTCGGGGTCGTCGTGAAGGAGGTCGAAGCGCAGCGGGTTGGCCATGCGCCGCCATTCTAGGCCGGACAGGCCTCGCCGCTCCACCCACGGCCTTTCGCGAGTCCCTGCCTGCGCGGCATACTGCCGAGCTGGCAGCCGGGCCCGGAGTGCGGCCCCAAGGGAGGTGTCGCCCGTGTCTTCGTCCCGCCGAGCCGGTCGTCGCATCCGTCGACTGGAGTCCCTGGGGGCCATGGCGGCGGGGCTCGCGCACGAGATCAAGAACCCGCTCAGCACGATGTCGCTGAACCTCCAGCTGATGGAGGAGGACTTCCGCGACGCGGCGACGCCGACCGAGGAGCGCACGCTCAGGCGCGCGCGCCTGTTGCTCGGCGAAGTGCGGCGCTTGAACGCGATCGTGAACGACTTCCTCGAGTTGGCGCGGGGCTTCGAGCTGAGCGCCGAGGCCGTCGACCTGGAGCTGCTGCTCGTGGAGCTGCTGCGTTTCGTGGAGCCGGAGAACGACCGCCTGGGGATCACCGCGCGGACCGCGCTGCGGCCGGAGGCGCGCCACGTGATCGCCGACCCGAAGTTCCTGCGTGTGGCGATCATGAACCTGGTCCTCAACGCTCAGCAGGCCATGAGCGACGGTGGCGGAGACCTGATCATCGAGACGCGCATCCACGACCCGTTCGTGGAGATCCGGGTCACCGATACCGGCCCCGGGATCCCGCCCGACAAGCTCGACAAGATCTTCATGCCGTTCTGGTCGACCAAGGCCGAGAGCACCAGCATCGGGTTGCCCATGACCCGGCGCATCATCGAGGAGCTCGGCGGCGAGATGGCCGTGCAGTCCGCCGTCGGACGCGGCACCCGCTTCGTGGTCAGCGTGCCGAAGTTGCCGCTGGCCCTGCCCGGCGCGTCGGGGACCGGAGCATGAGCGTGCCGGTGACCGTCCTGGTGGTGGATGACGACGCGGCTCACGCCGACAGCGTGGGCGAGGCGCTGGCGTCCTTCGGCGGCTACGAAGCCCACGTGGTGCACTCCGGTCAGGCCGGGCTCGCGGCTCTCCGCGACGGTCGGTACGACATCGTGCTCACGGACCTGCGCATGGCGGATGTCGATGGCATGGAGATCCTCACGGCCGCGAGGCGCAAGGGCGACGCCGAGGTCGTCATGATCACGGGCCACGGTTCGGTCGAGAGCGCCGTGGACGCCATGCGCGCCGGGGCCACCCACTACGTCACCAAGCCGGTCAACCTCGGCGAGTTGCGCGAGGTGCTCGCGCGCATGGTCGAGCGCCTGAAGCTGCGCCGCCGCAACACCGAGTTGGAGAAGCAACTCGATGAGCGCTTCGGCTGGGGCAGCATCATCGGCCGCAGCGAGGCGATGCAGGCGGTGTTCCGCACTCTCAAGCAGGTCGCCCCGACCGACGTGACGGTGCTCATCGCGGGCGAGAGCGGGACGGGCAAGGAACTCGTGGCCCGGGCCCTGCACCAGAACAGCAAGCGCTGCGCGGCACCCTTCGTGGCCCTGAACTGCGCGGCCTTGCCCGAGAGCCTGCTCGAGAGCGAGCTGTTCGGGCACGAACGCGGGGCCTTCACCGGAGCGACGGCCCGCCAGGTCGGTCACTTCGAGAGCGCGGAGGCCGGCACGCTGCTGCTCGACGAGGTGGGGGAGATGCCGCTCACCACCCAGGTCAAGCTGCTGCGCGTGCTGGAACAGCGGGAGATCACCCGGCTGGGGTCGACCAAGCCGATCCCCGTCGACATCCGCGTCCTCGCCGCGACCAACAAGAACCTGCTCGAGGAGGTCGCTGAGCGACGCTTCCGCGAGGACCTGTACTTCCGGCTCAAGGTGGTCTCGGTGGACCTCCCGCCACTGCGTGATCGCGTTGCCGACATCCCGTTCCTGATCGATTCCTTCGTGAGCGAGTTGGCCGCGCGACACGCCACGCCGGTGGAAGCGGTCTCCCCGGAGGTGGTCGCGATCCTCCAGGGCCAGCCGTGGCCGGGCAACGTCCGCGAACTCCGCAACGTCGTGGAGTTCATGGTGGTCACGGCCGGAGTCCCGCTGCTCGAGCCGCGGCATCTCCCGGCGCCCATGCAGGCTGCCGAGGGCGTTCCGCTCACGGGTCCGCCGGGAGTGTCCCTGGCCGGGCGCACGGCGCAGGAAGTGGAACGCGAGCACATCTGCGCGACACTCGAAGCGGTCGGGGGCAACCGTGCCAAGGCGGCCAAGATGATGGCCATCGGCGAGCGCACCCTGTACCGGAAGATCAAGGAGTACGGCCTCTAGCTCCGTGCCAGGATGGCAGACGTGGTGCCGGGGCGTGCCCAAGAGGCAGCAACGCGGGGTCCCGCCGGGCGGGAGCGAGCCTTTGCCCCCAGAAGGCCGGGGGCCCGGTATCGCCCCTGAAGCGCGGATCCGCGGCGCCCAGGGGTGGATCGCCGGTTTGGCACGGGTTTTGTTGAGCTTCGGTTGACGGCCACCCGCCCACGGACCGGCCGCCTCCCTGTCCCGGAGACAAGCGTCCCATGAGCCAGCACATCATCGGCATCGACCTCGGCACCACGAACTCCGTCGTGGCCGTCCTCGAGGGCGGTCAGCCCAAGGTCATCCCGAACGCCGAGGGTGACCGCACCACCCCCTCGGTGGTCGCCTTCACGCCGGATGGTGAGCGACTCGTCGGCCAGCCTGCCCGCCGCCAGGCGATCACCAACCCGCAGAAGACGGTCTCGTCGATCAAGCGCTTCATGGGCCGCCTGCACGGCGAGGTCGCCGACGAGGAGAAGCTGGTCCCGTTCAAGATCGAGGGCGACGCCGACAAGCCGGTGGGCGTGCGCGTGGACGACAAGACGTTCACCCCGCAGGAGATCTCCGCGATGATCCTGCAGAACCTCAAGGCGACGGCCGAGGCCTACCTGGGCGAGACGATCACGAGCGCCGTGATCACCGTGCCGGCCTACTTCAACGACAGCCAGCGCCAGGCCACCAAGGACGCCGGCGAGATCGCAGGCCTCACGGTGGCTCGCATCATCAACGAGCCCACCGCGGCCTGCCTCGCCTACGGCATGGAGAAGAACAAGGAGGGCAAGGTCGCCGTGTTCGATCTCGGCGGCGGCACCTTCGACATCTCCATCCTCGACATCGGTGACGGCGTCTTCGAAGTGCTCTCGACCTCGGGCGACACGCACCTGGGCGGCGACGACTTCGACGACGCGCTGATCGACTTCGTGGCCGACGAGTTCCAGCGCGAGCAGGGCGTGAACCTGCGCTCCGACCCGATGGCCCTGCAACGGCTCAAGGAAGCCTGCGAGAAGGCCAAGTGCGAGCTCTCGACCACGCCGTCGAGCACGATCAACCTGCCCTTCGTCAGCGCTGACGCCAACGGCCCCAAGCATCTCAACACCACGCTGTCGCGCTCCAAGTTCGAGGAGCTCGTCGACGGTCTGGTCGAGCGCTGCCGCGCCCCGTGCGTGAAGGCCCTCAGCGACGCCGGCCTGAAGCCCGGCGAGGTCGACGAGGTGCTGCTCGTCGGCGGCAGCACGCGCATCCCCGCGGTGCAGGCCCTGGTGAAGGAGATCTTCGCCAAGGAGCCCAACCGCACCGTGAATCCGGACGAGGTCGTGGCCATGGGCGCGGCGGTCCAGGGTGGCGTGTTGAGCGGCAAGGTCGAGGACGTGGTGCTGCTCGACGTGAGTCCGCTGTCGCTCGGCATCGAGACGCTGGGAAGCGTCATGACGAAGCTCATCGACCGCAACACGACGATCCCGACGAGCAAGAAGGAGATCTTCTCCACCGCGGCGGACAACCAGCCCGGGGTGGAGATCCACGTGCTCCAGGGCGAGCGTGAGGTGGCCGGCGCCAACCGCACCCTGGGCCGCTTCAAGCTCGAGGGCATCCCGCCCGCTCCGCGCGGCGTGCCGCAGATCGAGGTCTCCTTCGACATCGACGCGAACGGCATCCTCAACGTCTCCGCCAAGGACCTGGGCACCGGCAAGGAACAGAAGATCACGATCGAGGCGAGCAGCGGCCTGACCGACGCCGAGATCGAGAAGATGAAGCAGGACGCCGAGGCCCACGCCGAGGAGGACAAGGCGCTCCGCGCGCTGGTCGACATCCGCAATCAGGCCGAGGCCACGATCCACCAGACCAACAAGTCTCTCGACGAGCACAAGGACAAGCTCGACGAGGCGACGGTCGACGAGATCAACACGGCCCGCGAGGCGCTCGAGACGGCCGCGAAGGGTGAGGACACCGCGGCCATCAAGGCGGCCTTGGAGGCCTTCACCAAGTCGGCCCAGAAGCTGGCCGAGGTGCTCTATGCGCAGCAGTCGGCGGCGGCCGGCGAGGGCGCGGATCCCGAGGCGGGTGGCGGCTCCGCCGGCGCGCCCCGGGCCGACGACGTCATCGATGCGGATTTCGAAGTGAAGAACTGACAGAATCGGCGGCGCGACCCAGTCCGGAAGCGCCCCGATGTCTGAAGCCATCCGCATCGAACACCTCGTCCGACGCTTCCACGACCTGGTGGCGGTGGACGATGTGTCGTTCGACGTGCACGCCGGCGAGGTCTTCGGCTTCCTCGGGCCCAACGGCGCCGGGAAGTCGACGACGATCCGGATCCTGACCGGGTTCCTGCCGGCGACGTCGGGACGAGCCGAGATCTTCGGGCACGACGTGGCGCGCGACAGCCTCGCCGCACGCCGTCTGATCGGCTACCTGCCCGAGAACGTGCCGCTGCCGCTCGACGCGCGCGTCGACGAGTACCTGGAGTTCCGCGCCCGGCTCAAGGGCGTCGCCACTCGCGAGCGCGGAGGCCGGCGCGACAAGGTCGTGGCCCAGTGCGGGCTGGAGACCATGCGCCGACGCATCCTGGGTCAGCTCTCCCGCGGGTACCGGCAGCGTGTGGGGCTGGCCGACGCCCTCATCGCGGATCCGCCGCTCCTGGTGCTCGACGAGCCCACGGGCGGGCTCGACCCGGGACAGCGTCAGGAGGTGCTCGACCTGGTGGGGCGTCTCAAGGGCGAACGCACGGTGTTGTTCTCGAGTCACGTCCTGGCCGAGGTCGAGCAGATCTCGAGCCGCGTGGCGATCATCCAGCACGGCCGACTGCTGGCCGTGGGGAGCAAGCAGGAGTTGGAGGAGGCCGAGGGCCGTCAGGGCCAGGTGGCCGTCTCGGCCGGCCCCGACAGCAGCGCGCTGCTCGCCTGGCTGGATGGGCACGGACACCTGGCCGAGATCGCCGGCGAGGGAGTCGTCCACGTGCGCCTTCCCGCCGAGGGCCGGCCCGCGGGGTTGCTGGCCGAACTGGTGGCTGCGGGATTGCCGGTGGATCGTTTCGAGCCGCTGACCCGCTCGCTGCACGAGATCTTCCTCGAGTTGACCCGCACCCCGGTTCCGGCGTCGGCCGTCGCCGCGAACGGGAGTTCCGCGTGAGGACCGCCCTGCCGCCCTTGCTGTGGCGTGAGCTCGAGAGCCTGTTCTTCTCGCCGCTCGCGTACATCGTGCTGACCATCTTCCTGCTGCTGAACGGCGTGTCGTTCGGCGTCGCGTTGCAGGTCGGCAACGGCGCGGTGACCGACACGCTGGCCTACTTCCTGGGGAGCGGCCACCTGTTCTGGGTCGTCCTGCTGATCTGGCCCACGCTCGTGACCATGCGGCTGGTGGCCGAGGAGCGACGCTCGGGCACGCTGGAGATGGTGCTCACGGCACCCGTCCGCGACGGCGAGGTGGTGCTGGCCAAGTACCTCGGCGCCATGGTGTTCCAGGCGTTCCTCTGGGCGCCGACGTTGACCTACATCGTCATCATCCGGCGCTACGGCGCGCTGCCCGACCCCGGACAGTTGTTCACGGCGTACCTGGGCATCGCCTCGGTGACCAGCCTGCTGACCGCCGCCGGTCTGTTGTTCTCGACGCTGACCGACAACCAGATCGTGGCCGCGGTGCTCTCGCTCGTGTTCAACGTCCTGGCCTTCGCGCTGCCCGCGTCGGCGCCGCTGCTCGGCCTGCCGTGGCTCGAGCAGGTGGCCGCGGCGATCTCGATGCAGGAACACTTCGTCGGCAGCTTCAGCCGCGGCATCCTCGACACCGGCGTGCTGACCTTCTACGCGGCCGGCACGGCGGTGCTGTTGATCGTGTCCACCCGCAGCCTGGAGGCGCGCCGGTGGCGATGAAGGGGGGCTTCACCCGCGGGAGACGCGCGCTGGAGATGGTCGAGGGCCTGGGCACGACCCTGGCGCTGCTCGGGCTGCTCGTGGCGCTGCTCTACGCGGTGACCCGGCCGGCGGTGCGTGTGCGCATCGACCTGACCGAGGGCGCGACCTACGAGCTCGGCGAGCAGACGCTCCAGGTGCTGGGCGCGCTCGAGGAGCCGATCACCTTCGTGAGCCTGATGCAGCCGGCCACCGATGCCCTGGCCAAGGCCACCGGGCTCGCCGATGCGCAGGTCGCCGCCGCGCGGTACGTGAACGCGCTCATGCACGAGTACGTGCTGGCGTCGGGCGGGCGCGCGCGCCTCGAGGTGCTGCGCCCCGATCGCCACCCCGAGCAGATCCGCGCGCTCGTCGATCAGCTGCACCTGACCCGGCTCAACCTCGTGCTCGTGCGGGGCCCCACGCGCACGGTGCTCGTCTTCCTCGACGAGATGGTCACGATCGACCCGGGTGACGAGGACCTGCAAGCCGAACTCGTGGACCTGCGCGCCGAGGCGCCGCTGACCTCGGCCCTGCTCTCGGTGCGCGCCGAGGTGCCGCCGCGGGTGGGGTTCCTGATCGGCAAGGGGGGGCCGCAGATCGACGACTTCGGAGAGTTCGGTGTCGGCCTCTTCGCGGAGTCGTTGCGTGGGCAGGGCCTGGACATCTCGACCTTCGATCTCTTCGAGCGCGCCGAGGTCCCCCCCGAACTCGACGTGGTCGTCGTGCTCGGGCCGACGCAGCCCCTGGGCAGCGCCGCGGCGACGGCGCTGCTGGACTTCCACGCCGACGGCGGCGCGCTCCTGCTCGGCCTCGACCCCGAGCAGCCCGAGGCGGAGGACGGCTCGCTGGAGGGCCTGCTCGCGCAGCTCGGGCTGGTCCGTTCGAAGGGCATCCTGGCCACCGACGTCGGGCTCGGCGTGGGCTTTGCGCGGGGTCTGGTCCCGGTACGGACGTTCGCACCGCACGAGATCACCGCGCCGATCCGCCGGCAGCGACTGTTCGCGCGGTTTCCGCTGGCCGGTGCCATCGGGCGCCACCCCTCGGCGGCCGCCGACGTTGTGCTCGAACCGATCGCGCTGAGCGAGGCCGACGTGTGGGCTGACCGCCCCGTGGGGGAACAGGGGTTCGGCGACTTCACCTTCTCGGAGGACGACTCCGAGTTGCGCGGCGCGCGCTGGCTGGGCGTGGTGGTCGAGGCTGACGAGGGCGGACGCGTGGTGGTGTTCGGCTCGTCCCGCTTCCTCGGCAACCAGTACCTCGGCTCGGGCGGCGGCCAGGCCAACAGCGACCTCGGCATCCACACCGTGAACTGGTTGGCCAACCGCAGCGACGCCATCGCCCCACGCGTGCGCTCGATCTACGAGTCCAAGGTCGAACTCTACGAGGCGGAGACGCACGAGGTCTTCGTCTACACCGTCCTGTTGCTCCCCCTCGGCGGCCTGCTGCTCGGGCTGGCGGTCTGGTTCGTGCGGAGGCGCTGATGATCTCCCGCGCGCTGACCCTCCTGTTCCTGGTCCTGGCCGCGTTCCTGCTGTACCAGTTCGCGCTGAAGCAGGACGAGCTCTCGGCGCTCCCGACGGAGGCGGGGCTGCTCCATCCCGGGCTCGAGCCCGCGGCGATCACCGAACTCTATCTGAAGCTGAGCAGCGGGCAGGACCTGCAGTTCGGCCGCGAGCCCGGTGGCTTCTGGGAGATCACCGAGCCCGGTCGCGAACTCGCGCGGCAGGAGCGCGTCGCGGTCGTGCTCGACAACCTGGCGCGGGCCGAGGTCACGCCGGTGGAGACGGATGGCTCGACCCTCGACCTCGGCGTGATCGGCCTCGACCCGCCGAGGAACATGATCCGCTACGGCGACGGGGTGGGCTCGACGACCCTGCTGCTGGGCGACCTCGACCCCTTCGGCCGCTCGCTCTACGCGCGCCGTGCCGGTGTGCCCGGCGTGTTCCTCGTCACGCGCAACCTGACCACGTTGCTCCAGGACCACGCGGGTGTCTGGGTCGACCCGGCCCTGTTCCGCGGGCTGCGCGGCCGCATCACGCGCGTGCGCGTGGACCGTCCCGACGGCGTGGTGGTCGATGCGCGCTGGGACGGTGCGGTCTGGACCCTGGCCGACCCGCAGGGAGTCCTGGCGGACGCGGACCGCATCGCACGCTTCGCCCGATCGTTGCAGTTCGTGGAGCAGTTGCGGGTCGCCAACAGCCAGGTCTCGCCCGTCACCCTGCATGGCCATGGCCTGCCGACGAAGCAGGAAGTGGAAGCGGGCGACATGCGTGGCGCGACGCGGATCCTGCTGGAGGGCGAGGGCAACCAGGCGCCCGTCATCGCCTACCTGGCGAGCGATTTCCTGGAGGACGTGGCGGAGGTCGCGGCCGTGCGCGGCGACTTCGGCAAGGTCGTCATGGTCGATCGCGGCGCGCTGTCCATGGCCACCAATGCGCCGGACTTCTTCCGCGCTCGGCGGGTCGTGCCGCCGGTGCGCGACCGGGCCCGCTCCGTGCGCCTCGTGCGGCAGGACGAGGTGCTGCTCGACATCCGCCGCGACCGTGCCGGCCAGTGGTCCTTCCACGCCCCGGACCGGCTGGCGGGCGAGCCCGTGGAGGCCCGCCGCATCGAGGGACGCTCGCCGCTGTCCGCCTGGTTGGGGGAGATCGACACGCTCGAGGCCGCGGCGTTCGGTACCACCGCACCGGGCGGCGAGCCCTGGGCCGTGCTCACCGTGACCTGGGACCAGGCCGGCCGTGAGCGCACCGACCGCATCGAGTTCTTCGCAGAGACCGCGGGGCGGATCCCCGCCGTGAGCAGTGAACGCCCGGGCGAGGTGCTGCTGCTGCCGGGGGGGGCCGCGTCCCTGGTGGACCCGTTCCAGGCCGACCGCCTGCGGCTGCTGTCCCCGGTCTCGGTGTCGGTGGACGAGTGGAAGGGATTGGTGCTCTCGATCCCCGGCCGCGCGGAGCCCTTCGTGCTCCGGCACGACGGTGCGGACTGGCAGGGAGACGACACGCTCCAGCGCCGCCGGGCGGTCGGCTTCGGCGTCATCGCCTCCGGGTTCCGGGGTCTTGCCTGGGAGCCGGCACGCGCCGACGCGTCCTACACGCACCGCATCATCCTGCTGGGCGAAGGGAACGAGGTCCTGGCCGACCTGGAGCTGAGGCGCCCCGCCGACGACGAGGAGTCGGAGTCCTTCGGCATGCCTGCGGCCCGTGCGCGCGTCTCGGGCTATCCCGGCGTGGAACTCGTGGTGGGCGCCGCGGCCTGGATCGATCCGCTCGACGACCTGTTGGAGCGTGCCGAGCGCACCGAGCCGGGAGCGGCCCCGTTCACGCTCACCCCCGCGGGGCGCTGAGGCGAGCACCGCGTCGCTGCGCCGTCGCCCGAGTGCGCGGCGGCCCGGCACCGATCCGCGACTCAGGCCCCGGCGCGACCCACGCCGGAGGTTCCCAGGCCGAGCCGTGCCGCATGTTCGGCGATGGCCTTCGGGTAGGTGCGGCACTCGGCCTCGAACACGCGCGCTGCGAGCCGCGCGATGTCGTCGTCGGGCGCCACGGGGACGGTGGTGGCCACGAGGACCGGGCCGTGGTCGTACTCGTCGTCCACCACGTGCACGGTGCACCCGGAGACCGCGTCGCCGGCCGCGAGCACGGCGGCGTGGACGCGATCGCCGTACATGCCCTGGCCGCCGTGGCGTGGAAGCAGTGACGGATGGATGTTGAGCACGCGCCCCTGCAGGTCCGCCGGCACGGGGAAGAACACCAGGTAGCCGGCCATGACGACCAGATCCGGCCGCGCCGCCCGGATGCACGTCGCCTGGGCCGCCGCGAAGGCCTCGGCGTCCGCGAAGTCGCGCGGTCGCAGCACCTCGACCTTCAGGCCACGGTCCGTGGCTCGCGCAACGCCCTTCGCGGACCGACGCGAACTGATCACGAGCGGGACCTCGGCGTCGAGCCGCCCGTCCTCGATGTGGTCGAGCAGGTTGAGCAACGTGCGCCCGCCCCCCGACAGCAGCACGACGAGGCGCAGGGTCATGCCAGCACCGTGCGCAGGGCGGTCCCCGTCTCGACCTGGACGCCTGCACGCCCCGGCCGGGGCCGGGACCGTACCGGAACCAGCACGCCGGCTCCCTTCTCGCGCAACGCGGCCAACAACGGTTCCACCCCCTCGGCGCCTCGCACGCCCGCGCCTCGCTCGGACCTCAGCCGTCCACGATGTCGAAGCTCTCGACGTCGCTCAACAGTCGATGTCCGTTCTGGTAGATCTCGAGGGACTGCACGAAGATCGTGGAGCCGACCAGGTCGCGCGGGAGGGGCGGGATCTGGAAGCCCTGACCGCCGGCGGGGGGCCCGGGGTACTCGGCCACGACGCCCAGGCTGCCCAGGTCCAGGCCGAACGGCTGGTCGTAGCCGGGAAGCACGAGTTCCCCGGTCCCCAAGGCTGCGAAGAGGATGATGTGCGCGCCCGGGTAGGTGAAGGACAGGATCTCGGTGACCACGTTCAGTTCACCGGCATGCTCGTTGAAGAACACCTCCGGGCCCGAGGCCAGACCGCTGCCCCCGTCGAAGACCTCGATCACGTGCTTGGCGGCCACGGCCAGGCCGGGCTTGCCCACTCCGGCGGGGTCGGGCAGCGCGGTCACCGCCGTGCCGCGCGCGCGCAGGTCCATGGCCCACAGGAGGAAACCGAACTTGCCGTCGAACGCGTAGACCCAGTGGTCCACCGAAGTGCAGATCACGTCGATCGTGCCCTCGCCGTCCAGGTCACCGGCGGGTCGCGCGGCGAGCACGTGGCCGCCGTTGTTGACGGTCACTTCACTGCGCCAGGCCACGAAGCCCGTCGCGGTCACCGCGTTGGCCGCATTGTCGAAGCCCGCGATGAGCCAATCGGTGCGCCCGTCTTCGTCGACGTCGTCGAGCGGGTCGATGCTGAGCACGTCGTCGGTGATCACGAAGTCCGACGACCAGATCTGGGCACCGTCCGCCAGCGAGTAGGCGAAGAGACAGCTCTCGGGCTGGCTGAAGGTGCCCACGACCAGGTCGCCGAGGTCGTCGTCGTCCAGGTCGTGGCCGGCAACCACGGCGGAGCCGGGTCCCGTGAGGCGCTGCGACCAGAGCAGCGATCCCTCGGCGCCCGAGAGCAGCCCGAGGACCGGTGCGACGTCGCCGCCGACGAAGGCCACGTCGGGCGTGCCGTCGCCATCGCAGTCCCCGGTGAGGGTCACGCCGTAGACGGTGTCGCCGGTCGCGTGCCGCCAGATCTCGGAGCCGTCGGCGCCGGACAGGAGCACGGCCGCCCCCACGCCGACGCCGGCGGCCACGAGCAGGTCGGGGATGTCGTCGTCGTCGAGGTCCTCCACGAAGCGCACCTGGTAGGCAGCGGCGAGCGAGGCCCCGTCGGGCTCCCGTGCCAGATCGGTGGCCCAGATCACGCCGCCGTCCGCGACGTGGCGGAGTTCGACGCGCGCCGCCGCCGAGGTCACCGCCACGGCCAGCCGGTCGCCGTCGCGGGCGAGGCCGCCGGGCACCCGGAAGAAACCGCCGCCGGGGCTGTCGCTCCAGAGCCGCGCGCCGGTGGCGCCGGATCGAGCGTGGAGCGTGGCGCTGGCGTCGAGGTCGTCGTATCCGACGGCGAAGTCGGCCACGCCGTCGTCGTCCACGTCGGGAAGGTCGATCATGGTCCGCGCGTTGGCGGGGGCCGCGGTGTCGCGGAACCAGGACACGCCTGCCGCGGCGAAGGGTTGCCCGTAGAAGAACGGATCCGTGGGCTGGGCCAGCACGGAGTCGATGGCCGCGGGCACGAGATCGTCGGCGCCCCCGGGCGGAGGCAGCAGCGAGGCGGTCAGGGCGGCCGTGAGGAGCATGGAGGCGATCATGGTGTGGGCGGTCCGGGGCTGGGGCGGGGGCGGGGGTCAGTGTACTGCGTCCCCGGTTTCGGCGGCGGGAGGCGCGGCGCCGAGCGGGCCGACGATGGCACGCCCCACGCGGATCAGGGTGGCGCCCTCCTCGATGGCGACTTCGAAGTCATGACTCATGCCCATGGACAGCTGCGGCAGGGGAGGGCCGCCCTTGGAGACCAGTTCATCGCGCAGCCCGCGGAGGGCACGGAAGACGCCGCGGACCGCTTCGGGATCCTCGACCGCCGGCGCCATGGTCATCAGCCCCACGAGCCGCGCCGCCCGCAGCGGCATGGCCACGACGGCGGGCAGTTCGTCGGGCGTCAGCCCGCTCTTGGAGGCCTCCCCGCTGATGTTGACCTGCAGCAGGACCTCGGGCAACAGGCCGAGTTCCACGGCCAGCTGATCGAGTCGCTGGAGCAGGGCGCCACTGTCGATGCCATGGAACACGTCGCAGAGCGGCAGGACCTTGCGCGCCTTGTTCGACTGCAGGTGCCCGATGAAGTGGATCCGGAAGCGATCCCGGTGGGGCGGAAGGCGGCTTCTGGCGGCCTGGGCACGGTTCTCGGCCACGTCGGCCACCCCGAGCCCGGCCAGCAGCTCGAACACCTCCGGGGGCGCGGACTTGGTCACGACGACGAGGGTCACCTCGGCCGGATCCCGACCCACGCGGGCCGCGGCACGGCCCATGCGTTCGCGAATCGCCTTCAGCGCGGCGGCGACCTGTTCGGTGGATGCATGCATCGGTCTCGGGATACTCCTGTCACGACGACGGGTGCCGGCGCTTGACCCTCTCGATGAAACGCCAGTAGGGTCACCCGACATGATGCCGGCCACCAGTCTCCTCTTCGTCCTGACCGCCCTCCTGACCTCAGTTCCTCTCGCCCCGGCGGCGCCGCGTGCGGTCGTGGGGCTGCAGGTGGATCCCGGGCCCGCTCCCGAGATCCTCGCGCGCGCCTGGGAGGCCGACCTCGTCTCCCTGGGCGAGATCGACAAGCTGGCCCCGGTGGGGCCGCGCCTGCTGATCCTGGATCGATCCCACGGGATCACGGCCCTGGACCTGGGGCAGGGTCTCCCGCGCTGGTTCCTGCAACTGCCCGAGCCGCCGGTGACGAGGCCCTTCGAGGGCGCCGGCCTGATCCCGTTCGTGACCGGTACCGAGGTGGTGCTGGTCAACGCTGACACGGGCTCGCGCGTCTTCGTGGGTGGGTTCGCCGACGTCCCCACAGGCAGCCCGATCAGTGACGGCACGCGGCTCTACACACCCTCCTACGTCGGCGACCGCCTGGTGGTGCGCGACCTCGCCACCGGGTTGGTGAACTGGTCGCTCGGGCTCCCCGGCATCCTGCAGGGACCGGCGCAGCTGAGCGATGTCGGCCTGGTGATCTACGCCTGCCACGACGGAACCGTGCGCGCCGCGCACACGACGCGTTCGGGGACCACGGGGGAGGCCTGGATGTCCCGCACCGGGGGCGTGGTCGGCCGCCCGGTCCTCGACCGCGACCGGGTCTACGTCGCCAGCGACGATCCGGCCGTCTACGCGCTCGACGGATCGTCCGGCGAGGTCGTGTGGAAGTCGCTTCCCGGCGAGCAGCCCACCGGCATGCCCGTGGTGGCGGCCGGCGTCGTCACGGTCTCCACGAGGTCGGGACTGATCGGGCTCTCGGCGGCGGACGGGCACGCCCTGTGGCGCGGGCCTGCGGGCGAGACGCCCATCGGTGTCGTGGGTGGGCTGCTGGTGACGCGGGCCGCGGACGGTTCCTCGCTGCTGCGCGATCAGACCACCGGTGAGTTGCTCGCCGCGGGCCTGAGCGCGTTCCTGTTCCCGTGCGGCGACGTGCTCGTCGAACGCGCCGGACCCACGCTGCTCCGCGGCTGGAAGGTGCGCTGAGCGTCGCCGAGGACGGTCAGGGGTAGAGCGACCCGCGGGCCACGGCGGTCAGGATGCGGCTCGTGGAGTCTCCCGGGCCGAGGGTCTCGCGCGGCAGGTGCAGGCCGTCTTGGCGGGCGGTGATGAGCAGGCTCTCGGGCGACGCGGGCAGTTCGACGTCCCCGCGCCCGGCGGCGAGTGCCTGCCGCAGCCGGCGCAGCACGGCGCCGCGCGGATCGACCCGGCGGCTTCGCGCGAGGCAGGCTCCCAGGAGCGACAGCCGCTCGGCGAGGTCCTCGTCGGGTCGCGCGGGCTCGGTGGGCGTGGACGGACGCAGAGGTGGGATGGCGGAGCGGTCGAGTCGGCATCCCAGACCGATGGGCTGAAGACCCCGGTGCAGGTCGACGGTCGCCGCGAGCAGCCGCGCCTCGAGGCGCCCGCGCGCACGACGGCGCAGCGCGAGCCACTCCATCCGGAAGGCGTCACCGGCGAGGTCGGCCAGGTCACCCGCCGCGAGGCGTCGTCGCAGCCCCGAGCGAGGTACCGAGGTGTCGCGGTTGCTGGGGTCGTCCCGGTGACCGATGCCCGCGGCGCGGCGGAAGGCCTGGAGCGCCCTGCGATCGGGCGGCGCGTCGCCGAGCAGGAAGGGGCGCACCACGGACACGTCGGCATCGAGGGCCCGCACCGGGGGGATCCCGGCCAGGATCCGATCCCCGCGGTGCCCGCGACGGAGCTGGAGCAGCAGGGTCTCGAGGTCGTCGTCGGCGTGGTGCGCCAGCAGGATCCAGCGCGCTCCCTCGTCGCGCGCGGCCCGGGCCAGGGCGGGCAGGCGTCGGCGACGCGCGGCGGTCTCGGTGCGCCCACCGCCGTGGGAGCCGGGAGCCGCCGACTCGATGCGCACGGGCACCCCCAGCGAAGCGGCCAGCTGCGCGACCCAGCACCCATCGGCGGCGGAGGCCGAGCGCAGCCCGTGATCCACGTGGACGACTCGCAGCCTGCGCCCCAGGGCGTGCCGCGCCGCCAGCAGCAGGGCCACCGAGTCGCTTCCGCCCGACACCGCGACCAGCACCGGCTCGGATCCCGCGAGCAGGCCGACGGCGGCACGATCGACGCACGCGGTGGGGCTCTCCACCGCTCCAGGGTAGCGGGGTCCGGGCCGTTTTCCCGGCTCGCGCCGACCGGTAGACTGTTCCGCCTTTCTCCGGCGCTGCCGCCCCCCACACCCTGCACGAGATCCCCATGACCCTCCGCATCGGAATCAACGGCTTCGGCCGGATCGGCCGCACCGTGTTCCGCATCATGGCCGCCCGGCACGACTTCGAGATCGTGCTGGTCAACGACCTGTCCTCGCCCGAGGCCCTCGCGCACCTGCTGAAGTACGACACGGTCATGGGGCCGTACCAGGGCGAGGTGTCCGGCCGGGAGGGCGCGCTCGTCGTGGACGGTCACGAGGTCAGGGTCACCGCCGAGCGAGACCCGTCTGCGTTGCCGTGGAAGGAGCTGGGCGTCGACTGCGTGGTGGAGTCCACGGGCATCTTCCGCACGCGCGCGGACATCTCCAAGCACCTCGACGCCGGCGCGCCGCGGGTCCTGCTGACCGTTCCCGCCAAGGACGAGATCGACGCGACCATCGTGCTCGGTGTGAATGACGCCGCGCTCGCCGCCGACGCGCAGATCATCAGCAACGCCTCGTGCACCACGAACTGCCTGGCGCCGGTGGCCAAGGTGCTGCTCGACGGTTTCGGGATCGAGCACGGCCTGATGACCACCGTGCACGCCTACACCAACGACCAGCGCATCGCCGACCAGGTGCACAAGGACCTGCGCCGCGCGCGCGCGGCAGCCCAGAACATCATTCCCACGACCACCGGCGCCGCGAAGGCCGTGGGCAAGGTGATCCCGGCGCTGGCCGGCAAGCTGGACGGCATGGCCATGCGCGTGCCGGTCGTGAACGGTTCGGTCGTGGACCTGACCGTCAGGCTCGGCCGCGACACGACCGCCGCGGAGGTCAACGCGGCGATCAAGACCGCGGCGGACGGTCCCATGAAGGGCGTGCTGCAGTACACCGAGGATCCCATCGTCAGCAGCGACATCATCGGCAACCCGCACTCGTCGGTCTTCGACGCCCTGTCGACCATGGTCATCGGGGGGAGCCTGCTGAAGGTCGTGTCCTGGTACGACAACGAGTGGGGCTACAGCAACCGCGTCGTGGACCTGATCGCCAAGGCCTGCAAGGGCTGAGCGGAGACGCACCATGGCCGCTCAGGTCGTCGATCAGCTCGATGTCGCAGCCCGCACGGTGCTCGTGCGTCTCGACCTGAACGTGCCCCTGAAGGCGGGGCGGATCACCGACGACCTGCGCATCCGCGCGGCGCTGCCGACGGTGCGGTCGATCGTGGAGCGCGGGGGCACGGCCGTCT
>JAJDER010000186.1 GCA_029259725.1 Planctomycetota bacterium | reverse complement strand
ACCTGCTGATCGGGTACTGGGGCAGTGCCAACCGCGAGTACGCCACGATGAAGCTCACGCTGTACCTCACAGCGGGTGCCGTCGTGGCCCTGGCCGGACTGCTGATGGTCTACTTCTCGGGCCTGACGCCCGAGCCGACCTTCGACCTGATCGCGCTCACCGACGCGGTCAAGCACGGCGGCGGCCTGGACCTGGCCGACCAGCGCATCCTGTTCCCCTTGCTGCTGATCGGCTTCGCGACCATCGCGCCGATGTGGCCGCTGCACACCTGGTCGCCGGGCGGCCACGCCGCCGCGCCCGCCGCGGCCTCGATGATGCACGCCGGCGTGCTGATGAAGCTGGGCAGCTACGCGATCATCCGCGTGGCCATGCCGCTGCTGCCCGAGGGCGCGGTGACCTGGCTGCCGGTCGTCGCCGTGCTGTGCTGCTTCAACATCATCTACGGCGGCTACATCGCCATGACCCAGCGCGACATGAAGTTCGTGATCGGGTACAGCTCGAGCTCGCACATGGGCTACGTGCTGCTCGGTCTCGCGTCGCTGACGGTCATGGGCATGGACGGCGCGGTCTTCCTGATGTTCGCCCACGGTGTCATGACGGCCCTGGCCTTCGCGCTCATCGGCTTCTTCTACGACCAGACGCACACGCGCGAGCTCGACGACCTGGGCGGCATGCTGCAGCAGATCCCGTTCGTCGGCATGCTCTTCCTGATGACAGCCATGGCCTCGCTGGGACTGCCCGGGTTCGCCAACTTCGCGTCGGAGCTGCTCGTGCTGGTGGGCTCGTGGGAGCGCTACCCGATCCCGACCATCCTGGCCATCTTCGGCCTGGTGATCGGGGCCACCTACCTGCTGCGGACCTACCGCGACAGCTTTTACGGTCCGCGCAAGCAACGCTGGGACGACCTGAAGGACGCCAACACGCTGCTCGCGCGCGCGCCCTTCCTGCTGCTCATCGGCGTGCTGCTGATCTTCGGTTTCTACCCGAAGCCGATCGTGGCCCTGATCGAGACCGGCGTGGCGCCCCTCATCGACACGCTGCTGGCCGCCGAAGCGGCCCTGGGAGCCTGACGTGGAGATCGACACCACCCAGCTCTTCGCCGTCTTCGGGACCGAGGTCAAGCTCGCCGTCCTGGCGCTGGTGCTGATCCTGACCGACCTGTTCATCGGCAAGGGCAAGCTCACCGGGCCCGCGGATGCCGTGCGCCTGGTGACCTTCCTGGGGCTCGGCCTGGTGCTCGCCGACAGCTTCACGCTGGTGCCGGTGCTCGGCGCGGACTGGGGCACGCTCGACAGCTTCGCGATCTACTTCAAGCGCTTCTTCCTGGTCACGGCCCTGTTCATCATGGGGCTGTCGGGGCCCTACGAAGCGCGGTTCCCCGCGGGCCGCGCCGAGTTCCCGATCCTGATCGTCTTCACGACGCTGGGCATGTGCATGCTCGCCTCGGTGAACGACTTCGTGACCCTGTTCGTGGGCCTCGAGCTGGTCACGATCACGCTCTTCCTGCTCGCCGCCTTCCGGCCGCAGCTCCCGCGCTCGATCGAGGCGGGCATCAAGTTCGTGATCGTCGGCGCCCTCGCGGCGGCCTTCCTGGTCTACGGCCTGGCGTTCGTCTACGGCTCCACGGGCAGCTTCGGATTCGCCGAGGTGTCGGCCGTGGTCAACAACGGCGAGCCGATGTCGGGCGCGCTGACCTTCGGGCTGCTGATGGTGCTCGTCGGGTTGTCGTTCAAGATCGGCGTGGTGCCGTTCCACGTCTGGGTGCCGGACGTCTACCAGGGCGCGCCGACGCCCGTGACCGCGTTCCTGTCGGTGGGCAGCAAGGCCGCTGGGGTCGTCCTGCTCATGCGCGTGGTCTACACCGTGCTGGGGCCGGCCGCGTCGGAATGGACCACGCTGCTCGCGGGTCTGGCCGGGTTGACGCTGATCATGGGCAACCTGGGCGCGATCCCCCAGAAGGACCTCAAGCGCTTCCTGGGTTACTCCGGCATCGCGCACGCCGGCTTCCTGATGATGGCGTTCGCGACCCACACGCAGGACTCGGCGACCGCGATCCTCTTCTACATGACCACCTACCTGTTCGCGAACATCGCCGCGTTCCTGGTCATCGTGGTCGTGTCGCGCACCGCCGATGATGCCGGCTTCGACCGCATCAACGGCCTGCGCGACCGCTCGCCGTTCCTGGCGATCGTCTTCATCATCGCCATGTTGTCGTTGGCCGGCGTCCCGCCGACGGCGGGCTTCATCGCCAAGTTCATGATCCTGCGCGCCGCCATGGAACAGGCCATGCACGACCCGGCGATGATGGCGCTGGTCGTGCTCGGCCTGGTGATGATCGTCGTGGGGCTCTACTACTACCTGTGCGTGATCAAGCGCGTCTTCATGCGAGACGCCAAGGACACCTCGGTGCTCGAGATCTCGGGCTGGACCAAGGGCCTGCTGCTGCTCTGCGTCCTCGTGATCGTCGTCCTGGGTTGTTATCAGGCGCCGCTCGTGGAGCTCGCCGGCGAAGGCGCCTCGTCGCTCTTCTGAGGCGCCCGCTGACATCGGATCGACACCACGGCCGGTCCGGCACCGCACGTAAGCTGCGTCCCGACTCCGGAGGTCCGAGCGTGCACCCTTCCCGTCTCACCGCCGCCCTGACAGCGCTGCTCGTCCTGCCGGGGCTCTCGCCGGACCTCCGTGCCCAGCAGGGTGGCGCCGCGCTCCTGGATGCGGCCGCCGGCTCGGCCGCCGGCTCGGCCGCCGGCTCGGCCACCGGCTCGGCCACCGGCTCGGCCACCGGCTCGGCCACCGTCACGGGCCTCGACGGCGAGGCCATCGTGGACCACATCGACGTGCTGGCCTCCGATCTGTTCGAGGGTCGACACGCCGGCACGGCGGCCGAACGCCGAGCCGCCGCCTACATCGTCTCGGTGCTCGAGGAGATCGACGCGCTCGAACCGGCGGGCGAGGGCGGCACCTGGTTCCAGACCTTCGAGGTGCCCGCGCCCGGCGGGCCCTTCTCCGGCGGGCGCAACCAGGCGCGCAACATCCTGGCGTTGTTGCCCGGCACGGACGCCGACCTGCGCCCCGAACTCATCGTCATCGGCGCGCACTACGATCACGTCGGCTTCGGCAAGAGCGGCAACGCCCTCGACTTCATCGAGGACCAGATCCACAACGGCGCCGACGACAACGCCTCGGGGACCGCCACGGTGCTCGAACTGGCCGGCTGGTTCGCGCGACCGCAGAACCGTCCGCGCCGCAGCATCATGTTCCAGTGGTACTCCGGCGAGGAGCTGGGGCTGCTCGGGAGTCGCCACTACGTGAACAACCCGGTCTGGCCCCTGACGCAGACCGTGTTCATGCTCAACCTCGACATGGTCGGGCGGCTCACCGCGCGTCGTCTGGTCGTGGGCGGCACGGGCACGGCGGACTTCATCCCCGCTCTCGTGGACGAGCTGGCCTCGGAACTCGATCTCGACGTGCTGCAGGACTCCCCGGGCGCCGCGCCGTCCGACAACACGAGCTTCTACGAGAAGAAGATCCCGGTGGCGTTCCTCTTCACCGGCCTGCACGACGACTACCACCGCACCAGCGACGACAGCTACAAGATCAACGCCGAGGGCGTGGAAGCCGTGGGCAACTTCGCGCGCGGCTTCGTGCAGGCGCTGGACGACATGGCCACACCGCCCGAGTTCACCCTCGCGCCGGGTCAGGCGTTGTTGTTCATTCCCACGGTCTACGTGGGCGCGGTCTTCGGCGGCACCAGGGCCATCGAGCCGCCCGCCGGGACGGCCAAGCCCGCCGGCGCCGTGGTCACGGTGGTCATCCCCGACGCGCCGGCCGGCGAGGCGGGGCTGCTCGAGGGCGATGTCGTCGTGGCCGTGGACGGGCACGCGATCGAGGGGCTGGCCGACATGGTCGGGCGCCTCGAGGCCATCGATCTCTCGCTGCCCGAGATGTCCTGGGCCGTGCTGCGCCCGACCGAGACCGGCTACGAGCGGCTGACGCTGACGGTCCAGCCGCGGCTGCGCTAGGCACACGTCCGCGGCGCCGCCCGCGCCGCCCGCGACAGCTGCGACAGCTGCGACGCCCACGCCGCGCGCGTCACTCGCTGACCTGCGCGTAGCCGAGCTCGCGCAGGCTCGCGCGGAGCGTCCCGGCCGCCGCGTCCAGCGCCGCCGGATCCGGGTCCGGGTCGGCCTGGTCGAAACTCATCTGACCCAGGCTCACGATCGGGAGCAGGTGCACATGCGTGTGGGGCACCTCCAGGCCGGCGATCATCACCCCGACCTTGGCGCACGGGAACCCGTGGGCGATGCCGCGCGCAACCCGGCGTGCGACGTCCATGACGTGGGTGGTCAGCGCGGGGGACATGTCCACCCAGTGGTCCACCTCCTCGCGCGGGACGACCAGCGTGTGGCCCGGGCTGATCGGGTTGATGGTGAGGAAGGCCACGGCGAGTTCGTCCTTCCAGACGAAGCGACCCGGGAGCTCACCGTCGATGATGCGCGTGAAGAGGCTGGGCACGTCGATCTCCTGGGAGGGGCCGGACCGGGACGTCCCCGGTTCGTCGGGCGGGTCACCGGCACCCCGCGTCGGGTATACCGGTTGCGCACGGCGCGGGGAAAGCCGGGGCCCACGGCCTAAGGATGCACTCCGTACTCCGTCGCTGGGACCGGTGTCATCCGCCCCGGGAGAGGATCCATGCCAGGTCGCCTGTTGTCCGCGTTGCTCGTGCTGCTGTCGATCCTCGCCGCTTGCGGCTCTTTCGATGACACCGTGCCCGTCTCCGAAGGAGGTGCCGCGGCGACAGTCGGGCCGGCGATCCTCCAGGGGCCGGCCGCCGGCAGCCCCGACGCGGCGCGTGTTGCCGGGCTCGCCCGAGTGGCGGGTCCCGTCGACGAGCCTTCCGAGGTCGAGCCCGAAGGCCTGAGCGTGCGTCTCGACCATCACCAGGGCGTACCCACGGGCCGTGCGACCGCGCCGCCCGACCCGGTCACCACGCCGCTCGACTCCGCGACGATCGAGCGGCTGCTGGCGCGTCTCCCGCCGCTTCCCGAGGACAGCCGGGGCGAGGCCACCTTCGCCCTCCCGCCGGCCAGCCTCCCCGCACCGAGCCCCGGCGGCGACCTGCCCGCGCCCTTCCCGCCGACCGCGTCCGCCGGCGACGCCCCGGACGTGAGCGCATCGATCTCGCTCGCCGTGGACCGCTTCGCCCCCGAGGGTGAGGTGCTCCTCGCGCCGTCGCTGAACCTCACCTTCTCCCAGCCGATGGTCCCGCTCACCTCCCAGGGCGTCCTGTCGGCGAGGGATGTGCCCGTCCGGCTCGAGCCGGCCGTGGACGGCAGCTGGCGTTGGGTCGGGACGCGCACGCTGGTGTTCGAGCCCGAGCCGCGCTTCGCCATGGCCACGCGCTATCGCGCGACGGTGCCGCTGGGCACGACCTCGGCCACGGGTGGCCGCCTGACCAAGCCCCTCTCGTGGAGCTTCGCCACGCCCCCCGTCCGGTTGACGTCGTCCTGGCCCACCGGCGGCCCGCACGCCCGGCAACCGCTGATCTTCCTCGGCTTCGACCAGGCCGTGGATGCCGAGGTGATCGCGGCGCGCGTGGAGCTGGACTCCGGCTTCTTCAGCGGGCACGACGTGCGCAGGGCGAGCGCCGAGGAGATCGAGGCCGACGCGACCGTCTCCTCGCTGGTCGATCGCGCCGAGCCCGGTCGCTTCGTGGTGCTCACGCCGGTCGAGCCCCTGCCGCTCGACACCGGCTTCGACGTCGTGCTGCCCGATGGCACGCCCTCGGCGGAGGGTCCGCGGACGACCGAGAGGGATCAGGGTTTCGAGTTCCGCACCTACGGCGCCATGCGGCTCCTGGACACCGAGCCCGACGACGAGGTCCCCCCCGGCTCGCAGTGGTCGCTCGAGTTCAGCAATCCGATCGCCGAGGACGAGGGGCGCGACGGCTGGATCTCGATCGAGCCCGCGCTGCCGGGACTGTCGCTGCGCTGGTGGGGCGACACGCTCTACGTCTCGGGCGAGCACGCGCCGCGCACGAGCTACGCCCTGACCCTCTCGGCCGCGTTGCGCGACACCTACGGTCAGACCCTGGGGGCGCCGCGCACGGTGACCTTCGACATCGGGCCGGTGGACCCCGGCATGGCCGCGCGGTCGGGCATGGTCGTGGCCGATCCGCAGGCGCCGGCGACGTACCCGATCAGCACGCGCAACCTGGACGGTTTCGAGTTCGAGCTGCGTCGCGTCACGGCCGGCGATTGGGCCGCCTTCGGCCGCGCCATGCAGCAGCTGCAGTCAGCGGGCGCGGACTGGCCCGGGGAGGTCGTCTCCGGCGGTCGGATGATGACCGGCGTGGACGAGCCCGATGTGACCGTCACCACGCTCATCGACCTGGCTCCCGCGCTGCAGGCCGACCGCGGTCACGTGATCGTGCTCAGCCGCCCGCTGGCCGGCGATCTCGTCGAGCCCGGCACGCCGGTCCCGGATCCCGAGGATCGCGGCTGGTGGTGGGGCGCCTGGATCCAGCGCACCGGCCTCGCCGTCGACGCCTTCAGCGACCAGGACGACCTGGTGGTGTGGACCAACTCCCTGCTCGACGGGGCTCCCGCGCCGGGCGTCCGCGTCTCGTTGTGGGGGCCGGGTGGTGAGCAGGCGGAGCCCGGCCGGACCGACGACTCCGGGCTCGGAGTGGTCGCACTGCCCGGCGAGGTGACGGGCCCGCAGTGGATCGTGGCCGAGGCGGACGGTGACAGCGCCGTGCTGCCCGGGAGCATGCGCTGGCAGGACTACGCCGCCGCACCGCGCTGGACGCCGCGCTCGGGCTGGCAGCAGAAGCTCGGGTTGGACAGTGCGCGCTTCTTCGCCCTCGACGACAGGCACCTCTACAAGCCCGGTGAGACCGTGAACCTGAAGGGCTGGGTGCGTCGGGTCGAGTACCGCGAGGGCGGCGGGGTGGCGCCGGCCCGCGCCTGGGTCGATGACCTGACTTGGAGCGCGACCGATCCGCGCGGGCAGGAGGTCGCGCGGGGCACGGCGACGCTGGACCGCTGGGGCGGCTTCGCGCTGTCCTTCGAGCTGCCGGCCGGCAGCAACCTGGGCCGCGGCCAGGTGAAGTTCGCGGCGACGTCCGCGGACGGGCGCAAGCACACCGGCTCCCATCGCTTCGACATCCAGGAGTTCCGCCGCCCCGAGTACGAAGTCGCCGCCAGCGTGTCCGAGGGGCCGCACCTCGTGGGTGAGGTGGCCGTGGCCACGGTCGAGGCGACGTACTACTCGGGTGGCGCCCTCGCCGACGCCGCCGTGGACTGGCGCGTGACCTCGCAGCAGACGAGCTACGCGCCACCCGGGCACGACGACTTCGTGTTCGGCACCTGGGTGCCGTGGTGGGGGCACAGCTCCCGGTCGTCGTCGACGAACACGTCGTTCTCCGGGCGCACCGATCCATCCGGCCGACACCGTCTCGATGTCCACGCGGTCTCGGTCGACCCGCCGCTGCCGCAGCGCGTGACGGTGCAGGGTTCGGTCCAGGACGTGAATCGGCAGGAGTGGTCGGCGTCGGCCAGCTACGTGCTGCACCCGGCCGACACCTACGTCGGCCTGCGCACCGAGCGCACCTTCCTGCGCGTCGGGCAGGACCTGGAGCTGGACCTGCTGGCGGTGGACATCGACGGCGTGGTGATCGCCGAGCGGCTGGTCACGGTCGTCGCGGAGCGGCTGCAGTGGCGCTCCGGGCGGGACGGTTGGAGCGAGGAGGCCGTCGACACGCGCGAACGCACGGTGTCCTCGGCGGCCGAGCCGGTCGCGGTGCGGTTCGATCTCTCCGACGAGGACGACGGCGTCCGCGGCGGGCGCTGGCGCGTCACCGCGCGCGTGCACGACGACCAGGGACGCCCGAACCAGAGTCAGCTCACGCTGTGGGTGGCGGGCGGCGCGCGGCCGAGCCAGGGTTCCTCGATCGAGCGCGAGACGGTCGAGCTGATCCCGGACAAGCAGGGCTACGCGGACGGTGAGGTCGCCGAACTGCTGGTGCTGGCGCCCTTCGCGCCGGCCGAGGGCCTGCTCCTGGTCAAGCGCGAGGGTCACGTCGAACGTCGCCGCTTCCGCGTGCAGGAGGGCTCCACCGTGCTGGAGGTGCCCATCCATGAGGCCTACGTGCCGCAGATCACGGTCGAGGTCCAGCTGGTCGGGGCGTCCACCCGCGTGGACGACGCCGGCGATCCGCTGGCCGGCGCGCCGCCGCGACCGGCCTACGCCATGGGCAGCCTGAGCCTGGACGTGCCGCCGTTGCGCAAGGTCCTGGAGGTCAGCGCCACCCCGCACGACGAGGCGCTGGAGCCCGGCGGCGAGACCGTCGTGGACGTGACCGTGGTCGACGCGGACGGCGAACCGGTGGCCGACGGGCAGGTCGTGGTCATCGTCGTGGACGAGTCGCTGCTGGCGTTGTCGGGCATCGACTGGGGTGACCCGATCTCCAGCTTCCATCCGCGGCGGCACACCGCCGGTGTCACCGAGCAGTTGCGCGAGCACCTGCACCTGGCGGCGGGCGAGATGGTGGCCGGGTCCTGGAGGTTCGTCGGGCCCGGGAACCAGATCATCGGCGTCGGCGGTGGAGCCGGGGGCAAGTTCGGCGCGAGAGCCGGCAGCACGATCAGGTCCTCGCGGGCCTTCGCCGATGAGCTCGGCGAGGACGACATGAGCGCCCTGATGCAACTCGGGTACAACGGCGGCGGCGGCCCCGAGAGCGCCGGGTCGAGCGAGCCGCCGATCAGGTTGCGCATCGACTTCAGCGCGCTGGCCCTGTTCGAGACCTCGGCCGTGACCGATGCGGACGGACGCGTGGCCGTCCCCGTGACCCTGCCCGACAGCCTGACGCGCTATCGCGTCGCGGCCTTCGCCACCGACGGCGTGGCGCGTTTCGGCCGAGGGGAAGCCCACATCACCGCGCGACTGCCGCTCATGGTGCGACCCAGCGCGCCGCGCTTCCTGTCCTGGGGCGATCGCTTCGAGCTGCCCATCGTGCTGCAGAACGGCACCGATGCAGCGCTGGAGGTGGACCTCGCGGTGGGGGCGACGCGCGTGACGCTCACCGGCGGCGCCGGTCTGCGGGTCACCGTGCCGGCCCACGATCGGGTCGAGGTGCGGGTGCCCGCCGAGGCCACCGAGGTGGGCACCGCGCGGATGTGGATCGCCGCCGCCGCGCCCGATCGCGCCGACGCGGCCTACGTGACAGTGCCCGTGTGGACCCCGGCCACGGTCGAGGGCTTCGCCACCTACGGCACCGTGGACGAGGTGCCCGTGGAGCAGCCCGTGCTGACGCCGCGCGACGTGCACCCCGAGTTCGGCGGCCTGCGGCTGACCACGAGTTCGACCGCCCTGGCCTCGCTGACCGACGCCGTGCTCTACCTGGACGGGTATCCCTTCGCCTGCACCGAGCAGCTCGCGTCGCGGGTGCTGGGCCTGCTCTCGGTGTCCGACGTGCTGGTGGCCTTCGACATCGAGGACCTGCCCGATCGCGAGACGCTCATGGTCGGCCTGCAGGAGAACGTGGACGTGATCGCGTCCCGCCGCGTCGGCGACGACGGCTTCCGGCTGTGGGATCGAGGTGATCCCTACCCCTTCGCAAGCCTCCACGCGACGCACGCGTTGCTCGTGGCGGACCGGGCGGGCCTCGACGTGAACCCGCATGACCTGGCGGAGGCGCTGGCCTACGCCGGGTCGGTCTCGCTCTCCGGCGTTGGCGACACCTCGCTGTCGAAGCGCACGCGGGCGACGCTGCGCGCCTACGCGAGCTGGGTCTCCGCCCGCGCGGGCAGCGCGGTGCTGGGCGACGTCCGCGACCAGCTCATCGACGCCGGCTCGCTCGACGAGATCCCGCTCGAGGCCTGCGCCTGGTTGCTGGACGCCATCGCCGACGAGGGCGCCGC
>JAJDER010000185.1 GCA_029259725.1 Planctomycetota bacterium | reverse complement strand
CGTCCCCGACCAGGAAGCGCTCCGCGTCGGTGAGCCGGAGCGGCACGTAGCAGCCCACGAAGTCGCGCAGTTCCTCGGGGCTGCCGACGAAGCCGTCGCGCAGGCTCCAGGGCGTGTAGGTCGCCAGCGGGACCAGGGTCTCGACGGTCGGCACGCCGCCGCGCTCGTTGCCCGCCTCATCGACCTGCGGGACCAGGGCGGGGAACGGGCGGCCCAGGGACGGCGGCTGCTGGTCGATCACACCGCGCCCGAAGCGCGGGCCGTAGTCGGCGCGGTAGGCCACGTGCGCCACGCGCGGCGGCGCCAGCCCGGGCACGACCGGGAAGTCCAGCGCCTCGACGGGTACCAGCGTCCCCTCCGCGAGCCGTGGGATGCGGCTGGACGGCGGCTCGACGTCGTCATCGACCCACTCCTGCAGGGCGACCAGCAGCGCGCGCTCGGTGACCAGGAAATCGAGCGGGTTGCCCAGCCAGCCGTCGGTTTCGGGCAGGCGGTTGGCGGCGCTGCGCGGCGAGCGCGAGACGAAGTGCTGCCCGCTGGCCAGGTGGAACAGGCGCTCGCGGGGATGCGGAGGCACGTCGAGCAGCCCGTCGGGCGTGACGTGGATCAAGGCCGCCGCGCGCCCCCAGTACTCGTATCCGGTGTTGGTGGCGAAGATCTTCGGCACGTGCGGCGACGGCAGCCGGTCGAGCAGTCCCTCCTGCCGACCCGTGACCGGATCGCGCTGCGCGCGGCTCGCGAACGGATAGAGATCGGTGGGATAGAAGAACGCCGAGTAGCGGTGGGCATCGCGGCTGGGCTGCGCGAAGCGGTGATTGAAGCTGCCTCGGCCGGCGCCGGCGCTGTGGATCAGCAGACCGTCGAACGCGGCCCGGCCCTGCTCGTCGGTGTTGAAGCCCTGATGGAGGAAGTGACGCAGCAACCGGCCGGTCTGGGAGATGCCCACGGCCAGGCCGCGTTCGACGCCGAAGACGCCGTCGTCGTCGTACTTGGCATGGCTGATGGTGTCACGCACGGCCGCCAGACCGAGCCCCACCACCGCCGGATCGCGCGCCGGGTAGACCAGCTCATAGATCGACCCGACGTCGAAGCCGCCGCGGAGCGCGATGTGGGTGGGATCCGGAAAGCTCCAGGCCTCGCGCGGGACGAGCCGCCGCGGGGCTTCGCGGCCGCTGCGCACGGTCAGCACACACCGCGGGTCGCCAGGGTCGAGCACCGGGTAGGCGACGTGATCGCGGTGCGCGAGGGGCAGCACGTCGACCGCGTCATCGACGACCCAGTCGGCGCGCACGAGCCCCGTGATCGGCGCGGCGTCACTCCCGACCCGCGGCACGTGCAAGCGCAGGCGCCCCGGCTCCTCGGGCACGTCGAACTGCCAACCGACCCAGATCACCGTGAGCCCCTGGCGCATGAGCAGGCCATCGCCGAAGTGCGCCGGGTCGCGTGGGTCGTTGCTGAAGCGCGCGCGGTTGAAGTAGCCCAACGAGGCCATGCCCCCCCGGTTGCTGACCTCCAGCAGCGCCGTGCCGGAGCCGAGGGCGGGATCGATCGGCTTGAGCACGACGAGGTCACCGTGGGCGGTGACGCGCCCGTCGGCATCGCGCTCGGCGAGCGAGAGGTCCACGATGCCGGTGTTGGCGGGCGCGGCGGGATCGAAGGCGAAGTGGATCGTGCCGCGCAGCAGTTCGTACTCGCCCGCATCGCCGAAAGGTCCACCGGGGACGGCGCGGCGCTCGGCGATCTCGACGCGCACGACCTCGGCCGCGATCGGCGCGGCGAGCACGCCGGCGAGCAGGGCGGCGAGCAGGCACGGTGCCAGGGGCAGGACCAGGGAAAGTGCCTGGGCCTGGATACGTCTTCCGGCGCGCGCGTCTTCCTCGATCTGCTCATGTGCGGTCATCGACGGGCCTCCGGGCGGACCCCCAGGTAACCAGCCTCACGGTCCGAGCGAAAGCCCCCGCTGGCCCACCGAGGCGGGCCCTGGACGGCAGTCCCTACGCGTCGCGGGCTCCCGGGCGAAAGCGCGACGCTCCCGCGGGCCCGTCCTGGGGTGGCCGCGACGCCCCATCCGGCGCGTGACGATCCCCCGCCGCCGTGGTACCCAGAGGTGGGAGAGCCGGCCCGCAACCCCGAACGGCGGCGGGCCGGGATCGAGGACAACACACCAGGAGGGAGCGATGGGCATGCTCGAACTCCGGCACCGACTGCGTGCCTTCGCCATCGCCTCGGCCGCGCTCGGCGTGTTGGCCTGGACAGCCACGGACGCGGCGGCTCACGGCGGCGGGTTCGGCGGCTCCCCCGGTGCCCTGCCCATGGCCCCGCCCCCCCCCGATGCGGCCGGCGGCGGAGTCGGCGCCGGGGCCTCGGGCGCCAGCGGGCGAGCACGGGGACGCCCCGCGGTGGCCAAGGCCCCGATCGGTGCGCCCGACGCGTCCACCGGCGGCGTGCGCGGAGGCTCACGGCGGGCCAGTCGCGGCCCGACCACGGGCACCCCGGTCACCTTCCTGCCCGACGACCCGGGATCGAGCACCCCCGTCTCGGGCAACCCGTTCACGCTCACGCTGCGCGCGATCAGCTGGGAGGACTGGTGGTTCGCCAACGCGTCCGCCTACATCGACCTGGTTCCGCGCCTCGACGCGATGGTGGTGTCCGGCGGCGCCGGCCGTCTCTCGTCGCGAGGTCGTCGGGCCACCACGAGCTTCCGGCCCGACCGCGAGACCGTGCACACCGTGATCCTGCCGGCACTGAGACAGCTCCTCGCCGATCCGGACTCGCCGCCCGAGGTGCTCGAAGCGGCCGCACTGGCCATCGGCCGCTGCGCCGACGACGAGACCACCTGGGACGCCGTGTCCGCGCTGACGCCGATGCTGCACCACGAGTCCCAGGGGCTGCAGACCGCCACCGCCGTGGCGCTCGGGGCCTTGCGCTCGCCGACCACCGTCAACGCCATGTCGAACCTGCTGGTCGACGCGGAGACCCTGGCCCACGCGGGCGGCACCGTGCCCTGGACCGTGCGGGCCGCCGCGGCCCTGGCGCTCGGTCTGAGTCGACAGCCGTCCGCCGTCGAGCCGCTCAAGGAGGCCGTGACCCGGCTGGGCGAATCGGAACGCGAGATCCGCATCGCGGCGCTCATCGGGCTCGGCCTGCTGGGCGACGAGCGCGATCCCGGGTTGGTCGCCTTCCTGGTGCAGGTCATGCGGGAGCAGGCCGACCCGGCCCTGCGTGGCGTGGCCGCCACGGCCCTCGGCCGCCTGGGCCGCGCCGAGGCCCTGCCCGCGTTGATCCAGGCGCTGGACGATGACGGGGCTCCGATCGTGGTGCGCCAGTGCGCGGTGCTCGCCCTCGGTCGACTGGGCAAGCTCGGCGACGGTCAGTCGCTGCCCCGGCTGATCACGACCCTCCAGAAGGAACGCGACGAACTCACGCGGCACCACGCGATCCTGGCCGTGGCGCACCTGGCCAGCCGGCGGGGGCTCGGCGGCGAGCCCGCCGACCGCGAGCGCACCCTGGCCGTCGACACGCTGGAGCGGGAGATCCGCAAGCCGACGCGGAAGTCCAACCGACCCTGGGCGGCGCTGGCCGCCGGCATTCTCGGCCGGGCACGCGCCGACACGCGTGAGAGCCTCGGCGAGGCGCTGCTGGAACGCTTCGAGGCCGAGTCACAGCGCAGCGTGCGGGGCGCGCTCGCGCTCGGCGTCGGGATGACGGGTCTGCCGTCGGCCGGGCCGGTGCTGATGCAGGAGCTGGCCAGCACGCGCGACGAGGCCCTCGCCGCCTACCTGGCCCTGGCGCTCGGGTTGCTGCGGCACGGCGACGCCGCCGACCTGCTCGCCGCGCGCTGCATCGATCGACGCAGCGGACCACCGGTCCACGACGAACCCGCCCTGGGCCTGGCCATGCTCGGCGATGCGCGCGCCGTCGACGAGGTCTTCTACCTGCTGCAACAGGCCGACCATCCGCAGCACCTGCTGCCGCTGGCGCGGACGCTGGGCACGATCGGCGGGAGCGATCACGTCCGTCCGCTGGTCGATCTGGCGCTCGACGTCACGCAGCACACCGGACGCCGGGCCGCGGCCTGCCTCGCCCTCGGGCGCATCGGCGAGCGGGACGCCCAACCGTGGCACGTCCCGATCAGCGAGGACCACAACCTGGCCCTCGACCTGCCGCTGGTGGATGCCGTGTTGGCCATGCGCTGAGCGTGACCACACCGGGGCCCGCACTCGTCTGGTTCATCACCCACCCCGAGGTGGTCATCGACCCGGACGTGCCCGTTCCCGACTGGCCCCTCTCCGAACGCGGTCGGCAGCGCCTGACCACGATGCTGGCCCAGCCCTGGGTCGCGGACCTCACCGCGGTGTGGTCGAGCACCGAACGCAAGGCGACAGACGGCGCGGCGATCCTGGCGGGCCACCTCGGGCTCGTGCCGCAGACGCACGAGGCGCTCGGTGAGAACGACCGCGCGGCCACGGGTTACCTGCCACCGGACGAGTTCCAGGCGACAGCGGAGGCCTTCTTCGCGCGGCCGACCGAGTCGGTACGCGGCTGGGAGCGCGCCGTGGACGCCCAGGCGCGCATCGTCGCCGCGGTGGATGCGGTCATCACGGCCACGGGCCGATCCACGCAACCCGCCGGCGACATCGCGATCATCGCGCACGGAGGCGTCGGCGCCCTGCTCCTGGCCCATCTCCGGGTCGCCCCCATCGCACGCGAGCACGATCAACCGGGCGACGGCGGCGGGCAGTGCTTCGTCTTCGAGGCCGGGTCCCGCGCCCTCGTGCGCGGCTGGCGTGCGATCGACGTCGTCGAGCGCTGAGCACGCCGCTGCCGTCACGCGGGCGGCAGGGCCTCTCCGCCGCCACCCAGCTTGGTCTCGCTCAGGATCTCCTTGATGGAGCCCAGGCTGCCCAGCACGCTGGCCGACTCGTAGGGCAGGAAGACGACCTTGCCCGAACGCGTCTTGGCCACGTCGCGCATCATGCGCAGGTACTCCATGGCGATCAGGTACTGCGCCGGGTCGACGCCGCTGCTCTCGAGCGAGAGTGCGATGTTCTGCAGCGCGCCCGCCTCGCCCTCCGCGTCCAGGAGCAGGCGTTGCTTCTCGCCCTCCGCCTGGGCGATCTCGGCGTCACGCATGCCCTCGGCCCGCAGCACGCGCGCGGTCTTCTCGCCCTCCGCCTCGAGGACCGTGGCGCGCCGTTCGCGCTCGGCCTTCATCTGCTTCTCCATGGCCACCTGGATCTCGGCCGGAGGGTTGATGTCCTGCAGCTCCACGCGATTGACCTTGACGCCCCACTTGTCGGTGGCGTCGTCGAGCACCTCGCGCATCTTGGCGTTGATCTCGTCGCGGCTGCTCAGGATCTTGTCGAGCTCGATCTCACCGATGATGTTACGCAGCGTGGTCTGGGCCAGCTTCTCGATGGCCATGGGCAGGTTGCTGACCTCGTAGACGGCGCGCATCGGGTCGGTGATCTGCGCGAACAGCAGCCCGTTGATCTCGATCACCACGTTGTCGCGCGTGATCACGCGCTGCTGCGGGAAGTCGAGCACGGTCTCGCGCAGGTCGACGCGATCGGCCATGCGCACCAGGTTGCCGGCGCGCGTGCCGGCGCGGATCGGGAGCATCCAGGCCAGGTCCCGCGGCCCCTCCATGATCGGGACGATCACGTTGATGCCGGGCGTGAGCGTGCGGTGGTACTTGCCGAGGCGCTCGATGAGCATGACCTCGGCCTGCTTGACGATCTTGACGCCTTTCCAGGCCAGGATCACGGCGAGCAGGACGAACGCGCCAAGAATGAAGTCCATGTCGATCTCCTTCGTTCAGGCCGAGGCGCCTTCGCGCCCGGCCCGGCTGCGTCGGCCCTTCCCAACTCGCCCGGCCGGCCCCCGACGTGTCGGGCCGCCCCGGCGTCCCACGCCTAGGGTCGCGCCACGCTGAGCGTGTTCCCCTTGACGGCCACGACCTGCACGGCGTCACCGGCCTGCAACGACTCGGTGGCGGTGGCCCGCCACTCCTCGTTGACCAGCTGCACGCGCCCCACGCCCCCGGCGGGGATGCGCGCCGTCACGGTGGCCGCGCTGCCCACGAGAGCGTCGGTGTTGGTCACCACGTCGCCGCGGTCGAGCAGCTTGACCGCGAACGGTCGCAACCAGCCCAGGCCCGCGATGGAGAGCACCGCGAAGGCCGCCAGCTGTCCCTGCGGGCCGACGCCCACCGCCGACACACCCGCGGTGAGCAGGGCACTGAGCGAGAGGGCGCCGAGGAAGAAGCCGGCCGTGAAGATCTCGACGATCATCAGGGCCAGGCACAACCAGAGCCACAGCTCGGTGGGACTCGCGAGGACCCCGCCGAACGTCAGCGCGTCGTCGAGCCAACCCCTCGTCGCCTGCACCAGGAGCACATCCATGGTCAGCGTTCTCCGTTCCGCGACCCGACGCCCGTGCCGGTTTCGCCCCTTCCTCGTCGCACTCCCGAGGGTCGGACCCATCCTACCGTCGAGGCGCCCCGGGATGCGCGGCCCGTGGTTCGTTCAGCGACGCTGACGGCGGGCGGGATCGACGGCCATGTGGTGGGCGAGGTCCTGGGACGCTTGCCGTTCGTCGGGTGTCGGTTCGGTGGCCTCCAGCGGTCCGAGCCAGCGAGCGAAGGCCTCCGTCACCCGGTCCGCGGCCTCGCTCCAGGTCACCGCACGGCGGGCGGCGAGCGAGACCGAGCCCGAGGCGGGAGACAGCGCGGGCACCTGCAGCGGGATCGAGCCGTGATGCAGGACGCGCGTGCCGTCACGACGTTGCGCCGACCCGACGACCTTGCGCCCCTCATCGTCCACCAGGTCGAAGGCCGTCGTGTCCTCGAAGCAGAGCGTTGCCGCCCGGGGACTCACCGACAGGGGCGCATCGCCTCCGCGCGGGGTGAGCTCGGCGCCGAGCGCCGCCAGGGCCTCGGCGACGACCGCGTGCACGGCCCGGTAGGCCGCCGACGTGTCGGCCGGATAGCCAGCCTCCCCGGCGCGCGCGACGAGGCAGAAGGTGAGCTCGTCGTCGTGGTGGATCGCCCCGCCGCCCGTGGGCCGGCGCACGATCTGCACACCGGCCCGCGCCGCCCGGTCCACGAAGGCCTCCCGTGGCTGGAACCACCCCAGCGAGAGGGCGGGCGGAGACCACGCATAGAGCCGCAGCGCGGGTCGCGGCTCCGACGAGCGCCAGAGCGCCTCGTCGGTGGCCATGTTCTCGATCGGTGTCGCGGCGCCCGAACGCAACAGGCGCCACGGCATCCCTGCGGTCAACTCCCGGTGGCGAACCGCACCGAGGGCAGCGCCGCCTCGAGGAGATCCTCGGACCAGTCGAAGTAGTTCAGGTCGAGGTAGTCCTCCACCGCGAGCCGGTACTCACGACCGTCGAAGGCCCCCAGCACCTGGCGGCGCGTGAACTGGTCCACGCGTGCCATCCACACCCCCGCGTTGCTCTCGGCACCCCACGCGTGGCGCCGGCACTCCTGTGCCCACGGTCCGAACACCTCCCCGGGAATCCCGTGATAGAAGATGTCGTCCGCGAAGCTGTAGCCGGTCAGGAAGATCGACAGTTCGGACTCGGTCAGGCGCATGCGCAGCGGCGAGCGCTGGAACGTGCGACCGTCGCCCTGGGACGTCGGGACGGGCGGGAGCGCCCAGTTGGCCACGACACCGGCGAAGTCGCCTTCAGCCTCGCCCGCGAAGAACTCGAGCATCTCGTCCTCGGCCGCTTCGAACGACGCGTCGCAGAAGGGCCTCGGGACGAGCTTGTCCAGCGCCGTGTCGAGGACCACGCTGCCGCGCTCGAAGAACTGCCGGCCACCCGTCTGGAAGTGCACCATGACCTCGTCGTTGTCGAGGGTCTCCTTGCGCCAGTCGACCCACGCGTTCCGGTAGCGGAAGTGCTCGCGGTAGCGGTTCAGCGAGTCGTAGCCGCGGAACATGACGATGTTCTTCAGCGGGAAGAGCGTGTTGCGGTACTCGGCGTCGTGCAGCTCGAAGGCGGCCGCGAACTCCTCGTCGCTGTAGTCCTTGTCGGCCTTGACCAGCTCGTCGTGCATGAGCTGCAGCTTGGCGGTCTCACGCAGGATCAGGCGCACGTCGGTGTCGGCGATCTGGGCCTCGGCCTCGGGCCAGATCTCGTCGATCTTGACGATGCGTTCCCCGATGCGGCAGATCGCGTCGGCGGGCAGCTCCTCGTCGAAGAAGAAGCGCACGTGGGTGCCGGCCAGGAGGCCGTCCAGGATGCGCGTGATGATGTTCGTCTTGAAGAACGCCGGAACGTCCTCGCCGCTGATCACCGAGTTGTAGAGGAACAGGCGCAGACTGCGCGTGTTCATGTCGGTGGCCAGCGCATCCCAGGTCGGCTGCGGGAACCACTCGGGGCGCTCGACCGATTCACCGTTCTCGGGCGTCAGGTCGGCTTCGACCTCGGTCACGTCGCCGTCGGGCCGGTAGGGCCAGAAGACCTTCTCGAACAGCGCATCGACGCCGATGAGCTTGCGGTAGGTCTCCATCCCGATGCTGGTCTCGATCGACTCGAGGTACGCGGCCTCGGACTCGGCCAGGACCTGCTCGCGCTTGGCCTCGAGGTCGGGGTTCTGCTGGATCTGCTGCTCGACCGAGATCTCCACCAGCGAGAGCTGTTCATCGAGCTTCTCGTCGATGAAGGCCTCGTCCACCTCGAACTTGGACGCGGGCACACCGAGCGCGATGCGACGGTCCATCTCTTCCAGGGTGACGACGCGCTTGATGTGCTGCTCGACGGCATGCACGGCGGCGTACATCAGGGCCCGGCGACGGAACTCGTTGCGCGTGACGGCGTGGTCGCCGACCCACATGACGACGTCGGCTTCGACGTCGATGTCCTCCGGGATCTCGAACGGCACGACCTCGTAGGCGCGGCGGACGTAGCTCAGCTCACGCTCGCGGTGCTCCTGGATGTCGGCCACGATCGGGCCCACGTTCTGAGCGCCGAGCCCACCGGTGACGACGCGGTTGCCTTCCGACGGCGGCTGGAGCTGGTTGCGATCGCCCTCGGCGGTTTCCTGGGCGACCGTGGAGGCCGCCAGGCCGAGGACGACGAGCGAGGCGAGAACGAGCTTCATCGGAGGACTCCGGGTGGTTGGGGCGCCTCGATGGAGGCGAAGGCGCCGGCGGGCCGAGGGGGAGCGGTCCGTTCGAGCGACCCCATACGCACCGACTGGCGGGCGGCGTTGGGCGCTCGGGGCCCCCTTCTCGTCCCATGTTGGGCCACGTATGAAAGGAAAGCGCCCGCGGGGTGTCAAGGCGATGGGCGGCCACCGGGGCGAGGGCGAGCTTCAGAGCCCAGGTGAAGCCGGTTCCTGGTGCCTTGCTCCCGCCGTGCCCGCCGGGATAGGGTCCCCCGCGAACCCGCTGCCCCGGAGTCCCTGGTGAGCCTGCAGAGCGAGATCGCGGCCACGGTGGACCGCCCGGCGGCCGGCCCCCTGGTCGATGCCCGCCTGCGCTGCCTGGCCCTCGCCCACGCGGCGAGCTGCGTGCGCCGGATCGAGACGACCGAGGCGCTCTACCGGTTGGCCGCCGAACGGGGCGCGGACGCCGCGGCGCTGATCGAGACCGCCGTGCAGGTGGTGGCCTACGCCGGCTTTCCCAGCGCCATCGAAGGCCTGGCCGCCCTGCGCCGGAGCGGGGCCCTCGGCGAGGGTCCGGGACCCATCGATCTGGGCCGGCCACTGGCACCCGAGGCCCTGGCCGCGACTGGCAGGGCAACCTTCGAGGCTGTCTATGCCGACAGCACCGAGGACGTGCTCACGGAACTCGACGGTCTGGTCCCGGGGTTCGCGGGCCTGGTCCTGGGGCAGGCCTACGGGCGCATCCTCTCGCGCCCGGGACTGACGCTCGGAGAGCGTGAGTTGCTCGCCGTCGCCGGACTCGCGGTGATGGCCCTGCCCCGCCCGCTCGAGTCCCACATCCGTGGCGCGCTGCGGAACGGATGCGAAGCGACCGACGTAGAGGATATTCTCCTGTCCTCAATCCCCCTGGCCGATGAGCGCTCCCGAACCGCCATCGACCAGGCAGTCCTCCGCCTCTCCCGAAGGGTCACCCGACCATGAGCGAGGAGTCGTCCCCGTCTTCCGCCCCGTCCGCCGCATCCGGTGTGGAGCCATCGGCCACGCCCGCGGCGCCGGCCGCTGGCCCACAGACTGACGCGACACCTCCGACCGAGGCCCCGCGCCGACGCGGTTGGCTCGCCGGGCTGATCCTGGCGTTGGTCGCTTTCGGCGTGTTCGCCGAGTCGCTGACCTACGAACTCGTCTATGACGACGTGTTCCTGATCGTGCGCAACCGCACCGTCACGGCGGCGCATCAGGATCTCGCCCAGGCCTTCGTCGCGTTCGAGCAGGAGTACTGGCTCGGCGTGAACGAGGACCGGCCGGTCATGCTGCAGACGCGTGGCCAGGCGTTGTACCGACCGTTCACCGTGTTCGCGTGGGCCGTCCTGGCGTGGACGCACGACGGCGTGTTCCCGACGCCGTCCTCGACCTTCCCGGCGCTGCCGTACCACCTGCTCAACATCCTCGGGCACGTCATCGCGGTGCTGTTGTTGTATCGCGTCGCGTTGATGCTGAGCGACAACGGGCGCCTGGCCTTCGTGGCGGCCCTGCTCTTCGCCGTGCATCCGTTGCACTCCGAGGCGGTGGCCTACGTGGCCGGTCTCTCCGACGTGGCCGCCGCGATCTTCGTGATGTGGGGCGTGCTGCTGTTCCAGCGGGCGACGAAGGACCCCGACCGGGTGGCGTTCGGCCCCTTCGTGGGGCTGCTGCTGGTCATGTTCGTCGGCTCGCTCTGGAAAGAGGGCGCGATTCTCCTGCTTCCGGCCGCCGCGCTCACCGACTTCATGCGCAGTCGTCGTGGCAACGGGCTCGAGCTCGTGCCGCGCATCACCGTCTACGGCGGCATGCTCGCGATCCTCGGCGTCCACATCGCCATCCGTTTCGCCGCCGTGGGTTACCTCACGCCGAGCTCCGACGGCATCAGCCTGCTCGACAACCCGCTCATGCATGAGCCGTTCAACGACTTCGGCATGCGCCTGATCAACGGCCTGAAGCTGGTGGCGTTCGAGGTCTGGCAGTTCCTCTGGCCCGCCGCGCTCTCGATCGACTACAGCTTCAACGCGATCCCGATGTCGTCGTCCTTCGGCGAGCCGGGACCGCTCTCGGCGGCCGTGCTGCTGGGCATGCTGCTCGTGCTCGGGCTCGTGCGCATCGGACGCTGGCCGGCACTCTGCTGGGGCCTGCTGTTCTTCCTCGGCACGGCCGTCTACACCTCCAACATCCTGCTGCCGATCGGCACGCTCTACGGTGAACGTCTCGCCTACATGCCCTCGCTCGGGGCCTGCCTGGCCGCGGCCGCGGTCCTGGACCTGCTGCTGCGCTCGAAGCGTCCCGGCGCGGTGAACCCCGTGGGCGCGCTGGTCGTGCTGGCCATCGCCGTGCTGCTCGGCGCCCGCACCGTGGAGCGCAACCGCGACTTCGAGACGACCTTCAAGCTGTTCGAGGCGGCCGAGAAGGTCTCGGGCGAGAGCGCCCGCGTGCACTATCAGCTCGGCGTGCTGTTCGAGAACGACGGGATCTACAGCAAGGCCGAGGAACACTTCAAGCAGGCCGTCGAGATCTGGCCGCAGTTCCTCCAGGCGGTGATCGCACTCGGCGACGTCTACACCAAGGACCGCCGCTACGATCAGGCCATCGAGACCTTCAACGCGGTGCTGGCGAACGTCGTCGGCGACGACTTCCGCGTCAACGAGATCCGGCGCATGATGTACACCAAGCGCGCCGGAGCGAAGGCGGGCTCGGGCGACCTGAAGGGTTCCGAGGCGGATCTGGTCACGGCCGCGAGCATGGCCAGCGACGACAACTCCTCGAAGATGGCGCTGGCGCGGATCTACGCGAACCAGGGCCGGGCGTCCGAGGCCATCCCGATCGTCGACCAGGCGCTGCTCATCGACCCGCGCAACCTCGAGGCCCTCTTCCTGCTGGCGCAGGTGGCCGTGGTCGCGAAGGACACCGACGCCTACGAGCGCGCCCTCGACGGCCTCGAGCAGACCGAACAGGGCAAGCCGCGCGCGCTGGCCATGCGGGCCGAGGTGCTGTTCGAGACCGCGACCACCTCGGGCGACACGGCCCAGCGGGACGAGGCCGTGCGCATGTTCGAGGAAGCCCTCGACCTCGATGGCGAACTCGCCACGCCGTACATCTACCGAGGCCGCTACATGGCTCAGCTCGGGCGCCACGCCGACGCGCTGATCGACTTCGACCGCGCGTTGGCCCGGTCGACGGACAACGCCGCGGCGCTGCGCTTCAAGGCCGTGTCGCAGCTCGGCAGTGGTCGCCCCGAGGAGGCGCTCGAGACGCTCACCGCGCTCGAAAAGGTCCGGCCCGACGGCGACTGCTACCAGCTGCTGGCGGACGCGTACGGACGGCTCGGCATGCTCGACGAGATGCAGACCACCTACGTGAAGCTGCAGGAACTCGGTGTCGACCTCACCCGGCTCGTGTTCGAGCGGGCCCAGGCGCTCGACGCGATGAACCGCAAGGAGGACGCCATCGCCGTGCTGGAGCAGGCCCTGGCCATGCCCGGCGTGACCGAGGACGTGGAGCTGCTGCGCAGCCTGGGGATCCTGTACCTCGACGTCGGCCGCCACGAGGAGGCCCTGGCCACGTTCCTGTCCCAGGAGCAGGTGCAGCGCATGCTGCCGCTCGACCAACAGGACTTCTTCGTCGCGCTCAACAAGGCGCGCGCGCTCACCGCGCTCGGCCGGGACGTCGAGGCCGCCGCGCAGCTGGAGCTGTTCGAAGCCCTGGTCCAACCCGGCGACCCGGCCTACGTGAGCCTGCTGCACCGCCGCGCCCAGTTGTTCCTGCGGCCAGGCGGGGCGTTCTACAACCCCGCCGCGGCCACCGAGCTCATGCGCGAGGCCATCGACCTCTCGGGCAGCGGCTACCCGCCGTACTTCGACGACCTGATCGAGGCCTTGGTGGCCGCACGAGACCTGCCCGCCGCCATCGCCACGGCGAAGCAGGCGCGGTCCAGGTTCGCGGTGCTGCTGCGCTTCCGGGTCGCCGAACAGGCCCTCCAGCGGGTCGCCGAGGGTGATGTCGCGGGCGCGTCGGCAGCGCTGCGTGGTGTCGGCCAGCCCGCTTCGATGCACCTCGCGGACGTCATCGAGCGCGAGTTCAGCGACTGACGTCAGCGCTGGTGCAGTTCACGCACGGCGGGCCGGCTCCCCGCCTGCGGCTTCCACGCGCGCAGGCCCCACTGCTCGAAGGGCTGGTAGCCGGCCGCCCACAGGTCGCGCTCGGTGAGCACGCCCGGGGGGAGCGGTTCGAGGATCAGGCCGAGCTCGCGCCGTTGCAGGGCGTCGAGCAGTTCGGGCCGGATGTAGGTCAGGCTGCACGCCATGAGTCGCGCCGCGTAGGCCTGCAGGTTCTGCGTCTTCTTCGGAGGCGGCGGCAGGCCGGGGCCGAGCAGCAGCGCGTCGTGTCGCTTGGCGAAGGTCGCCGACCAGCCGTCGGCGCGCAGGCTCGCCTCCACCCCCAGCGCCACCGGAGCGAGATCCCAGTAGCGCACGAACTTCACCCGGTCGGCGACGAAGGCCCACCACGGCATGATGCACTCCACGATCTCGTCCGGTCCGGTGTGCATGGCGATGAGCTCGGCGCGCCGCTCCAGACCCTCACGCGCTCGCCCTCCGAAGCCCGGTCCGCGCGGCCCGTACTCACCGGCCATGTAGGGCCGCGAGCCGAACACCACGGCCAGGACCAGCAGGCCGGCCACGCCGAGGGCGGCGAGGCGCAACCTGCCGCGTCCCGGGCGCAGCAGCGCGTCCACCAGGCCGGCACCGAGCACGGCGCAGGCCGGGAACAGGTTCAACAGGTTGTGATCCCACAGGGTCGGACTGATCACCGTCGCGTACAGCAGGTCCATCAGCAGCACCAGCGCAGCGGCTCCCGCGAGCCCGCGCCCGCGCCGTGGCGCCCAGGTCACCAGGCCGACGAAGCCGAGCAGCAGCGTGTGGTCCAGGTGCGCGACGACCTCGCCCCAGGCTCCCAGCACGTCGTGGGTCTGCTGCCGGAAGAACCCGAACATGTACACCTGTTCGAGGAACGGTCGGCCCCAGACGGTGGAGGCCGACAGGGTCGCCGCGCCGATCAGGCCGCTGTAGAGCAGGCCCAGACGCAGCGCCCCGCGCAGGTCGCCGACCAACGCGCGGTGCAGGCACAGGCCCGCCGCCGGCATGACCGCCGTGATCTTGATCGTGAACGCGAGCCCCAGCGCCAGCGCGATGCGTGCCGCCCGGGGCCAGTCGAGCGGCACCGGGCCGGGCCGCGCTCGCGCTTCGTCGTCGTCGTCCGGTCCGGGGTCCGCGTCCGCGCGGGCCGCCACGAGCGGCGCGTAGGCGAGCAGCGCCAGCGAGGTGCCCAGCGCGGCCCAGGTCTCGCGCTCGAACAGGTTGAAGTGCACGACCCACAGGCCCCAGGACCAGAGCAGGGCCGCGATCACGGCCGGCCGCAGCCCGAGACTCCGACGCACCGCGACGAACAACGCCAGCGCCGTGAGCAGGATCACGGCGTTGGTGGTCCACTCGACCGCCGGGAGCGTCGGCCCGGCGACCGTGATGACGGCGGCCAGCACGGCCTCGGCCAGGGGGAAGGCCACCTGCGTGAAGTGCACGTAGGGCTCGTAGCCCTTGCTGAGCATGAGCGCGGCGTGGACGTACATCCCGTCTCGCGGGGCGCAGTCGTCACCCGAGGCGCGCACGATGTGGGGCACGGCACACAGCGCCAGCAGTGCGATCAACCCGACCACGGCGAGGCGGCGCCGCGATCGCGTCGAGCCGTTGCCGATCAGTCGAGCTCCATGACGACGTCGCCGATGTCGACCGTCATGCCCGGCTCCACCGCCACGCGGGCCACGGTCCCGTCGACCTCGGCCTTGACCTCGTTCTCCATCTTCATCGCCTCGAGGATGAACAGCGTCTGGCCACGCACGACGGCCTGACCGACCTCGACGTTGACCTCCTTGACGATGCCGGTCATGGCAGCCGCGATGGTCTTGTCCCCGTCCTCGGTGTCGGGCTGGATGCTGCGCGCCAGCCACTCGCGCTCGCCCAACACGTCGCAGGAGTAGCGGCGACCGCCGACGAGCAACTCGAGGGAGTCCCCGCGCTCCTCGACGCCCACGTCCACCGAGCGCGACTCGACCAGGAGCGAGTAGGCGTGGCCGTCCTGCAGCGTGGCGGCGCCGATGTGCAGGGTCCGGCCGTCCACCGTGACCGCGAATCCGTCGGCCTCGGGAGTCACCGTGACCTCGCGGTGCCCGCCGTTCATGAGCACGTGGTACTTCACCTGCTGCTCCCGCGACGGCGCCGGCTCACCATCCCGAGCCCCCGGGGCGGAAGGCGTCGACCCACGAGCGACTCGACGCCGCGCCACCCTCGTGGGACGCCGCGGCACGCGCGCTTCCGGTCACTCCAGCCGCTGCGGCGCCGACCGATCCGGCCGATCGGCCCCGTGCGGCAAAGCCACGCCGTCGGCGCAACACGTGCGCCATGACCGCGGCGATGGCCGAGAGGTGCCGGGCCCGCTCGTCGTCGATCCGCGGCGCGAAGGCCTCCGGATCGCGCTCGATGGTGCTCGTGTCGTACCGCCCGCTCACGAACGCCTCGCTGGCCACGACGCGACGCAGGAAGGGCAGGTTGGTGACCACGCCGGTGATGGTCAGCTCGGAGAGCGCGCGGTCCATGCGCGCCAGGGCCTGGGGCCGGTCGGCGGCGTGGACGATGACCTTGGCCAGCATCGGGTCGTAGTGCGGCGTGACCTCCATGCCGTCGTACAGGCCGGTGTCGACCCGGACGCCGGGACCGCCGGGAAGCTCGAGCCGCTCGACCTTGCCGACGGCGGGCAGGAAACCGTGGTCGGCGTCCTCCGCGTAGAGGCGGCACTCGATGGCGTGGCCGTCGTGGCGGATCTGGTCCTGGGTCAGCGGCAGGGGTTCGCCCGCCGCCACCAGCAGCTGCCAACGCACGAGATCCAGACCCGAGGTGGCCTCCGTGATCGGGTGCTCGACCTGCAGCCGCGTGTTCATCTCGAGCATGTAGAAGTCGCGGTGCTTGTCGACCAGGAACTCGAGCGTGCCGGCGTTCTCGTAGCCGATCGCCTGGGCCGCGGCGACGGCGGCCGCGCCCATGCGCGCGCGCAGGTCCTCGTCGAGCAGCGGCGAGGGGCGTTCCTCGACCACCTTCTGGTGGCGGCGCTGGATCGAGCACTCGCGCTCGCCGAGGTGCACGACGTTGCCGTGGCTGTCGCCGAAGACCTGGATCTCGATGTGCCGAGGCTCCTCGAGGTACTTCTCCAGGTAGATGCGGCCGTCACCGAAGGAGGCCGCGGCCTCGCTGGAGGCACGGGCGGCGGCGTTGAGCAGCTCACCGGCCTCGCGGACGATGCGGATGCCCTTGCCGCCGCCACCGGCCGAGGCCTTGATCATGACCGGGAAGCCGATCGACTCGGCCTCGGACAGGAGCGTCGCCTGGTCGTCGGGCGCGACCGGATCGGCGGTGCCGGGCACGACGGGCACGCCTGCCTCGAGCATGCGGCGCCGGGCCTGGATCTTGTCGCCCATGGCCTCGATGGCCTCGGGGGACGGGCCGATGAAGCGCAGCCCGGCGTCGCGCACCGCGCGGACGAACGCGGCGTTCTCGGAGAGGAACCCGAAGCCGGGGTGGATCGCGTCGGCGCCGGAGGCCAGGGCGGCCTCGATCACGAGATCCCCGCGCAGGTAGCTCTCGGCGACCGGTGCGGGCCCCAGGCGCACGGCCTGGTAGGCGGCGCGAACGTGCAGGGCACCGCGGTCGGCGTCGCTGAAGACGGCCACGGTGTGCAGGCCCATCTCGCGGCAGGTGCGCAGGACGCGCAGCGCGATCTCGCCGCGGTTGGCCACGAGCACCTTGCTTATGGGACCGATCGGGCCCATGGGTCTCCTCGGTTCGTTCGGCGGGCGGGTGGCGCGGCGACGCGCGGAGGCCTCGCCCGTGTGGAGCGGCACGCCGGCCGCGATGGGGGCACATTGTGGGGTCGGGCGCGAGCAGCGCAACAGCGGGCCTCCCGGCTGCTCTCGCGTCGGGCTCCCCGGCTGGACCGGGCCCCCGGGGCGGATACATTGAGGGCTGGGCCCCATGGACGACCACTCCTCTTCCGCCAGTCCCCCGGCCAGCCCGTGGGTGCCGCTGGGCATCCTCGGCGGGGTGCTGCTGTTCAGCGTGCTGGCCACGGCCACGGCCGGCTTCGTCGCCGATGACGTGGGGCTGGGGCTCAACACCGTGGCCTTCACCGAGGACATCGACGGGCGGCGCATCTCCGGACCCTTCCGCGACGTGCCGCTGGTGCGCGAGACCTTCGCCGCCTACCGCGCCGAGGGGCGTCCCGTCGTGCTCTGGCTCGGCGCGTCGCAGCTCTACGCGATCAACGACCCCGAGCCCTCGGACCGGCTGGCCGTGGCCTTCGCCCAGGATGCCGCCGCGGCGCGCGGCAGCGACTCGGCCTACGTCATGACCGCCAGCCCCAACAGCAACCTGCACGAGATCCTGTGCATGCTGCTCGCCTACCGGCAGCGGGGCCTGCGCCCCGACGCGCTCGTGATCAGCTTCACCTACGACGACCTCAAGGAGCCGGGCATCCGCGACACGGCCCTGGAGCTGCTCGAGCTGCCGTTCGACGACGAGACCAAGGCGCTGTGTGGGCCCGCCGCGGCGCACATCACCCGCGCCGCCGCCGCCGAGCAGGATGCCGATGCGGACGCGGCGCCCATCGAGCGCACGGCCACGACGGGCACGCCCCAGGAGCGCCTCGAGGACGAGCTGCTCGACTTCCTCGACGCGCGCTGGCCGGCCTACACGCACCGCGCCACGCTCCGCTCGCGGGCGATCACCGCCTGGAAGACCCCGGTCACGCGGCTGGCCTTCTCCGTGCTGGAGCGTCCCAAGCAGCTCGTCCCCGACGACATGCGGGCCTGGAACGAAACCGCCTTCGACGCGCTGCTGGCGCTGGCCGCCGCCGACGGCGTCCCGGTCTTCGTCTACAAGGCGCCCCACCGTCCCGACGCGCGCGTCTTCTTCCACGATCGGCAGGCCTATGACGACTGCCACGCCGAGCTGCGCGACCGCGTCCGCGGCGACGGCGCCGAGTGGAACGACTTCGAGACCCTGGTCCCCACCGAGCTGTGGGGCCGGACCAACGAAGGCGCGCCGGACGTGTTCCACTTCCGCGTCGAGGGGCACCGCCTGCTGGGCCGCGCCGTCGATGCCTGGCTCGCGGACCACGGGTACTGAGCGATGCTGTTCAACTCGTGGGGCTACATCCTGTTCCTGCTGGTGTTCGTGCCGCTGCACTGGTTGCTGCCGCACCGCCTGCGAACGGGCCTGCTCGGCGCGACCAGCGTGCTCTTCTACTCGATGTGGCGCTGGGAGTTCAGCCTGCTGGTGATCTTCAGCGCCTGCATCGACTACCTGGCCTCACGGCGCATCCACCGCAGCGACGACGCGCGCTCCCGCAAGCGCTGGCTGCTGCTCAGCCTGGCCGTGAACCTCGGGCTCCTGGTGGCCTTCAAGTACACGTACTTCATCTGGGACAACATCCGCCTGTTCGGCGCGGAGGCCGGCGGCGACTGGCCGGCGTTGCAGGACCTGGGCGTGCGCATCATCCTGCCGCTCGGCATCAGCTTCTACACCTTCCAGACGATCAGCTACACGATCGACGTCTACCGGCGCGTGATCGTGCCGGTGCCGAGCTTCGTGTCCTTCCTGACCTACGTGACCTTCTGGCCGCAGCTGATCGCGGGCCCGGTGCTGCGCGCCGGCGAGGTCCTGCCGCAGCTGGAGGCCGAACGACGACTGCGCTGGGGCGACGTGACCACGGGCCTGGCGTTGATCGTCACCGGCATGTTCCAGAAGGTCGTCCTGGCCGACTCGATCGCGCCCATGGTCGACGAGATCTTCGCCATGCCGGCCGTGGCGTTGACGGCCCTCGACACCTGGGTGGCGACGTTCCTGTTCGGCTTCCAGATCTACTTCGACTTCGCCGGCTACAGCGCCATGGCCATCGGCTCGGCGATGCTCGTGGGCCTGCACTTCCCGGACAACTTCGACTGGCCCTACATGGCCAGGAGTCCGCGCGGGTTCTGGCAGGGCTGGCACATCTCGCTGTCGAGCTGGATCCGTGACTACCTGTACCTGCCGCTGACGGGCCAGGCGTTCCGCACCGAGAGCACCGGCGGCATCGGCGTGGCCACCGAACGCAAGGGCGGGCACCAGCTGCGCGCCCTGTTCCTGACCTGGTTCATCATGGGGCTGTGGCACGGCGCGGCGTGGAACTTCGCGCTGTGGGGCCTCTACCACGCCACGCTGATCGCCCTGTTCCGCGTGCTCACGCCGCTGAAGAAACTGCCCGACGCGGCCCCGATGATCTCGTGGCTGCTGCTGCTGTTGACGTCGATGGCCGGGTGGATCCCCTTCCGCGCCCAGGGGCTCGGCGACAGCCTGACCCTGTTCGGCAAGCTGCTCACGCCGAGCGCGTACACGCTGGGCGGTCGACAGGCCGACATGTACACGTACTTCTGGACCGCCGTGATCACGCTGGGCATGGCGCTCACCTGGTGGTTCATCAAGCGCCCGGCACGGCGGCCGTGGCCCAGTCGGTTCGCCAACCCGGTGCAGGGCCTGGCCCTGGCCGTGATGGTCTGCGCGATCCTGATCTGCCTCAGAACGGCCAAGCAGTTCATCTACTTCCAGTTCTGAGACGACCTGCTCGTCGGGTTCGACCGCGTTCGGGATGCACCGATGGACCGGCGCGAGATGTTCCCCGCTAGAGCGGGATGTTGCCGTGCTTCTTGGGCGGGTTGGTGTCGCGCTTCGTCTCGAGCAGGCGCAGCCCGGCGATCAAGCGCGCCCGCGTGTGCCGCGGCTCGATGACCGCGTCGACGTAGCCGTACTTCGCCGCCTCGTACGGGTTGGCGAACTTCTCCTCGTACTCGGCGATCAGCCGCGCCGCCTCGGCCGGCTTGTCCGCCGCCGCGGCGATCTCCTTGCGGAAGATGATCTCCACCGCGCCCTTCGCGCCCATGACCGCGATCTCGGCGCTGGGCCAGGCCAGGTTCAGGTCGCCGCGGATGTGCTTGCTGCTCATCACGTCGTAGGCGCCGCCGTAGGCCTTGCGGCAGATCACGGTCAGCTTGGGCACCGTCGCCTCGCAATAGGCGTACAGCAGCTTGGCGCCGTGGCGGATGATGCCGCCATATTCCTGCACCGTGCCCGGCAGGAACCCGGGCACGTCCTCGAAGGTCACCAGCGGGATGTTGAACGCGTCGCAGAAGCGCACGAAGCGCGCGCCCTTGGTGGCACTGTCGATGTCGAGCACGCCGGCGAGCACCGCCGGCTGGTTGCCGATGATGCCGACCGTGCGACCGTCGAGGCGCGCGAGACCCACCACGATGTTGCGCGCGTAGTCGGCGTGGACCTCGAGGAACTCGCGGTGGTCGACGATGCGCGTGACCGCCTCGCGGATGTCGTAGGGCTTGTTGGGGTTGTCGGGCACGAGCGTGTCGAGCCCCTCGTCGGCCCGGGCCGGGTCGTCGTCGCAGGGGATCCGCGGCGGGTCCTCGCGGTTGTTGAGCGGCAAGTAGCTGAGCAGCTTGCGCAGCAGCGCCAGGGCCTCGGCGTCGTTGCCGGCGCGGAAGTGTGCCACGCCGCTCTTGCTCGCGTGGGTCCTGGCGCCGCCCAGCTCCTCGGCCGTGACCTCCTCGTGCGTGACCGTCTTCACCACGTTGGGCCCGGTCACGAACATGTAGCTGGTCTTCTCGACCATGACGATGAAGTCGGTGATCGCCGGGCTGTAGACCGCGCCGCCGGCACAGGGCCCCAGGATCGCCGAGATCTGCGGCACCACGCCGCTGGCCAGGGTGTTGCGCAGGAAGATGTCGGCGTAGCCTCCGAGGGAGACCACGCCCTCCTGGATGCGCGCGCCGCCGCTGTCGTTGAGCCCGATGACCGGCACACCGACCTTCAGCGCCTTGTCCATGAGCGCGCAGATCTTCGCGGCGTGGGCCTCGCCGAGCGCGCCGCCGCTGACCGTGAAGTCCTGGCTGAACACGGCGACGGGCCGACCCTCGATGGTGCCGAAGCCGGTGACCACGCCATCGCCGGGCACGGGCTGGAAGCCGAAGGCGTCGATGCGGCCCTCGATCAGGCGCCCGTACTCCTGCAAGGAGCCCTCGTCAAGCAGCAGGTCGAGCCGCTCACGGGCGGTCAGCTTGCCCTTCTCGTGCTGCGCCGCGATGCGCTTCTCGCCGCCGCCCAGCAGGGCGGCCTCGTTCCGCTTGCGGAGGTCGGAGACCTTGTCGGACATCGGGCAGCTCCCAGGATGTGAGGCCCGGGATGATAGGCCGCGCCGCGCCGGGGCGGCAAGGCGTGTCGGCCGGGCGGCGTCCCGCTCAGGATCCGGGCAGCGCTCCGCGGTTCTCGCCGTTGACGGTGACTCCCGCTCCCGTGACCTCGACGTCGTCGCCCTCGACGACCGCGCCGTAGCTCGTCTCGCCCAGGTACAGCACGCCCTCGGTGATGCGCGCGGCATGCCCCTCCACCGACACGAGCAGCTTGCCCCCGTGGCCGGTGCCCTCGATGCGTCCGGCCTCGACGTTGCCGGTGCTCCCCGGGATGTCGATGTCGACGCCCTCGAAACGGACGTTGACACCATAGGCCGTGCCTTCGAGCACGCCGTCGGAGTTGCGGCTCAGCTCCAGATCGGGCCCGCCCGTGATGTCCAGGGTGAACGTCGTGTGCGAGGTCGTCGTGGTGGCCTCGTCACTCCCGCAACCGGGAAGCGCGACGATCAACGCCGCGACGGCGAGCCAAGCGGTCCCTGTGAAGTCCCTGCGCATGCCTGCTCCTTTCGCCTGCCCGTCCCGCGCCCGTCGTTCCCGCGCCGGCGCCCTCGGTCGCCCGCGCCCCGGTCGGGACCGGCATTGTGCCCGTTCGCGGCCCGCCTAGAACACCGAGGCGGGCCGATACTTGCCGTGGATCCGCTCGAGGCGACCGCAGATCTCGCCCACGGTGGCTCCGGCCTCGACGGCGTCGACCAGCAAGGGCATCAGGTTTCTGCCCTCGCTCTCGGCGGCGCCCGCCAGCGATCCGAGGGCCGCGTCACAGGCGCCCTGGTCGCGGGCCGCGCGCCACGCCACCAGCTCCCGGGCGCGACGCTGACCGAGCGCGTCATCGACACGCAGGATCGGCGGCGCCTCTACCTGTTCGAGCTCGTAGCAGTTCACGCCGACGATGCGGCGGTCGCCCTGCTCCACGGCGCGCTGGTGGGCGTAGGCCTCGCGGTGGATCTCGCGCTGCTGGAAGCCCGCCTGCACCGCGGCCGCCGCGCCGCCGAGCGCGTCGATCTTCCCGATCAGGCCGCGGGCCTCCGCTTCCAGCGCGTCGGTCAGGGCCTCGATGAAGGGCGCGCCGCCGAGCGGGTCCACGGTGTTGGGCACGCCCGACTCCTCGGCGATGACCTGCTGGGTGCGCAGCGCGAGCAGGGCCGCGTCCTCGGTGGGCAGTCCCAGCGCCTCATCGCGGCTGTTCGTGTGCAGCGACTGCGTCCCGCCGAGCACGGCGGCGAGGGCCTGCAGCGTCACGCGCACGACGTTCACGTCGGGCTGCTGACTGGTGAGCGTGGAACCCGCGGTCTGGGTGTGGAAGCGCAGACGCATGGCCGCGTCGCTCTTCGCCCCGAAGCGCTCGCGCAGCAGCCGCGCCCACATGCGGCGCGCGGCGCGGAACTTGGCGACCTCCTCGAACAGGTCGTTGTGCGCGTTGAAGAAGAACGAGAGCTGCCCGGCGAAGTCGTCCACGTCGAGCCCGCGCGCCGCCGCGTGCTTCACGTACTCGAGACCGTTGGCCAGGGTGAAGGCCAGCTCCTGCGGCGCCGTGCAGCCCGCCTCGCGCATGTGGTAGCCGCTGATCGAGATCGGGTTGAAGCGCGGCAGGTGCTCGTGACAGTGCTCGATGACATCGGTCACCAGGCGCATCGAAGGCCCCGGCGGGAACCGGTACGTGCCGCGGGCGATGTACTCCTTGAGCAGGTCGTTCTGCAGCGTCCCGCGCAGCGCCCCGGCGTCCACGCCCTGACGCTTCGCCGCCGCGAGCAGGAACGCCAGCAGGATCGGGGCGGTGGCGTTGATCGTCATCGAGATCGACACGCGATCGAGGGGGATGCCGTCCAGCAGCGCCTCGAGGTCGCCGAGCGTCGCGATCGACACGCCGACCTTGCCGACCTCACCGCGCGCCAAGGAAGCATCCGGGTCGTGCCCCATCTGGGTCGGCAGGTCGAAGGCGACCGAGAGCCCGGTCTGCCCGCGCTCGAGCAGGAACCGGAAGCGCGTGTTGGTCTCTTCGGCGGTGGAGAAGCCCGAGTACTGGCGCATGGTCCAGCGTCGACCGCGATACATGGTCGGGTACGGGCCGCGCGTGAACGGGTAGCCGCCGGGACGGCCCAGGGACTGGCGCGCGGCGGGGTCGCCGGGCTCGTAGAGCGGATCCAGTTCCAAACCCGATCCGGTGTGCGCCGACAGCGGCGTGCCGTCGGGCAGCGCGGGACGGAAGGTGCGCTCGGTCCAGTCCTGCAGCGAGTCGCTCATGAGCTCAGCCCGTGGACGCCTTGAGCCGCTTGATGAGATCGACCATGTCGGCGGGCAGCGGCGCCTCGTGGGTCACGCGCTCGCCGGTGGTCGGGTGGGTGAAGGTGATCCGGCGCGCGTGCAGCGCCTGCCGGGACAGGATCGGCTTCGGATCCTGGGCCGCCGCCCAGCGCTGGAAGGCGACGCGCGCGTTGTGGCCGTACTGCTTGTCGCCGATGACCGGGAAACCGAGGTGTTCGAGATGCACCCGGATCTGATGCGTGCGCCCCGTTTTCGGCGACACATCGACCTGCGTCCCCAGGCCGAACCGCTCGACCACCTCGTAGTACGTCGAGGCCGGCTGGCTGCCGTCCGCTCCCGACGCGACGACCGCGCGCGCCTGGGGGCGCTTCGGGTCGGGGCCCAGGTCCAGGTCGATCCAGTCCGTGTCGAAGGGCAGCTCGCCCCAGACCAGCGCGGTGTACCGCTTCTCGACCGCCTTGGCCTTGAACTGGTTCACGAGCGACCTGGCCGCCTCGTTCGTGCGCGCCACGACCATCACTCCGGTCGTGTCCTTGTCCAGTCGGTGCACGATGCCCGGCCGCTCCGCCCGCCCCACCACCGCGATCTCGGGAAAAATGTGGAGAAGCCCGTTCACCAACGTCCCGGTCTTCGCGCCGCTCCCGGGATGAATGACGATATCGGTAGGTTTGTTCACCACGATGACGGCGTCATCACTGTGGAGAATCTCGAGATCGAGAGCCTCGGGGCGAGGCAGTGTGTCGGCTGCCCGGCCGAGTTCGCCCGCCACCCGGGCTCCCGCCGCGACACGGAAGGAGGGCTTCACGCGGGACTCGTCGACCGTGATCGTGCCCTGATCGAGCAGGGCCGAGAGGTAGGACCGTGAGAAGTGGGGCGACAACGCCCGGCCCAGCAGGCGGTCCACGCGCGAACCGGCCTCGTCGGGGCCGACCACGAGCAACAACACGCCGTCCTCGGAGACGCCGGGAACGGACGGGGGAGATGGAGCCATGCCGGATCCGCGGAATCGATCACCAGTCGGCGATCTTGACAGGTTTCGGGCCTCTGTTACGGTCTGCCGGACTCTAGACTATATCGCCGGATGGTGTCCCACCGCCAAGGCTCGCGAGCCAGATCACCCCGAAGTGCGGCGGGACCATGAGAGCAGATCCGGACGAATCGCCACGGTGCACCATCGTGGCCCGCGGGAGGTCCTTCCCTCGTGATCACGACCCTAGTCGCGATGTGTCTCGCCACGCCTGCCTGGCAGGTCGAGCCCGTCTCCGCGTTCCTCAGCACGGAGCCCGCGCCGACCGCCAGCAACATCCGTCGCGTCGTGCGGCAGCACCCCTCCGAAGGGAGTGCGGAAGTCCCGGCCGGGATGATCCTGGTACCCGGCGGCGAGACCACGGTCGGCACCTACGTCGACGACGTCGAGAAGCTGGCCTCGCGTGACGTCAGCACCATGGCCCAGATCATGGCCGAGACACCGCGTCACACCGAGCTCGTCGAGCCCTTCTACGTGGACCTCACCGAGGTCACCAACCTGCAGTGGAAGCTGTTCCTCGATGCCTCCGGCCGCGCGCCCAGCGACACCATGGTCGAGTTCAACTGGCCCGGCGGGAAGATCCCCGCGGGACAGGAGAACTTCCCGATCACGAACATCAACTACCCCGAGATCCGCGACTTCCTCGAGTGGTCGGGCAAGCGCCTGCCGACCGAGTTCGAGTGGACGCGCGCGGCGCGCGGTGACGACGAGCGCCTGTTCCCCTGGGGCGACAAGGCCGACCCACGCAAGGCACAGACGAGCCTGACGGGCGGCAACAGCCCGGTCGAGACCGGGAGCTTTCCCGAGGGGCAGAGCCCGTTCGGCGTGCTCAACATGGGCGGCAACGTGTTCGAGTGGACCGAGAGCCCGTTCCGCGCCTACGACGGCTACGAGCCCCTGAAGTTCAAGCTCGGTCGCAAGACGACCATGGTCGGCCCGGACTTCGACAGCAACCAGAAGGTCGTCAAGGGCGCGTCGTACATGACCGCGCGGACGTTCATGCGCATCGACAGCCGGTTCGGCGTGTCGCCGGGCAGCAGCGACTACGCGCTCGGCTTCCGCGCCGCGCGCTCGGTCAAGCCGGGCGTGGATGCGCTGCTCCACGGCTACCGACGCGCGCTCCCGCCCCAGTTCGCGAAGAAGCCGCTCGACTACGAGGACATCTTCGCCCGCGAGATCACGCTCTACGACGAGTCCCTGGGTGCCATGACCGACTACCGGTTCGTGGCCTTCGCGCACCGGGGCAAGGAGCGCGGCTCGCCGCTCAGCAAGCTGCGCAAGTCGAGCGTCGATGAACCCGAGGCGCTCGGCATCGTGGTCTCGAGCGAGGCGCTCGTGATGGTGGACATGCCCGTCCTCAAGGTCGGCGAGGAAGAGCGCCCGTACACCCTCGAACCCGGCGAGTACACGATCGCGTTCAAGGGCAAGGGCGAGTCCAAGGCCTACAAGGACAGGCGTCGCGAAGACCGCAAGTCGAACCGTGGCAAGAGCAGCCAGGACGACGACGAAGCCGCGGCAGCCGCCGAGCCGAGCAACCCCGAGCGCGGCGCCGCCGTGCGCTGGCCCGGCCCCGATCTGAAGGAACTGCTCGAGGACATCGACTACCCGCAGGACGAGGACGTGCTGCTCTTCTACAACGCGAACTCCGCCGTCGTCGCCTGGCAGAAGGCGGGCGAGGTCCGCGACGAGGAAGTCACGCCGCTCGAGGCGGCCGAGAGCAACAGCGGTCGCGACTGGGCGCTCTCGTTCTCGCTGGACCAGGCCTCGCGCAAGGCGCCGCGTTTCGGGTTGTCGCTGCGGCTGCACGGCGAAGGGCTCTAGGGCGCGCCTCTCCGGTGGTGGCCTGACGAGCTCCGGCGTCGTCACGCAAGCGTCTGACCCCGTGCTCGGACCGGATTCGGGACGGACGAAGTCCGTCCCTGCATAGGGTCTTGCCGCAAGGGGTCAGACGCTTGCGCGACTGCACCGCACCCCGCGGCCACGGAAGCTGCCCCACCTCGCTGCTCCCCCCCCGCGCATCGGTCGAGGCGCCGTGAGCGGCGTCGGGGAGGCCCCTCGCGGCAGCGAGTGTCCCCCACTCGCCGAGCGAGGGGCCTCCGCGGCGCCGCTCACGGCCCACGCGTGCCCCACCCGCCCAAACGAACGCCCGAGGGCCTACTTCCAGTGCACCTCCTTCTCGACCGGGCACTCGACCGAGAAGGCGTATTCGAGGGTCAGCCGCTGGCCGGCCGCGACCTGGATCGGCCAACGCAGCACGCCGGTCTTGGTCTCGATGCCGGGCTGGATCGTGGAGCCGAGGAAGGTGATCTGGATGTCGTCGGTGGTGGAGACGGGGATCTGGTCGCCCACCTCGACCTCGACCGGCAGGTCGTCGAAGTTCTCGACGGTGATCTCGTAGTGGTAGCTGATCACCTGCGACATGCGGAACGCCTCGGGGCCCTTGGTCTCGCGTGAGAGCAGGCGGCGCTGCACGACGAGCGCGTCGTCGGGACCGAAGCCGAAGACCATGCGCTCGTTCTGCGCCGCGCCCTGCACCGCCGAGATGCCGACGTAGGACCCGTCGACGAAGAGCGACACCGGCCCGTCGAGCACCGGGTAGCCGGTCGTGTTCAGCACCTCGCCGAGCAGCATGACCGTGTCGCCCAGCGCCGGTGTGGCCACGAACTTCAGCTCCGCCGGCACCGAGGCCTGGAAGGTGACGACCTTGTGCGACGAGGTGCCGTAGGGAATCGTCTCGCGCCCCTCGACCGCGTAGCGCACGCCGGCGAACCGGTCGACCAGGGCATCCAGCGCGTCCTCGATGAGCTCACGGCTGAGTCCGAGCTTGGCCAGCGCCTGCTGCGAGTTCCGTGCGAGCTGCTCCAGGTTGCGCCGGAAGGTCTCGCGGTCCTGACGCCGCCCGAAGCGTTGCTCGCTCCACTCGCGGGCCTGGCCGCGTGCCGAGCGGCTGAGGAAGGTCACGTCCTTGGCGAGCTGTTGCATCTCCGCGGCGTCGAGGCTGGCGACCATCGGCGTCAGCGCCGGCAACGACAGCTCCGCATCGGGGCGGCTCATGGCCAGGGTGAGGCGCACGTCGGTCCAGGCCTCGCCGGTCCATTGCGAGATCTGCCCGTAGCCCACGATGCCGACCTCCCGCGACGCGCGATCCAGGTGCACGTCGTAGCTGGGCTGCCAGATGACGGCGTCCACGATGTAGTGGATCTGCACCGACATCGGCCCGGCGCGCTCCGCGATGAACGCGACCGCGACCTCCTTCATCTGCTTCGGTTGGCGCCCGGCGAGGTCGCTGCGCTCGGCCCGCCGTGTGGTGAGCAGCTCGTCGAGTCCACGCATGCGCAGCTTGACCTCGGTGCTGGCCTCGTCCGTCTCGGACAGTCCGTCGCGCACGAACCCGAGCACGTCCTTCCAGGCGTCCACCGACACCGCGCCCTCGGCCAGTTCGCGCGAGGCGTCGCCCAGGAAACGTTCCTTGATCGACTTGTAGAGCGCGGCCTCCTCGCCACGCCGCGCGAGGGCCTGGGTGTTCGAGGCGAGCTCGTCCTCCAGCGCGCGGATCTCCGCGTCGCGCTGGGCGATCTCCTCCGACAGCGAACTCGTCAGGTGCACGGTGCGCAACTCGGTACCCGTGACGCGCCCGCCGGTCGGCACGCTCGCGCGCAGCGACTGCGGGCCGAGCCCGGGAACCAGCGGTGAGAAGAGCACGCGGTTCTCCCCCGCCACGGCGTCCACGACGATCTCGCGCGTCACCTCCGCGTGGTTGGGGAACACGACCACGTCGGTGATGCGCGAGGCGTCGGCGCCTGCGCCCGAGGAATGCTCCACGGGCCCCTCGGCCTGCAGCCAGGCGGGAGCGACGAGCAACGACGACAGCAGGACGGCGATGAGCATGGAGCCTCTCGTGTGCGAGGGAGCACGGCGCCACGCCGGCGACCCACCCGGTCGCACCCGCGCAGCGCGCCACCTCTCGCAACCCGCGGCAGGTGAACAGGCTTGCCGCGGTGGAGTTTCGATTCGTTCTGGTCAGGGCTCGGAGCGCGGCTCGTCGCGGGCGTCCGCCGCAGGCGTCGTCGCAGGTGGATGGCAGGCGGCCGACGCATCGAGACACCGGCGGCGATCACCGCAGCACCCGTCCCATCGCATCGGAGCAGGCACGCACCACATGGCCGCACGCGGCGCGCCTCAGTTGCCACCTGCCCCATCGTCGGGCGCCGTGGGGGGGGGGGGGGGGGGGCGGGCCGGGGCGGCGGCGGCGCGGCGCCGGCGCGGGGCGGGGGGCGCCGCCCCCCCCC
>JAJDER010000184.1 GCA_029259725.1 Planctomycetota bacterium | reverse complement strand
AGAGCTGCGCGCCCCCCGGCACCACCCGGAAGTCGCGGTAGCTCGCGTTGGCGTTGCGGAACAGCTGGCTGTGGAGTTGCTGCAGGTTGCTGGCGTCATGGCGCGCCGGCTGATGGATGAGTTCGGCGACGAAGGCGATGCTGCGCAAGGCGTGGCTCATGGTTCCGCAAGCTGCGAGGAGACGGCCGGAGGGCTCCCCACCCTATCGCAAGCGGCCGCGCGAGGAGAGACCTTGACGCTCGGCGTCAGCCGTCCGGTGTCAGGCGTCCGGCCCGGGCCCGGCATCGAGCCCCGGCACCCCGAGCATGCGCGCGGCCAGCGCGGGCACGAGCACCAGCGAGAGCAGCAGCAGGCACAGCACCGCGGTGACGTGGTCCGCGGAGATGTGCACGAAACCGAAGATACGGCTGATCAACGTCGAGGATCCCGCCGGCACCATCTGGGTCAGGTCGAGTTCGCGCAGGGTCAGCAGATAGCCCAGGGCGAAGGCCATCCCGGTGGCCGGGAGCAGGCGCGGGATCTCCACCGCCAGCGCTCGCTTCCAGGCCGGCTGCCCGGTGAGCTGTGCGGCTTCCGAGGGCGCCTCGTCCTGCCGCCGGAGCAGCGCCCGCACGGCGAGCACGCCGATGGGCAGGTAGCGGCCGGCCGCGGCCACGGCCAGCAGGAGCGGTGACGGGTACATCGCGTCGGCAAGGGGATTGGCCGGGTGGTTCCAGATGCGGATCTGCCCCACGCCGAACATGACCGGCGGCGCCGCGAGCGGCAGCAGGATCAGCGCCAGCAGCAGGGTCTCACCCCGCGCTCCGAGACGCAGGCTGAGCCGCGCGGCCGCCACGCCGAGCACGGACACGATCAGGCCTGCCAGCACGCCGACCTGTACCGAGCGCAGCGTGTCGTCCCCGGTGCTCGCGATCTCGGCCCAGGGGTCGGGGTTGTCGGTGGCCCAACCGATCAGCACGACGACCGGCAGCACGATCAGCGCCACGGCGGCGAGCAACCCGACCGCAGTGGCCTTGCCCGTGCGCAGAGCGGCACCGCTGCCCACGCGCGTGCCGCGGAAGGTGCCCGCGCTGCGTCGTTCGATCCCCAGCAACAGCGCCAGGGCCAACAGCGACGGCACCACCGACGGGATCGACACGGCCGCGCCGGCTGCCGCGCCCTGCAGGTTCTTCCACTTCTGGAAGACCTCCATCGGGAGCACCGTGAAGGGCTCGGTGTCGTAGAAGGAGAGGAAGTCGCAGACGCCGAAATCGGTCGAGGCGAACACGAACACGAGCAGCATGCCCGCGAGGATCGACGGGCGCGCGAGGGGCAGCTCGACGTGCAGGAACGCGGACAGCGGCCCGCGAGCGAGACGCGCGGCGTCGGCAGCCACGCCCGCCTGCCGGAATCCGCGAGCGGCGAAGAGGGCCACGATGGGCCAGAGCGACGCGCTCAGCAGGAACACGGCGCCGGGGTAGCCGCGCAGTTCCAGGTAGCGGCTCCAGGCCACGCCCAGGATCCAGGGCGGCAGGATCAGCGGCAGGGGCACCAGGCTGCCGAGCGTGCGCGCCAGCGGACCCTTCCGCCGCACCACCGCGCGCGCCACCGGCACGCCGATCAGGGCCGAGACCAGGGCCACCCCGAGCCCCAGCTCGATCGTGCGCAGCAGCAGCCCCGACACACGCGCCGAGGTCGCCGTCTCCCAGACCAGGCCCGGATCCTCGGCAACACTGGCCAGCGCCGCGAAGAACGGCAGCGCGCCGATGAGCAGACAGGCGGCGATCACGAGGACAGCCATCGGCCAGAGCCTATACTGGTCGCCCCTCCCGACCGAGTGCGAGATTGCCCGATGACCCGCGCGCTGCACTGGACCGCCCTCTCGATCGCCCTCGCCGCCCTGCTGCCCGTCCCCACGAGCGCGGAGACAACGCTCGCGTCGGCGAGCTCGGACGCGACCGCTGAGCTCACGCTCGCTGCGCCGGCCGCCGTGCCCCTGCCGCCCTCGGCCATCGGTGTGGCCCAGGAGGCCGAGCCCGGCAACCCGGAGCTTCCGCCCGTCGAGGCGCCGCCGGAACTCGAGGCACGCCTCGCGCCCAAGTTCGAACGGGCGCTCAAGCGGCTGCGCAACAGCAAGGCGGGGCCCCGGGCCGCGACCGAGGCCGAGATCATCGGGTACGGCCGCGGAACGATCCCCGACCTGCTCGAGGCCACGACCACCGACCACGCGGGCCTCTCGGCCGGCCTGGTCTTCTGCCTGACGGAGCTGGTCGACCTGCGCGACCGCGACATCGTGGCCGAGGCTCTCCACTCCGAGCGCCCCGTCATGCGCCGCTTCGGCGCTCGGGCCACGGGCAAGCTCGGCACCGAGCCCCTCGTGGCCGAGCTGCCGCCGCTGCTCGAAGATGACGACGACGGCGTCGTGGTCGAGGCCGCGCTCGCGCTGGCCACCCAGGGCAGTGACGCGGGCCTGGGCGAGTTGGCCCTGCGCTACGGCGACCCCGAGTTGAAGCCGCGCGTCCTGGCGGCCCTGCCGGGCGTGAAGGGCTCCGGCGACCACCGTGCCCTGCGCATGTTGCTCGTGATCGACGAGCGGCGCGAGCGGGAAGAGCCCGACGTGGCCGCCGCCGAACGTCAGGCCGCCGTCGAGATGCTCCACGCCATCGGTGACGACTCGGCCATCAACTCGCTGACCCGCGCGCTCGAGGACAGCCACAACGTCGTGCAGCGCGCCGCCATCGATGCGCTCCGCGATCTGCTCGAGGACTCAGGGCCCTTCGACGGCAAGTCCATCTTCCAGCAGCTGCGCGAGGTCGAGCGCCTGCGCGACCTCGCGCGCAAGCCGCGCCGTTGACGCGACCGCGGTTCGCTCAGCCCACGTCGGCGCGGCTGTTGATGATCTTCGAGGCGAGCTTGTAGTCCACCGCTTCCTGCGCGGTGAGCCAGAAGTCGCGGTTGGCATCCTTGATGCACTGCTTCAGCGTCTTGCCGCACTCGTCGGCGACGATCTGCAGGTAGGCTTCGCGCAACTTGACGATCTCGTTGGCCGTGATCTCGAGGTCGCTGGCCGTGCCCTGCCCCTGAGTGCTGGGCTGGTGGATCAGGAAGCGACTGTTGGGGAGCGTGAAGCGCTTCCCCTTCGCGCCGGCGAGGAAGATGATGATCGCCGCGCTGGCCGCCAGGCCCATGCAGACCGTGGTGATCGGCGAGGTGACGAAGCGCATGGCGTCGTAGATGCCGAAGCCCGAGTCGGCGTCGCCGCCGGGGCAGTTGATGTACATGGTGATCGGTTTGCCCGGAGCGTCCTGCTCCAGGAACAGCAGCTGCGCCGTGATCTGGGCCATGAGCTCCCGATCGACCGGCTTGCACACGAGGATGACGCGCTGGTCGAGCAGGCTCTTGTTGAGCATGTCGGGCGTCTTGGCCTTCTTCTCGGCCTCCTCCTCGTCGTCGTCTTCGTCGTCGTCGAGGCGGGCGGGTCGGGTGTCGTAGCCGTGGTTCATCGGTGGTCTCGGTCCTCGGGTCGGCCGCGGGAGCCGCGGCAGCGAAGGGGCACGGTAGGAAATCGCCGGGGTGGATTGAACCCCCGCGGAGGGGCGGCCCGCGGGTCTCATGGGGGCTCTGGCGGCGTCAGCCCTCGCCGTCAGCCCTCGCCGTCGGGGTCGGCCTCGCCGGATCCGACCGGCAAGGGTTCGCTCGGCTCCGGAGCATCGTGATCCGGGTCCGACGGGTCGACAGGAGCAGGCGGTGGGTCATCGTCCGGCACGGAGAACTCGGTGTCGGCCTCGAAGGTGTCCGGGTTGACCAACTCCACCACGGCGGCTTGCTCGAAGTTCACGGTGCCGTCCGCACCGATGTACCCGAGCGCCGCGAACTTCTCGACGAAGGCACGGTTCATCTCGGCGCTCACGTGCTCGGTCCCGTCGGTGGGGCGGAAGCCCTCGTCGTAGCTCTCGACCGGTGGGAGGGCCGCCAGGGAGAGGGCCGCCTCGGTCAGCATCGGTTTGTAGGCGCCGTGCCTCGCCATCTCCTCGTCGGGAGCGATGCCGAGCAGGGCCAGGACGGTCGGGGCCACGTTGAGCAGCGAGCCGCGCGAGCCGATGGCTCCGGTGGTGACGAAGGCCTCCACATCGCCCTGCTGCTTGATGCCCGGGCCCGCGGCGATGATCACGCCCGGCGCGCCATCCTGATGGTGGCCGGTGATGAACTGCGCGTTGGGCAGGTTGGTCGCCGAGGCGTGCATGCCGTGATCCGACACCACCAGCACGGTGACGTCGTCCCCCATGGCCTCGAGCAGTTGGCCCAGGACCTCGTCGATCCAGACGTAGTAGTTGAGGATGACCTCGGCCAGCATCACGTCGCCCGCGGGCGAGGCGAGCAGGTCGCGCAGGCTCTGGAAACTGTGGTCGGGGAAGAACGGGGCCAGCTTCGCGCGGGCGATGCGGTCCGCCTCGGGCTTGTCGGGCCAGTCGAAGATCTCCGGCTCGTAGTACCGCCAGAAGCGGTGCCCGGAGACGTCCGTGCCGCCGAAGTACACCATGTTCAGATCGGCCGGTCGCTCGGCCAGGTACTTCAGCGCGACCTGCGCGTAGGTGTCGTCAGCCTGGATCGACCACATCGTCTCGGGGATCAGCAGTTGCTTCTCGACGATCCCGAGGGCGTCCGGTGGGATCGTTCCGAAGACGCGCTCCTGAGCGACCTGCTCGGCGCGTTCCCGCGTGCCGAGTGCCGCGACCAGCTCCAGGACCTCGTCCTCGAGCGAAGCCGGGTGCACCTGTCGCGACGCATCCGGCAGCAGGGCCGGCTTCCAGTTGGCGTTGACCAGCGCACCCGAGCTGGTGCCGCTGACCATCATCCCGTCGACCTCTTCCACGGGCCAGGTCAGCCACCAACCGAAGACGTTGCTGGTCAGGCCATGGTCGTGGGCCAGGTTCCAGAGCGCGGGGACGGCGCGACGGCCCGAGGTGTACACCTCCCCGGTCTCGTCCAGGAAGTTGTGGATGCCGTGGTACTGGGGCCGCTTTCCGGTGGCCATCGACGTCCACAGCACCGGACTGAGCGTGGGCCTGAACGTGGCCAGCTTGCCCCAGGTGCCGCGCTCCATCAGGGCGCGCAGGTTCGGCACCCGGTCCTGCTGCAGCAGGTCGCGGACGATGCGCCACTCGAGACCGTCCATGCCCACCACCAGGACCTTGGCCAGGGGCTCGGCCTGGCCGCGTGAGCCGCCCGTGCTCCTCCCACCGGTGACCGAACCGGAGCCGCCGTCTCCACCGCCCGCGCCGCCACAAGCGGACAGCACGACCAGGAAAGCGGAGAGGGACAGGGCGAGGAGGGTTCGGGAGCGGGTCATCGGCGCGACTTGATGGGTCTCAGGAGGGGTCCTACGCAGAGCGCGGGCGGTCGTGGGATCCGACCACTCGCGGCGCGACGTGGCGACCGTCGTTGCGAAGTGCCGCCCGGGGTGGCGACGGCTCTACCATCCTGGAACATCGACCGAGAAGCGAGCCCCACTTGCGGTCAAGAGGACCGGCCTCGGGGCGCCTCGGAGATGCTCGTCCGTGGGCTAGAATGCCGCCCCCGCTTGCGGACACCCCCATGACCACGATCTGGATGGACGGCAGCCTGCTGCCCCTCGACGAGGCGCGTGTCAGCCCGCTGGCCCACACACTCCACTACGGCCTGGGCGTGTTCGAGGGCATCCGCGCCTACGCCGCCGACGACGGCACCGCGGCCGTGTTCCGCCTCGAGGACCATCTCGAGCGGCTCGAGCGCAGCGCGACCATGACGGCGCTGCAACTGCCCTTCGATCGGGACACCCTGCGCGCCGCCTGCCTCGCCGTGCTCGACGCCAACGCACTGCAGGACGGCTACCTGCGTCCGGTGGCGTGGCAGGACGACAACACCCTCTCCGGCCTCGGCAGCAGTCCGACCGTGCACATGGCCGTCTCCGCGCACGCCTGGGGCGCCTACCTCGGCGAAGAGGGGCTGGCCAAGGGCATTCGCGCCATGATCGCGAGCCATCGGCGCGGCAGCCCGGGCTCGATGTTGAGCCGCGCGAAGATCAACGGTCAGTACGTGATCAGCGTGCTGGCCAAGCGCCATGCGCTTGCGCAGGGGTTCGACGAAGCGCTGCTCTGCGACGACGACGGCCACGTGTGCGAGGGAACCGGCGAGAACCTGTTCCTCGTGGAAGGCGCGGGACCCGCAGGCGGTTCGGCCGGCGATGTCGGCGCGGTGCTCGTCACGCCCCCGTCCACGGCGCCGATCCTGCCGGGCATCACGCGCGACACGGTGCTGACCCTCGCGCGGTCGATCAGCGCGATCACCGGGATCCGCGAGGAGGTCATCACGCGCGAGCGCCTGGTCGCCGCCGACGAGGTCTTCCTGACCGGCACCGCCGCCGAGGTCACGCCGGTCCGCGGCGTCGACAGCCAGGTCATCGGCTCGGGCGGCCGCGGCCCCGTGACCGCTGCCGTGCAGGAGGCCTTCTTCGACCTCGTGCACGGTCGCTCCGCCGCCCCCACCCACTGGCGCACGCCGTTCGGCGAGCTCGTCCGGTGAGTCAGGGAGTGCTCGCTTGGCGCTGACCGAACTCCTGGCCGACGGTGACCGGCTCATCACCCTCGTGGTGCTGCTCGGGGCGATGATCCTCTTCGTGACCGAGACCGTCTCGGTCGACGTGGTCGGGCTGCTGATCATCGTCGTGCTGATGCTGGCCGGCGTGCTCGAGCCCGAATCGGCGCTGATGGGCTTCTCCAGCCAGGCGCTGATCACCATCGCCGCCATGTTCGTGCTCTCGGCGGGACTGATCCGCGCCGGGGCCCTCGACGCGCTGAGCCGGGGCATGGAGCGGCTCGGAGCCGGCAGCAGGCCGCGCATGATCGTCGCGCTGATGCTGAGCGTCGCGGTCTCGTCGGCGTTCGTGAACAACACGCCCGTCGTGGTCATCTTCCTGCCGGTCGTGCTGGCGCTGGCCGGCAAGCTCGACCTGGCGCCGAGCCAGCTGCTGATCCCGATGAGCTATGCGTCGATCCTCGGCGGCACCTGCACCCTGATCGGCACCAGCACCAACCTGCTCGTGTCGCAGTCGGCGCAGGAACACGGGATGGAGGCCCTCGGGATCTTCGAGATCACCGGACCCGGACTGGTGTTCGCCGTCGTCGGTTTCGCCTTCCTGGCCCTGTTCGGCCCGAAGCTGTTGCCCCGACGTGCCTCCGTGAGCACAGCGGTCTCGCCCGAGAACGCGCGCGAGTTCGTGACCGAGATCATGTTCCCGGCCGCGTCTCCCCTGGTGGGCCGTACCTTCCAGGAGGTGCTCGGGAAGATGCCCGGGATCGCGCCGCTGATGGTCATCCGGGGCGACGAGATCCACCTGCCACCGCTGATCAGCAACCCGCACACCCAGTTCATCCGTGAGGACGACGTGGTGCTGCTGCGCGGCGCGCCGGGTTCGATCAACGCGGTGCTCGAGAAGGAGGGCGTGGAGCTGCCGCCCGAACTCGGCATGCTGTTCGAGGGCAACGAGAAGGGCAAGGCCGTGACCATGGTCGAGCTCGTGATCAACCCGAACTCGCCGCTCATCGGGCGCACGATCCGCGGTGCCGACTTCCAACGCCGCTTCGGCAACGCGGCTCCCATCGCGGTGCTGCGCCGCGATGAGCACATCCGCGAGCGCGTGACCTCGATCCGGCTGCGCATGGGCGACACGGTCCTGGCGGTGGTCGACGAGAGCCGGCTCGTCGACCTGCGGAACACCGCCAACTTCGTGCTGCTCGAGGGCGTGGACGGGCGCGCCGTGCGCAAGGACAAGGCGCCCGTCGCCGCCGCGATCATGGTGCTGGTCGTGACCTTCGCGGCCCTGGGGCTGCTCCCGATCTCGATCCTGGCCCTGGCCGGCGTGGCGCTCATGATCGTGACCGACGTGCTGCCGATGCGGCTGGCCTATCGGGCCGTGGACATGAGCGTCGTGCTGCTCATCGCCGGCATGCTGGCCCTCGGGCGCGCCCTCGAGGAAACCGGACTGGTGCACCTGCTGGCCGAGGGCCTGGTGAACGGGCTCCAGCCCCTGGGGCCCCGCGCCGTCATCGCCGGGATCTACATCCTGGCGGCGATCCTGACCTCGCTGGTGAGCAACAACGCCGTGGCCGTCCTGCTCACGCCGGTCGCCATCGACGTGGGCAATACCATGGGCTTTGGGCCCGCTCCGTTCCTGTTCGCGGTGCTCTTCGGCGCCTCGGCCTGCTTCGCCACGCCGATGGGATACCAGACCAACTTGTTCGTCTACGGCCCGGGCGGCTACCGTTTCACCGACTACCTGAGAATCGGCGTCCCGCTCAACGTGGTGTTGTTCGCGACGGCGATCTTCGTCATCCCGTGGGTCTGGCCGCTCACGCTCTCGGGCTGAGCGCGGCCGCAGCAACACGGGTCGTCGGCGATGCCGGTCGGGAGGAGGGACACTCACGGTGACCAAGGATGTCTACGCGCTGCTGAAAGCCACGCCGCTGGTCGTGCGACGTGGACCGTTCGCGCTCGGCTCCTGGGCGCCGGCACAGGTCTCGGCCGTGTATGCCGGCCTGCTGCGCGCCCACGGCGAGCTGGCCTTCGCGGTGCTCGACGACAAGGAGGCCACCGCGCTCGTGGTCGAGACGCACCTCTTCGAGCTGCCGCCGCCCCACCGCCTCGAGCGCGGGTGGTCGGTGCTGACCCTGGATCAGACCATGGCCTGGGACCTGGTCGGCGTGCTCGCGCGCGTGACCACGGCCCTGGCCGGCGCGGGTCTCCCCGTGGGCGCGATCACGGCGTTCCAGCGTGACCACCTGCTGGTCAAGTACGAGAAGCTCGAGCGTGCGCTCGAAGCTCTTTCCGGCGTCTGCGGCGACGTGCGGATCATCGACTAGGTGACGCACGTCTTCCTGAGTGTCGGCGACATGTCGGGCGATCAGCACACCGCCCGGCTCGTCGAGGAACTCCGCGCGCGCGTGCCCGGGATCACGTTCGAGGGCCTGGGCGGTCCGAACCTCGCCGCCGCGGGCGTGGATCTGCACGAGGACCTGGTCAGCCGCGCGGTGATCGGCCTCTCGGCCGTGGCGCGGCAGCTGCCCTTCTTCTTCGGCGTGCTGCGCAAGGTGGCCGGCATCCTCGACGCGCGCCGCCCCGACGCCGTGCTGCTGGTCGACTATCCGGGGCTCAACCTCTACGTCGCGCGCCTCGCGAAGCGCCGTGGGATCCCGGTCTACTACTTCGTCGCGCCGCAGCTGTGGGCCTGGGCCAGCTGGCGCGTGCGCCGTTTCGCCAGGGTGGTCGACGAGGCCTTCGTGATCCACTCGTTCGAGGCGGACTTCTTCACGGCGGCGGGCCTTCCGGCGACGTTCGTCGGGCACCCCACGGCGGACGCGCTGCGCGCGGACAGCACCGCCGATCCGGACCTCGTCATCGCGCTCGCGGCCGAACCGATGTCCGTCGCGTTGCTCCCCGGCTCGCGACCGCGCGAGGTCACCGAGCACTTTCCCGTGTTCCTCCAGGCCGCGGCGCGGCTGGCCCGCACGCGCCCCGCGCTGCGCTGCCACACCGCGCACGTGGACCCGGTGCAGCGGGAGCGCATGGCGACCATGGCCGCGGATGCCGACGTGCCGCTGACGATCCACGGCGACTCCGTCCACGCCGTGATGGCCGGCTGCCACGCGGCCCTGGTCGGCTCGGGCACGGCGACTCTCGAGACCGGCCTGCTCGGCACGCCGATGGTGATCTACTACCGCCTTCGCGGAGCCCTCGAGCGCTTCGTCCGCGACTGGCTGCTGGTGACCCCCTGGTTCGGCGAGGTGAACCTGGCCGCCGGGCGGCTCGTCTGCCCCGAGGTGCTGCAGGAACACCCCGATGCGGCCGCCCTGGCCGAGGAGCTGGCTCCCCTGCTCGAGGATTCCGAGGCGCGCGCACGGCAGCTCGAGGGCCTGCGGCGCGTGGACACACGCATCTCCGGAGCCGGCATGGTGGCGGCCACGGCCGAGCTGTTGGCCGAGCGGCTCGCGACCCGCCCCGCCCGCCGCTAGCCTAGTTGCGCAGGGACTGGATCGGCGGCGGCACCTGACCGCCGCGCCGCGCGAGCACCGCGCCGCTGGCCGCGTGCATCGGCATGACCGGCGCCGAACCCAGCAGCCCGCCGTACTCGACCAGGTCGCCGGGCTTGCCACCGGGCACCGGGATGATGCGCACCGCCGTGGTCTTGTTGTTGACCATGCCGATCGCCATCACATCCCCGATCAGGCAGGCCAGGTTCTCGGCGCTCACGTCACCCGGGACGGCGACCATGTCGAGGCCCACCGAGCACACGCTGGTCATCGCCTCCAGCTTGTCGAGCGACAGCGCGCCGGCCTGCACGGCATCGATCATGCCCTGGTCCTCGCTGACCGGGATGAACGCGCCCGACAGCCCGCCGACCATGTGCGCGGCCATCGCACCGCCCTTCTTCACGGCGTCGGTGAGCAGCGCCAGCGCGAGCGTCGTGCCGTGGGTACCGGTCCGCTCCAGCCCGATGAGCTCGAGCACGTCGGCGATGGAGTCACCCAACGCCGGTGTCGGCGCCAGCGAGAGGTCGACGACGCCGAAGGGCACGCCCAGCCGCGCCGCCACCTCGCTCCCGACCAGCTGCCCCATGCGCGTGATCTTGAAGGAGGTGCGCTTGACCACCTCGGCCACCTCGCCCAGGTCCGCCCGCGGACCCAACTGTGCCAGCGCGTGCCGCACGACGCCCGGCCCGGAGACGCCGGCGTGAACGACGACATCGCCCTCGCCCACGCCCAGGTTGGCGCCCGCCACGAAGGGGTTGTCCTCGACCATGTTGCAGAACACGACCAGCTTGGCGCAGCCGATGCCACCACGCTCGGCGGTACGGTCGGCGGCCTGCTTGATCACCCGCGCCATGAGCAGCGTGGCGTCCATGTTGATGCCGGCGCGGGTCGTGCCCAGGTTCACGCTGGAGCAGACGTGGTCGGTGACCGCGAGCGCCTCGGGGATCGACCGCATCAAGGCATCGTCCGAGGCCGTCGCGCCCTTCTGCACCAGCGCGGTGAAGCCGCCGATGAAGTCCACGCCGCAAGCGTCGGCCGCGCGGTCCATGGCCACGGCCAGGGGCACGAGGTCCTTCTCCGGACTGGCCGCGGCCACCAGCGCCGCCGGCGTGACCGAGATGCGCTTGTTGACGATCGGGATGCCGAACTCGGCCTCGACCTCGTTGGCCACCGGCACGAGCCGTTCCGCGTGGCGCACGATGCGCTCGTAGACGCGGTCCGCCACCTGCTGGATCGGGCCGCCGGCGCAGGGCAGCAGGTTGATGCCGAGCGTGGTCGTGCGGATGTCGAGGTGCTCGACCTCGACCATGCGCAGGGTCTCGAAGATCTCACGATGGTCGAGGGGCAAGGATTCAGATCCGGTGCATGGCCTGGAAGACGCGCGCGTCGATCACGTTGACCACGTAGTCAGTGGGCACGGAGAGCTGCTGCAGCGCGTTTCGAAACGCCGCGAAGTCGTGCCGCGCGTGGTGGATGTCGACGACCAGGATGGCGTTGAAGTAGCCCCCCGTGATGCGCTGGCTCATGTCCTGGATGTCGCCGCCGAGACCGGCCACGGCGGCCGAGAGTTCGGCCAGCACACCCGGGCGGTTGACGCCGACGCTGGTGACGATCAACGTGCGCGGAGGCTTCCCGCCGTGGGCCGCGGTGGCCTCGTGCGCGTGGACCGCGTGAGGGCCGGTGGCGAGCGCGCCGTCCGGACCCAGCTCGACGGTCGCCGGGGCCCCGTGCGCCGCGGCGTCCGCGGCGTCCTCCACCTCGATCCCGCGACGGCGCGCCAGGTCGCGGGCGGGCGCGGTCATGGTGGTCTCGGCATCGACGACGAGACGGCCGCCGGGCTCGAGCGCCGCGACGTCCTCCTCGGTGATGATCGTGCGTCCCATCTCAGGTGTTCCTCGCACGGGTCATGCCGCCGGTGCCGGTCGCCGGGAGCACCGACACCACTCGTCCGCCCTCGATGCGCACGAGCCACATGCCGTCCGCCAGACCCTCCGGCACGGCGGCACCCTGGGGCGCACCCGCCGCCGCGGTCGCACACCCGCAGCCCGGGCGGCAGCCACCGGCGCAGGTCGAGGACGCGAGCGAGGCCGCGTCGGCGTTCCGCCCCTCGCGCTCGACGATCTTCAGGCCGAGCGCCACGGCCCGGTCGCGCGCCGCGGGCGTCAGCAGCACGCCCGGGCCCAGCACGATCGGTGCGGTGACTCGACCCTGGAGCAGGTCCTGAGCGGTGATCACGCGCTCGATCATCGGCGCCGGACCTTGCTGGCACTTCCGGTCTCGGGCTCGTCGAGCAGACGACCCGGACCATGGGCCGGCCCCTGCCCACCGCCGGCCCAGGCGCCGAGCACCTCGGCCATGTGCGCGTGAGGTCGGGGGATGATCACGCGGCGCGCGAGCATGCCGGCGGCTTCGGCGTCGGCGGCCCCGCGTTGCACGCCGGCCTCCACGTCCCCGATCTCGCCGGTGAACGCCACCCAACCTCGGCCACCGAGGCCGCTGGCCAGGCCGAGGTTCACCAGGCGCAGGCTGGCCGTCTTGCTGGCCAGGTCGGCGGCACGGAGCGTCGAAGCCACCGAGAGCGTCTCGATGATGCCGACCGCGTCGAGGTTCGTCGTCGCGGCGAACTCACCGCGCAGCAACTCGAGCAGTGTCGGTTCGAGATTGGGGATGAACAGCCGGTCCAGCAGCGTCTCGCCGGCGGTCTCGAGGCCGCGGCGCAGGCTCGCGCCGACCTCGTCCACGGCCCCGGTGAAGAGCACGATGTACTTGCCCGGACTGACGGGCCGCGCGAGCAGCAGCTCGACGTCGGACTCCTTGCTGAGCGCGTCGGTGCTCTCGAACCCCGCGGCCACGGAGGCCAGCTCGAGCAGCGCCACCGCCGGGCCGGTGCGTCCGGTGGTGCCGTTCATGCGATCGGAACCCGCGTGCCGTCGTCGGCGAGTTCGAAGGCCTCGCCGTGGAGCGAGATGCTGTCCACGATCCCGACCACGGCGACCTGCCAGCCGCAGTCCTGGCTGCCGAGCACGGTGCGCGCCGCGCGGCCTTGGGCCACGAGCACGGTCTCGCCCTCGCCCGCGCCGATCGGGTCGGCCGCGACCAGGACCTGGTCGCTCTCGCCGCTGGCGGTCAGCGGACGCACGAGCAGCATGCGCATCCCGGTCAGGGACTCGGCCTTCTGCGTCGCCCAGACCGTGCCGATCACGCGCCCGACGTGCATCAGGCCAGCTCCTCACCGGTGCGTGCATCGACCACGGCCACCACTGCGGCTTCCACGGCGATGTCGTGCCCACGCCCGAGGGCGGTCCGGCCGGCGCGACCGTAGGCCACGATCACCTCGTCGCCCATGCCGGCGTCCACCGTGTCGGCGGCCACCACGAGCCCCTGCGTCTTGCCGTCGTGCACCAACGCCTGACGCTCGAAGGGGTCCACCAGCAGCAGCTTGAGTCCCTCCAGGGTCTCGTGCTTCTGGGTGGCCCACACCTCGCCGACGACCTTGCCTGTGAACACGGGTTGCGCGCGGCTCAGCCGCGCCCCTCGTTGGGCTGGCCGTCGATGTTGCCGAGGGCCTTCTCGATGGCGGCGACCGCCTCGCGGATGTCGCTCTCGCTGCCGGCCAGTTGCAGGCGTCCGAAGGCGCCGTAGGGCTGCATGTGGACCAGCTTGATGTCCGCGGCCTTCTCGGCCTCGTTGGCGGCGATGGTCACGTAGGCCGCCGGGTGCACCTCGAGGATGTACAGCGTCTCGCCGCCCAGGATCATCATGCCGTCGCGATTGCGGTTGATCAGCATGGTCTGGTAGTCGTCGACGCCGGTGATGACCTCGCTGGTCATGATCTTCGGCTCGAGCCGGTCGCCTTCGCTGACCTGCAGATGGTCGAGGATGTGCCGGCCGGCCTCGAGCACCTCGGCCTGGCTCTCGTCGTGGACCTCGAGCAGCCCGAAGGCGCGCTCCACGACCTGCACCGCGGGGCGCACGCCGGTCTGCTTGAGCGCGATGTCCGTCACGCGGTTGATCGCGATGCCCGGAGAGATCTCGACGTACAGCGCCGCCTGGCCGCGCACGGGCAGATAGCCGCGCGCCGTGCTCGCCACGAAGGAGGCGAACTGCGGCTGCATCGAATCGAGGAAGATGTAGGTGCGGAGCTGGACCATCGTCTCGCCAACAGGGACGGGGGTGGCGGGCGGGGCGCCTGCCGGGAGGTCGGGCCGCGGGCCCACCGGTTCGCCGCGGGAACGGTGTCGCGACGACCCGGTGCCGGGAAGCCGTCAACCGCCCGCGCTCCCCGGACCCGGGCTCGGTATCAGTCCTCGATGACCGCCGGCTCGGGCAGGATGTGCTCGACCTCACTGTGCGGGCGCGGGATCACGTGCACGGCGACCATCTCACCGACGCGGCGGGCTGCGGCGGCGCCGGCGTCGGTGGCGGCCTTCACCGCACCGACCTCACCGCGCACCATGACGGCGACCAGGCCGCCTCCGCTGCGTTCCTTGCCGATCAGGGTCACCTTGGCAGCCTTGACCATGGCGTCGGCGGCTTCGATGGCGGCGACCACGCCACGCGTCTCGATCATTCCCAGCGCGATCTGGCTCATGGGGTTCTTCTCTCGTTCTGGACGGCGTCGCGTCGCGGCGCCGGGGGATGGAAGGCAGGGGGATCAGCCGCGACTCAGCGTGAGCCGCGGTACCGCAAGGTCTTCGGGACATCGGGAATCGCGCCGCCCTCGTAGGGCGGGGGCTTGCCCGGGGTCGGAGCGGCGGCCACGCCGCCGGAAGTCGGTGCCTCGGCCGCACGCGCCGCGTCGGTGGCGCCGGGCCACGCACTCGGGTGCTCGGCGAAGGGCGAGGCCGGATGGGGCGGATTGCCGCGCCAGACCGGGTTGTCGGGTGCCGGCGCCAGGGGTCGGCCGGCCGGGGAGCCGGTGCCGACCGCGCCGGCGGCCGTGCCGGAGCCGCCGCCCGTCGGGCCGCCCGAGGTCGTCGCCCCCGGCGGCTGCGCGACGGGAAGGTGGTCGAAGCCGAACTCGCGCGGCGGCCCCTTGCTGAAGTCCGGGAAGGACTCCACGAAACCGTCGTACACGTAGCCGACGTGCTTGGTCAGCACGAGGTTGTGGGCGCTGATGTTGTCGCTGGTGATGTTGCCGCCGAAGGCGCCGCAGCCCAGGGTCATCGAGGGCACCAGCCCCGTGCCGTAGCCCACCGCGCCCTGCGCACTCGGCGCGTTGACCAGGATGCGGTGCGTGGGCTTGGCATGCACGAAGGCCCAGATCACGTCCTCGTCGCGGCTGTGGATCGAGAGCGTGTGCCCGCGCCCGCCGAAGTTGAGGATCTCGATGCAGCGGTCGCAGCAGGCTTCCCAGCCGTCGGCCTGGTAGACCGAGAGGATCGGCGAGAGCTTCTCCACGCTCAGCGGGAAGTCCCAGCCCACGCCCTGCTCGTCGACCATGAGCACGGTCGTGGTCTCGGGGATCTCGAATCCGGCCATGCGCGCGATGAGGTGCGGGAACAATCCGACGATGTCGGCGTTCACCCGTCGGCCACGCACCACGATGGCGGCGAGCTTGGTCTTCTCCTCGGGCGTGCACCAGTGCGCGCCGTTGCGGATGAACTCGGCCTTGGTCGCCGCGTAGATCGGCGTGTCGATGACGACCGACTGCTCGCTGGCGCAGATGGTCGCGTTGTCGAAGGTCTGGCTGCCGACGATGGCGCGCACGGCGTGGTGGATGTCGGCGGTGCGTTCGATGAACGCCGGCGCGTTGCCCGGGCCCACGCCGTAGGCCGGCTTGCCGGCGCTGTAGGCCGAGCGCACGAGACCCGGGCCGCCGGTGGCGAGGATCAGGGCCGTCTCGCGGGCCTGCATCATCTCCGTGGTCGCCTCGAGCGTCGGGCTGCCGTGACACAGGATCAGGTCCTCGGGCGCCCCGGCCGAGCGCGCCGCCTCGCCCAGGATGCGCGCCGCCTCACCGATGCAGCGCACGCCGCGCGGATGCGGGCTGATGACGATCGAGTTGCGCGCCTTGACCGAGATCAGCGCCTTGTACATCGCCGTGCTGGTCGGATTGGTGATCGGCACGATGGCCACCACCGGGCCGTAGGGCTCGGCCACCTGGTAGTACCGCCGGGCGTCATCGCGATGGACCACGCCGCAGGTCTTCAGGTCCTTGAGCGACTCCCACAGCATCTCGGTACAGAACTTGTTCTTCTGGTACTTGCCGACGGCGTTGCCGAACCCCGACTCCTCCACCGCCAGCTCGGCCAGGTGCTTGCTCGCCGCCGATCCCGCCGCGGCCATGGCGGCGCAGATCCGGTCCACGTCTTCCTGGCTGCGGTGCCGGAACGCCTCCCAGGCCACGCGGCTGCGCCGGACGAGGTCGCGGGCTTCCTGGATCGAGAGCAGATCGGCGTCGGCGAGGATCATGGGCCGGGATCATATCGATTCGGGACCCGGCCCGCCTCCGCGAACCTCGCCATGTCCGATGCACGCACGTCACGCCACCGTCCACGGAACCTTGGGGGCGCTTTGCCGGCCTCACGCCCGCGGGCAGACCCCCGGCGGGCAGGCCGTTCCGCTACGGGAAGATGCCCATCGAGATGTAGGTCGTGGCGACCTTCTTGATCGACACGATGTAGGCCGCCGTACGCAAGTCCTTGATCCGGTCGTCGGCCTCCATCGCCGCCATGATCTCCTGATAGGCATCGGTCATCGTGTTCTCGAGGCCCGACCGCACCAGGTCGACCTCGTCGGCGCCCAGGCCGAGGAGCTCGCGCTTCTCGTCGGACAGCTTCACCCCCGTGGCCGCCTCGATCAGCTCCAGGTAGCGCTGCTCGCGCCCGGCGTCGAAACGCTTGGACATCCGGCCGAAGCGCATGTGCGAGATGTTCTTGGTCCACTCGAAGTAGGAGACCGTGACACCGCCCGCGTTGAGGTAGATGTCCGGGACGATGACCACGCCGCTGTCGTTGAGGATCTGCTCGGCGCCCGGGGTGGTCGGGCCGTTGGCGGCCTCGCCCACGATCTTGGCCTTCACCTGGCTCGCGTTGGCCAGGGTGATCTGGTTCTCGAGCGCCGCCGGCACGAGCACGTCGCATTCCAGCTCGAGGCACGCGGCGGGCTCCTCGAGGTCCGTGCAGCCCGGGAAGCCCTGGATGTAGCCGGTCTTCACGCGGTGCTCGTGCAGGGCGTCGATGTCGATGCCGTTCTCGTCGACGATCGTGCCGTTGTACTCACCGACGGCGATGATCTTGGCGCCGCCCTCGCGCTGCATGATGCGCGCGGCGTGGTAGCCCACGTTGCCGAAGCCCTGCACGACGACACGCTTGTCCGCCAGGCCGAGCGGCAGGCCCACCTTGTCCATCAGGCGCGGGTCGTTGCACGCCTCGCGCAACCCGTAGTAGACGCCGCGGCCGGTGGCCTCGGTCCGTCCGGCGATGCCACCCTGGCTCACGGGCTTGCCCGTCACGCAGGCGAACGAGTTGAGCGGGTCCGACGCGACGGCCTGATAGGTGTCGGTGATCCAGGCCATCTCCTTCTCGCCGGTGCCCATGTCGGGGGCGGGCACGTTCACGCCGGGACCGATGAAGTTCTTGTGCGCGAGCTCGTAGGTGAAGCGACGCGTGATCGCCTCCTTGGTCTTGTCGCTGACCCGCCAGGGATCGACGCGCACGGCGCCCTTGCTGCCGCCGAAGGGCACGTTGACCAGCGCGCACTTGAAGGTCATCAGCGCCGCCAGCGCCATGACCTCGTTCTCGTCCACGTTGGGGGCGTAGCGGATGCCGCCCTTGAGTGGCTTCCGGTGATGACTGTGCTCGGCGCGCCAGCCCTGGAAGATCTGCAGCTTGCCGTCCACCTCGACCGGGAAGTGGAAGGTGTAGATGTTGTTGCAGACCTTGATCTGCGCCAGCAACCCCGGGTCGAAGTCGGTGAGGGCCGCCGCCCGGTCGAACTGGGCGCTGACGATGTTGTTGAGGTTGAGATCCTCCTTGACCGAGGAGGGAGGGGCGGCTTGGGTCGTCATGTCGACGGGTCCTGGCGGCGCGACGGATGCGGCTGACGCATGGATTCGGTGGGTCTGGGGAAAGGGGATGGATTCTACATCCGTGCCCGCCCTCCACGACACCACCGGGGCCTCGCTTTCGCGGGGTTTCGGCGCCGGCAGGGGCCGCCCCCGCGCCGTTCGCGCGAGCGATGGACCGGCCAGCGAGCCCGCTACCATGGCGACAACTTGCACGTACCCCCCCCCGCCCGCAACGGAATGCCCCCGTGAACGCAAGCCTCCAGGACCGCTACGCGCCCCACAACGCCTGCTTCGGGTGTGGACCCAGCAACACCGAGGGCCTGCGCATCAAGAGTCACGTGCAGGGGGATCGGGTCGTCGCCGACTGGACCCCGGGTCCCCACCACGAGGCCTTCCCGGGCATGCTCAACGGCGGGATCATCGGCGCGCTGCTGGACTGCCACTGCAACTGGACCGCCGCCTGGCACCTGATGACCTCCGCCGGCGAGAGCAGCCCGCCCTGCACCGTGACGGCCGACTACCACGTCAAGCTGAAGCGTCCGACGCCCAGCGACCAGCCCGTGCACCTCGAGGCCTGGGTGGCCGAGGGGCGGGACGATCGGGCCGTGATCGACGCCGAACTCTCCTCGGGCGGCGTGGTCACCGCGACCTGCCGAGGCCTGTTCGTGGCCGTGAAGGAGGGCCACCCGGCGTACCACCGCTGGTAGTTCCACGCCTGCAGCGCGGCCTGCGGGAGCGTGGCCGCCGGGAACCCCGGCGTCGGCACTCCAGCGACGGGACCGTGGCGCTCAGGACGGGGCTGCGTCCGGAGGCAGGTCCCTGGCCGCCGCGCCGCGGGCCTCCACCGGCAACGCCGCGCCGAAGGTGCGCACGTGCACGTCCCGCTGCGGGAACGGGATCTGGATCCCCGCGGCGCGCAGGCCGTCGTCGATTGCGGTATTCAGGTCGTGGGTGACGACCGGCCACAGGTCGCGGTTGCCCAGGAAGACGCGCAGCTGGAAGTCCAGGGCGCTGTCGCCGAAGCCCCTGAAGACGACCGAAGGCGAGGGGTCGGTGAGGACGAGCGGGTTGCGCCTCGCCGCGTCGAGCAGGAGCTGCGTCACCAGACGGGTGTCGCTGCCGTACGCGACGCCCACCGGGACGACGATCCGGGTGATCGGATCGGTCAGGGTCCAGTTGATCAGCTGCCCCGTGATGAACTCGCGGTTCGGCACGAGCAGTTCACGGCGGTCCCAGTCCCGGATCGTGGTGGCCCGGATGCGGATCTTGGTCACGACACCCTCGACGGTCCCCACCGTCACGATGTCCCCGACCCGCACCGGACGCTCGAACAGGATGATCAGACCGGAGACGAAGTTGGCGAAGATCTCCTGCAGGCCGAACCCGAGGCCGACCGTGATCGCCGCCGCGAGCCACTGCACCTTGTCCCAGCTCACGCCGATCTGGGCCGCCGCGAGGGACAGGCCGACCAGGAAGATCGCGTAGCGCACCACGGTGGTGATCGCGTACCCGGAGCCAGGCTGGAGCGTCAGCCGACGCAGGACCGTGATCTCGAGCAGACCGGGTCCGTTGCGGGACGCGACCACGGTCAGCGCGAACACGAGCACCCCGAGGAGCAGGTCCGCGAGGGTCACGGCCTGCAGCGCCCCGAGCGCCGCGGGCACCGCATTCGCCGGTGGAGGCACGCCGGGCAGCATGCCCACGGGCCCCGAGGCCGCCGCGGTCCCCGCCACCGTCCAGAGCGTGATGCGGTCCAGCGCACCGAGGGCGGGCAGCACGTCGGCCCAGATGAGCCAGACGGACAGGATGAAGAGTCCGGCCACCGCGGTGCGGAGCAACTGCCGCGCCTGGATGCCGATCTCGGCCGGGTCGTACTCGAGGGGCAGGTCGAGCACCTCGCCCTCCGAGGCGGCATCGGCGGCGGCTTCGCGCCGCCGTCGCGCCAGGTCCAGCCGCATCTGCCGGTTCTCGATGAACAGCCAGCGCATGACGACGCCGTGGGCGACGAGCAGGAGCAGGACCACGAACCAGGTGTTGAGCAGCCGTGTGGCGAACTCACGGCCCAGGTAGTCCCAGCCCAGCACGGTCGCCACGGCCAGTCCGGGAGGCAGGAGCACGACCAGGGGCCACCACAGCGGCCGCAGACGAACGACCCAGCCGTCCTCACGTCCCGGCACCGGTGTGCCCACCCCGCGCTCCCCGAGGACGGTCACGGTCAGCCCGGTCAGCGTGAGCAGCACCGCGATGAGCGCGACGCGACCGAGCGCGTCGCGGACGTCGGCGAGGGGGTGATCCTGCATGGCGACGGAGACGGCGACCGCGGGCACGAGCAGTGACGCGATCAGCTGCAACCGCAACCGGAGCGGCCGCACGACGCTGGGCGGCCAGCGCAGGTGCACCTCACCCAGCCCGTTCGCCCGGGTGAGTCGCGTCAGCAGCGAGACGAGACCCGCGGCGTAGGCGGCGGCCGACAGGCCGTTGCCGATGGCCTGACCGAAGGGATCCCCGGCGGCGGTGGCGGCGATGCGGGTGCCGACGATCCAGAGCGCCCCGGGCAGCAGCGCCGCCCGCCAGAGCGTGAGCACCAGCACCACGATCGTGTCGCGGAACGCCGGGACGCGGGTCGTGGCCACGCGGCGGCCGATCTCCGAGATGATGTGGCCCGCCCGGCGACGGCTCAGCAGCAGGACCAACAGGAGCAAGGCGCCCGGCACGATCCCGAGCGGCCGGTCGCCCGCATCGTTGGCGAGGCGCGCACCGATCCGTCGCCAGCTCCCCGGATCGAGCAGCCAGGCCACGCCACGCCCGATGTCGCGCAGGTCGGAGGGCGCCAGCGTCCTGGCGCTGCGCACCCAGAGCACGTTCTCGTCGATCATCGCCGCGTAGGACCCGGTCCGCTGGATCAGCCCGCGCTGGTCGATGTCCAGGTCGACGAGCAGCGCCGTGTAGCGATCGAGTTCGGCGATGTACGCCTCGAGCTCGACCCGGCGCGTGTCGAGGAACGCCGTCAGCGTGCGTTCGATCTCGCCCCGCTCCGCCTCGCCGACATCGTCGACCTCCTCCATGCGGAGTTGCACGGCGCCGATCGGATCGACCTGCAGGGAGGAGCGCTCCTCGTCGCTGTCCAGGATCGTCAGCTGGACCGCCGACGTCTCGCGGCGCGTGCGGTCGAGCATGTCCTGGATCATGTCCGGGTCGGGGAGGTCGGCGCGGTGACGCCGCAGCAGGGCCGCCACGGCGTCCGTGAAGCCCGCCGCGGCCACCTTCTGCTGCACGGAGGCCTGGCGGCTGGCGATCTCCGCGGCCCGGGCAGCCACGTCGGCGCGCTGCTTCGTCGTCTCCTCGATGCGGGCCTGGAGCGCCTGCCGCTCGCTGCTCAGACTGGCGTTCGCCTCGGCCAGGGCGACGACGACGGGATGCGCCCCCGCCGCGTCCTGCACCGCGGCCCGAGCTGCGGCCGCCGACGCCTCGGTGTCGAGCCGGCGCCGCTCGTTCAACTGCTCCTGCCACTGCGCCGCGACAGCCCGCGCCTCGTTGAGCTGACGGCTGGCCAGGTCCTGTCGCGCCGTGCGGAGCTCCGAGCGCAGTTCGTAGCGGCGCAGCTCCTGCTCCAGGGACTCGATCTCGCGCGTGGTGGCCTCGCGCGTGGCCCGCTGCAGCAACCGCTGGGCCTCGGCCAGTTCGGGGAGCGCCTCCGACGGCGGTGCGGTCGGCGCATCCAGGCGCTGTCGCAACTGGCTCATGGACTCGGGGATGACCGTGCGCCGGTCCACGCGTCGCAGCCGCTCCGCCTCCAGCTCGGCGACACCCTGCTCGGCGGCGGTCACCGTCAGCTGCGCCGCGCGCAGCCCCGCCTCGAGGGCGGTAAGTGCGACCGTGGACGCGGTCGGCACGACGATCGGCGGCGTCTGTCCGGCGAGCTGCTTGCGCACCTCGGCCAACAGGCTGGGCGCCTCCTCGATGAGTCGGTGGGACTCGCCCGTCTGGGCGGCAGCCTGGGCCGCCGCCTCGACCTGGGCCAGCGCCTGGCGCAGCAGGGCGACCAAGCGTTCCTGCGCCACCGGGTCGGCCAGGGGAGTGGCGGCCGCCCGGTCCAGCCGTGCGGTCAGGTCGGCCACGGTCGGGAGCGGCCCCACGTCGGCATCCTGCGCGGACATCGGCCCACCCTGGACCTGCACGCCGGCGGCCTGCGGCGTGAGCGCGAAGACCAGGACGAGAACGAGCAGGAGCGCGGCCGGAGCCGCGCGCCGAGGAGGCGGGCAGGGCGCAGATCTCATGGTGACCGGAGCCTAGCGAAGCCTGGCCCGGCTCAGCGAGGCCGATCCCGGAATCCGGTTCGGCGTCCGGCTCGACGCCACGTCAATCGGTGTCCGCGGGTGTCGGCACGACCTCGCCGGTCCCGTCGTCGCGCCCAGCCGGTCGACCGCGCTCCAACCGCAGCGAGATGTCGCTGGTGCGCAGGTGCAGGTCCCGCTGCGGGAAGGCGATCTCGATCCCGGCCGCGCGGAAGGCCTTGTCGATGGCCGTGTTGAGCGGGTGGTGGATCATGCGGAAGACCTCGGGCGAGTCGACATAGCAGCGCAGCTCGAAGTCGAGCGTGCTGTCCCCGAAGGCCCTGAACACCACCTGTGTCCCGGCATCATCGAGCACGTGCGCGTTCTCGCGCGCGACCTTGTAGAGCAGCTTGGTGGCCAGTTCGGTGTCGCTGCCGTAGGCGATGCCGACCTTGACGATGACCCGCAACATGGAGTTGGACAGGGTCCAGTTCACGAGCTGGCTGGTGATGAACTCCTTGTTGGGCACGACCAGTTCGGTCTCCGACCAGGTCATGATCGTGGTGGCTCGCATCCGGATGCGCGTGACCACTCCGGTCACGTCGCCGACGGTGACCGTGTCGCCCACGCGGACCGGGCGCTCGAACAGCAGGATCAGGCCGGACACGAAGTTGGCGAAGATCTCCTGCAGGCCGAAGCCCAGACCGACCGTGACGGCGGCCGCCAGCCACTGCACCTGGCCCCACCCCACGCCGATGGCCTGGAACGCACCACCCAGCCCGAGGATCACGATCACGTAGCGCAGGATGGTCGTCGTGGCGTAGCGACCGGCGCGCTGCATGGGCAGGCGCTGCAGCACCGTGATCTCCAGCAGGCCCGGCCCGTTGCGCGCCGCGACGACGGTCAGGATCACCCAGACCAACGCCAGCAGCGCGTCACCGAGCGTGACCGGCACCTCCTCGGGCACGAGGCTGATCAGATCCAGGCCGCCGCTCGGGTTGGTCGTCCGCAGCACGACTTCCTCGGTGCGCTCCCAGAGGCGTACGTCGTCGAGCACGCGCAGGGCCGGCAGCACGTCCGCCCAGATCCACCAGGTCCCGGCCACCATCACGACCACGGCCGCCGTGCTGAGCAGGCGCAGGCTCTGCTCGCTCACCGCCGCCACGTCGATCTCGTCCTCGTCCGCCGGGGCGCCCTCGGCCCCCTCCTCGGTGGCCGCCGCGCGCCGTCGCAGGTACTGCTCGAGCGCGAGTCGTCGCCGCACGACGGTGAGCGCGCGCATGGTCAGGCCGTAGCCCATGACCAGGCCGAAGATGAGCAGGAAGGTCGAGTCGAGCCGCCGTTCCAGCTCCTCCGCCGTGTACACGTAGCCGAGCTCGACGAGCGTGGCGAGGGTCAGCGGGAGCCCGACGCCGGCCAGCAGCGCGAGCCAGCGCGTGCGCGCCACCCAGCCCTCCGGGTGGCGCTCGAGGTGCGGACCGATGACGCCCTTCGGCGAGCGCAACGTGCTCACCAGGAACCAGATCAGCACGAGTTCACCGCCGATGAAGGCGAGCCGCCCGAGGGACTCGGCGCCGGTCGTCGCGAAAGCCCCGTCCAGGAAGACCAGCGGCAGCCCGATCAGCACCAGCACGCGCAAGCGCGTGCGCATGCGCTTCAGGCTTTCCGGTGCGTAGCGGAAGTGCGCCTCGAACAGTCCGCGCTTGCGCGAGGCCTTGTTGACGAACTCGATCACGGCCCAGGCGGCCGCCGTCACCTGCAGCGCCGCCCCCACCGACCCCGCCTGGGCCGTGGCCAGCGCGCCCACGTCGCCGGCGACGATGAGTCGTCCGACCTGCCACATGACCAGTGGCAGCGGCAGCGCCATGAGCGCCGTGTCCAGCAGCGTGCGCACCGTCAGGCGGAAGCGGTCGGTGCGCAGGCGCGTGACGGACTCGGCGGCCTCGTCGATGCGTCGGCGCAACCCGGGCTTGAGCAGGAACAGGGCCAGGACCATCAGCCCCCACAGCCCGGTCGCCAGGGGCTGGTCGGTCGCCTCGGCCCCGGCCCCGGTGAGCAGCGCGACCCACGCGGCCGGTTCGAACAGCCATGCCGCGGCGGCGGCGCACTTGTCGGCCAGGTCGGCCTCGGCGTGGAGCGGAGGCTGCAGCCGCACCCAGAGCACGCGCTCGTCGATGTAGGCGGCGAAGGCCTCGGTCTCGGTGATCAGCAGCTTCTCGTCGCCCTCGAGGTCCGCGAGCACATCGACGTACTCGTCGTAGTCGAGCTCGACCTCCTGGAGCAACGTCCGCCGGGCCTCGAGCCTGCGGCGCACGGCACGCTCGATCTCGGCGACCTCGTCGGGATCGCGGCCCGGCGCCAGCGCCGCGAGCACTTCGTCGAGCTTGGCCTCCAGGTCATCGGTGAGCTCGGCCAGGTCCTCCTGGGTCTCGATCAGGCGCAGCTGGACCTCGGCGGTCTCCTCCTGACGGAGCCGCTGTGCCTTGCGGTAGGCGGAGACCTCGGGGAGTTCCGCGCGATGCTTGACCATCAACAAGCCGATGGCCGGGGTCTGGCCTGCGTTCTTGAACTTGGTCTCCACGCTGGCCTTGTTCGCGGTGACCCGCGCCAGGGCCTCGCGCACTCCGGTCAGTTCGGCGCGGATCGACTCGATCCGGGCCAGCAGCCCCTGCTCGCCCGTGCGCCGTTCGGCCAGGTCCTGGTTCTCCTGCGCCAGAGCGCTCACCACCGGGTCGGCGTCGGCGGCCTCGGCGGCGGCCCGGCGCGCCTCCTCCGCGGCCCGTTCCGCCTCACGCTGGCGTCCCGCGGCCTCCGCCTCGTTCCAGACGCGGACCGCCATTTCAGCCACGGCAACGCGGCGCCCGGCCCGCTCCCGGCGCGCCGTGTTCAGCTCGCGCTGCGCGTCGAAACCCTGGTTCTCCTGGTCGAGGGCCGACAGCTCCGCCTGGGTCGCGGTGCGGCGCGCCAGCAGCTGCGTGCGCCGGGCGCGCTCGCGCTCGGCCTCGACGGGGTCACCGAGCGCGGCGCCGCTGGTGGCCGCGACCTCCTCCTCGATCTGGGCCAGGCGCGCGCTGGCCTCCGCCGCGGCCGCCGGCACCTCGTCACGGCGCGCGTCCCGCTGCGCTCGCTCGGCGGCCTGCGCGGCCACCTCGGCGCGTGCCGCATCCAGTTCGGCCTCGGCCTGGGCGGCGCGCTGGTCGAGTTCGTCGACGGTGAGCCCCTCCGGCACGACGGGCGGCTCCGGTACGAGCTGCTGGGCGGCCAGCTCCGCGCGCAGGGCTTCGAGCCGGGACGGCGCCTCGGCCAGCAGCCGTGACGACTCGACGCGACGGCTGTCCCATTCCGCGGCGGCGTCCAGCATCCGCAGCGCGGAGTCGTACAGCGCGACGATCTCGGTGCGCGGTCCTTCGGGGAGCAACTGGGACTGCTCGAGTTCGGCCTTGCGGGTCTGGATCGCGGCGCGGTCCGTGAGTCCGGCGGCGTCCGCGGTGGGCGGGCCGACCATCGACGGATCCTGGGCGGCGAGCCCCGGCACAAGGCCGATGCACAGCGCGGCCGCCAGCAGGACCGGCGTCGCCCGGAAGTGTGTCATCTCAACGCCTCTCGCCCGCGGTGGGCCCCGGCTGGCGTCCGCCCAGCCAGCCACGACGCCGGAAGAAGAGCAGCATCGCCAACGCCATCGCCCCCATCAACAGGAGCGCCACCGGGTATCCGAAGGCCCAGCTGAGCTCGGGCATGTTGAAGCGCGAGGCCGACGCGTCGAAGTTCATGCCGTACACGCCGGCGACGAAGGTGGCCGGGATGAAGATCGTGGAGATGATCGTGAGCACCTTCATGATCTCGTTCATGCGGTGACTCACGAGCGACAGGTGCATGTCGCGCAGGCCGGCGGCGAGCTCGCGCTGCGTCTCGACCATCTCCACGATCCGCAGGGTGTGATCCTGGCAGTCACGCAGGTAGAGCCGCGTCTCGTCGGAGACGAACCCCGAGTCGTCACGCATCAGCGAGCCGATGACGTCGCGCAAGGGGGAGACGGCGCGGCGCACGGCGAGCAGCTCGCGGCGGACGCCCAGGATCCGGCGCGCGAGGGATTCCGGGTCGGCCCCGTCCAGCTCCTCCTCCAGCTCCTCGAGCCGCTGCGCGCAGGCGTCGATGACCGGGAAATAGGCGTCGACGACGGCATCGATGAGCGCGTAGGCCAGGTAGTCGGATCCGGCGCCACGGATGCGCGGACGGCCACTGCGCAGGCGTTCCCGCACCAGCTCGAAGGGATCTCCGGGCTGCTCCTGCACCGTGATCACGAAGCCAGCACCGAGGAAGAGACTCAGCTGCTCGGTCGCGACGCTGTCGGCACGCGGCATCTGCAACACCAGGAAGAGCTGCTGGGCGTAGGCCTCGAACTTGGGACGCTGGCCCAGGCTGACGACGTCCTCGAGCGCCAGCGGGTGGAGCCCGAAGTCGTCGCCCATGAGTTGCAGGGCGTCGACGTCGCCGACGCCGTCCACATCGACCCAGACCACGGGCACGTCCGCCCGACTGGCCACCAACTCATCCAGATCGCGGACGTGCAGCTCCTCCAGGTGCTCGGGACCGTAGGCGAACACGGCGAACTCGGAGTGATGCGCGTGCGGATCCCGCACGAGCGTGCCGGGCGCCACGCCGGGCGCGGCACGCTGCCTCGGCCGATTCCCTCTCGATCCGCCCACCCCGCACCTCACTGTTCGAAGAAGACGACCTTCTGTCGCCCGGCCACGTCGAGCACGCACCCGAGCCCGAGCAGCATGGCCAGGATCGACGAGCCACCGTAGCTCACCAGCGGCAGCGGCAGCCCGGTCACCGGCAGCAGTCCCGTGTTGATGCCCAGGTGCATCAGCGCCTGTCCGCCGATGAGCGCGCCCACGCCGACACAGACCAACCGGCCGAACGGCTCCCGCGTGCGGTGCGCCACGCCCAGGATCGCCGCCACCAGACAGGCGTAGAGCACGAGCACCAGGGTGGTGCCGGCCAGGCCCCACTCCTCGCCGAGGATCGCGAAGATGAAGTCGGTCTGCTGCACCGGCAGCACGTTGCCCTGGTTCTGGATGCCGGCGGTGAGTCCCGCGCCCGCCAGCCCGCCGCTGCCGATGGCGACCACGGCGTAGAACTGCTGGCGCCCGGTGCCGCGCTTGAGTTCGGTGATGCGCTGCTCGAGCGCGCGGGCCGGGAGGTGCTGCCGCGCCTGCCGCAGTTGCTGCGCCTCGAGCACGATCGCCGGGATCGGGGTGAGGAAGGCGTCGATGCGGTCCTTCTGGTAGCGCTCCAGCACCCCCGGGATGAAGTACGCCGCCGGCAGGATCGCCAGGACCAACACGACCACGAGCAGCACGTGCGCCAGGCGCGCGCCGCTGACCGTGACCATCGCCACGAACACCGGCAGCAGCACCAGCGAACTGCCCAGGTCCGGCTGGCGCATGACCAGGAACCACGGGACCAGGGTCAGGGCGAAGGGCGTCAGGTAGCTGCGCCAGGTGTTGGTCACGCCGCGGTACTGGAGGTGTCGCGCGAGGACGAGCACCAGCCCGAGCTTCATGAACTCGCTGGGCTGGACCTTGACGCCGAGGGGCGTCGGGATCCAACGCATGGCACCGGTCCCGCCGGAGTCACCCACGAGAGGCAACACGGCCAGCACGGCCAGCAGACCCAGGTAGAGCGGGAAGGCCAGCATCGCCAGGCGGTCGGTGCCCAGACGGCGGATGAGCCAGATGCCGGCGATGCCGGCGAGGATGAAGGCGAGTTGCCGCGCCCACAGCGCCCCGCCCTGCCCGGCCATGGCGCTCCAGACGAAGAGCATGCTGATCAGCAGCAGACCGCCGGCGGGCAGCACCACGGGCCACTCGATGCGGGCGCGGGCGTCGCGGCTCACGGCAGCACCTCGCGCCGCAGGTAGGCCTGGAACTCCGGGTGGCTGAACAGGTCCACGGCGACGGGGACGCAGGCATCGCCACCGTGCTCGCCGGTGTGTTCCAGGAAGATCGCGAAGGCCAGCTGGGGGTCGTCGGCCGGCAGGTACCCCGCGAACCAGCTGTGGTCGGGCAGCCCCCCGCCGACCTCGGGCGTGCCGGTCTTGCCGGCCACCTCGAAGCCGAGATCGGCGAGCACTCCCGGGCGCGACAGGCCGGCGACGTGACGCATCTGCAGCCCGAGAGTCCAGGCCGTGCCGCGCGACCAGTTGACCACCGCGTGCAGGCCCGCCCGCACCGCCGCCAGCTGCGCCGCCGTGGCGCCCAGTTCGATCCGCTCGCGCGGCGGCATCGGCCCGAGTCCCTCGATCGACTTGACCAGCGACGGCGGGCGCAGGTAGCCGACCCCGACGGCTCCGAGCAGGGAGGCGACCTGGATCGGCGTGACGTCGTCGAGCGGCGCCTGGCCGATGCCGAGGCGCATGATCTCGCTCGTCGCGGCGGGCGTCGCGAGCGGCCTGGACCACTCCTTGATGCCCGAGTCGGGATAGATGCCGAGCCCCTCGAGCACCTCGTTGCCGATGATCATCGAGGTCGAGCGACCGAGTCCCAGGCGCCGCGCGTACGAGGCCAGCGCCTCGCCGCCGGTGTCCTCCGCCGCGTGATAGAAGTAGATGTTGCACGAGCGCGCCATGGCGTCGCGCAGGCCGATCGAACCGTGGTTCCCCAGGCAGCCGAGCGGCCTGGTCAGTCCGCGCTCGTCGGGATGGAGCGTCCCGACGCACTCGTACCGGCGCGAGGGTGTCATCGCGCCGGAGGTCAGCGCGGCCAGGGCGGTCACGGCCTTGAAGGTCGAACCCGGCGGCGGCAGGTTGCCCGCGCCGAGGGCGCGATTGGCGAAGATCCCGTCGGGATGATCCGCGTCGTAGGAGAAGGTCAGGTCGTGACGGTCCGCGCGCGGTCCGGTGGCCGCGGTCAGCACCTCGCCCGTGCGGGGGTCCAGCAGCACGATCGCTCCCGGCCAGCCTGAGTCGGGATCCGCGCGGACGGCGTCGAGCACCTCCTCGGCCGCCTGCTGCAGGGCGATGTCGAGGGTCAGCGTGAGGTTGAGCCCGCGCACCGGCAGGGCCTCCTCGATGATCTGCGGCCCCTGGCCCACGCCCGGACGAGCGCGCGCGACCCAGCCGCGCTTGCCGCGCAGGACCGACTCGAAGGCCTGCTCGGCGCCGAGGATGCCGCGCTCCTCCTCGTACCGGTAGTCCACCTCGCGCACCAGCACGCGCAGGGTCTCGTAGCGGGCGAGTTCCTCGGCGGTCAGCTCGTCCAGGCTCTGCAGGTCGAGCAGCTCGGCGCGGTGGCTGCGGTACAGCTCGAGGTCCGGTTCGCCGGGATCGCCGACGCGGCCGACCAGGTTGGGTGCCGTGTCGGCGTAGCGGTCCGGGTAGACGCGACGGGCTCGGGCGGAGACGGAGAAGCCGGCCAGGTCGTCGGCGCGCACGGCCACCAGCGTCTCGGCGTCGTAGGGCACGGCCGACACGAGCAACCGTGCGTCGCCGTCGAGGTCCTGGTGCAGCTGCCGCTCGCGCAGGAACGCCGCTTCACGCCAGGGCACCGGGACCGGCAGGCCGATGGCCTCGGCACGCAGATCGCCGCGGACCCAGCCGGCCAGCGACGGTTGGGACGGCTCGCCGTCCTCGGGCTCGAACCAGGCGGCGGGCACACCGGGGGCGGAGCTCCCGACGCCGGCCGCCGCCGCCACCCGCAGCGCGGCGCCCTCGAAGTCGGACAGCACCGCATCGAGCCCGCGCGCCACGCGCACGTCGATGTCGTCGACCTTCTCCTGGATCAGCCCGAGCAACTCGAAGGGGACGACCTCGCAGAGGCGGGCCAGGTCGGACAGCGCCCCCCATTCACGGTCCGCGCGACGCAGCGCCTCGTCGCGGCCGGGCCCCCAGCCGTCCAGTTCCGCGAGTCGCACCCCGGCGACGTCGAGCCCGGCGCTGAGCTGGCTCAGGCGATCCTCCAGGGCCTGCTCGAAGGGCTCGCCGTAGATCCACTTCAGGTAGGTGAGCAGATCCACGCGCCGCTTGTCGGGGGTGAGCGAGCGGAAGTGCTCCAGCGTCATGTCGCCCAGCCCGTCGACGTAGTCGGACAACCGGCCGACCGCGTCGTCGAGCGGGATGCGCTCGCCGTTGACCAGCCAGTACGCCAGCGACACCTGACCCACCACCGCACCCTTGCGCCAGCGGCCGAACTCGAACTCCAGCGCGCGGACCTCCTCGGTCATGGCCAACGGCTCGCCGTGCCGGTCGAGGATCCAGCCGCGCCCGAAGGGCACCGTCTCGACGGTCATGGTGCTGCGCACCGACTCGCGTTCCCACAGCTCGTGCTCGACGACCTGCAGGCGCAGCAGCCGCGCCTCGATCACCCCCAGCCCGATGAGCAGCAGCACGAACACCACGGTGACGCGCTGCTTCCTCACGCGCCGTCTCCGAACAACTCGCCGAAGGCCCGCGCGACGCCCGCCAGGGGCAGGCACAGCGCGGTCCCCGCGAGCAGGCCGACCGGGTCCGCGAGGGCCTGTCCGGTGAGCCAACGGCAGGCCTGGTCGGCGAGGAAGAGTCCCAGGGCGGAGACCAGCGCGGCCACGGCGAAGCTCGTCCAGCGTCGACGGTTGAGGCTCGAGCGCTGGCTGACGACCATCGCCGCGGCGAGCCACACCGCCAACACGGCGCCCCCCGCCGGAGTGAGCAGCACGCTCGCCCGCGCCCAGCCGGCGGCCAGGGCCAGCACCAGCGTGGAGCGGCGGCCGCCGTAGAGGCCGGCGAAGGCCGCCAGCCCGACCAGCGGATCCGGCGCGGCGGAACCGAGCCAGGCCTCGCCCGCCAGCAGGAGCTGCGTGGCCACGAGCGAGACGAGCAGCAGCACGAGGGTCATCGCCGTTCCACCGTCACCGCGCGATCGGCACGCACCGTGGCGGGCTCGATCTCGAAACCCTCGTCGTCCACGCGCGCCACGCTGCCGAGCAGGACGCCGCCCGCTCCGGGCAGGCCCGACGCGACGAGTTGCCCGGGTGCCGGGCGCCAACCGGCGGGCCACGACGCGGTCGTCGGCCGACACGGCACCAGGTCGTCGCCGTCGAGCACGAGCACCTGGCCGCGCGGCGGCTGCCAGACCAGTTCGGAGGCGTAGGGCCCGACCACGTCGAGTTCACCCACGTAGACGCCGTCCTGCACGACACGGTCGCCGTGGCGAACACCGTGCCGGGACCCGATGTCGATCCGCCGCCGACGCGCGTCGCCGGCCACCTCCGCCAGCCGTCCGAGCGTGGCCCGCTCGGGCAGCACCGCGCCGGGCTCGACCTCGACCACCACCACCGACAGGTCGAAGGGATCGAGCAGCGGCTCGAGCTCCAGGTCTTCGCGCACGCCGACGGCGCCGCCCGGCGCGCCCCGATCCCGCGCGATCAGGCGCCCGAGCAACAGCCGGGCGGGGAGCGGGTCGCCGAGAGCGGCGACGTCGCGGGTCCAGGCCAGTTGACCGTCCGGCGGC
>JAJDER010000183.1 GCA_029259725.1 Planctomycetota bacterium | reverse complement strand
CGAGGGCGCCCTGGCCGCCACGCGCGACCGGCGCGACGCGGTGCGGCGCCAGCGCGATCGTCGTCACCTGGCCTGCGCCGTGCTGGCCGAGGCCGAGCGCCGCGACCGCGCGTGCAACCGCCACGACCTGATCACCGTCGCCTCCGAGCACGTCGCCCGCTTCACGGGCGGGCGCTACAGCCGGCTCGACGTGGTCGCCGTGGACGGTCAGCCGCAGCTCTTCGTGCACGCGGCGGATCGGCCGCAGCCGATGCGGGTGGCCGAGCCGCTGAGCCGCGGGGTACGCGACCAGATCCAGCTGTCGCTGAGGCTGGCCCTGGCCAGTCAGGTCGATGGCGACGAGTGCGTGCCGCTGCTGCTCGACGACGTCTTCGTCAACCTCGACGAGGACCGACGCCGCCGGGCCGCCACCGTGCTGGCCGAGCTGGGCCGGACGCGACAGGTCGTCGTGACCACGTCCGATCCGCGCTTCGCGGCGATCCTCGTCGAGGAAGCCGCCGCGCACGTCCTGGAGTTGCCCGCCGTGCCGTTCGAGACCAAGACCCGCCACGAGGAAGAGGAGCACGCTCCGGTGATCGCTGGCCCCGCCCAGCCGACCGCCTGACTCCACCCGACCGGAACATCACCTCCCTGCAGCCGCACGTCTCCCCGACGGACTCCGGTCGTCCACCACGTCTCTCTCCAGCAGCACCTCTCCCTCCGAGCAGGCGGCCCTTGCAGTCGGGCCGCCTGCTCTTTCTCGTGAAGGCGCCTGGTCAACGCCATGCACATCACGGCGAGCGTCTTCATCAACGACGACGAGCCCGGCCTGCTGGGCCGCGAGGTGGTCGTCGCGATCACGGACGGCGAGCTGGACCTCGGCCCGTGGGACAGGTCTTCCACGGCGAGTTCGACGGTCGCCGGCGCAAGCGCGTGCTGGTGAAGATCCTCGGGACGTGAGCGCGCGGAGACGGAGTCCGCTCAGCTCCCCCGCGCCACGAACGCCAGCACGTTGATCGAGCCGTGCGCGATCATCACGGGCACCAGCTGCCCTCGCGCGAGCTGGCGCAGCGTCGCGAAGCCGAGTCCCCAGAAGGTCACGACGACCACGGCCTGGGGACCCTGGTAGGTGTGCATCGCTCCGAAGACGCAGGCGGTCACGAGCGCTGCCAGCACCACGCCCTGGGCGGGGCGGCGCGACGAGGCGCAGGCCCGCTCCAGCCGCGCGAAACCGTAGCCGCGGTAGACCAGCTCCTCCATGAACCCGCCGGCGGCGACGCCGGCCACGGCCGACCCCAGCACGGACAGCCCTCCGTCGAGGATGAACGGGTCGGTGTAGGGCAGCCCCAGGACCTCGAGCAGGGCCTCGAGGGGTCCGGCGGCCAGGATCAGCAGCATGCCTGCCGCCGCACCGAGCCACACCGAGCGCAGCCAACCTCGTGTCGGCCGGTGCAGGCCGAGGTCGCCCAGGCGCTGCCCGCGGAGCCGTGCGGCGCCGGCGACCAGCACCAGCGTCAGCGGGGCCGCCACCGCCGCGAAGGCGAGCAGGTCGCCGGCCCGGACGCCGTCCGTCGACGCGCCGGGCGCCCAGGCCAGCAGCTCGTTCCAGACCCCGAAGAAGACGACCACCTCGGCCAGCAGCCCGATCCGCTCGGCGGGAGTCGGGAGCGCCGTCGATTCGCGCGGGATCAACACGGGCCCGAGTCTAGCGCGCCCGATCCGCGATCTCGGCCCGACGTGGCGAAAGCATGAACACCCTCGCGCCGGACGCAGCACCGAGCGACACTGCCTGCGCTGAGTTGGTCTCTCCCTCTCGCGTCGGTGTCGACGACGCGCTCCCGTCGTCAGGAGAGGTTCGATGCTGATCATCCGCGACCTGGTCAAGGTCTACCCGGGACCCGTCGCCGCCCTGCAAGGCGTGAGCCTGGACGTGCCCAAGGGGATGTTCGGCCTGCTCGGACCCAACGGCGCCGGCAAGACGACGCTGATGCGCATCCTCGCGGGGCTGCTCGAGCCCAGTTCGGGCCAGGTCACGCTCGACGGCAGCGACCTGCTCGCGCACCCCGAGCGGACCTGGGACAGCCTCGGCTACCTGCCGCAGGAGTTCGGCTTCTATCCGCACCTGACCGGCGAGGCGATGCTCAAGCACCTGCTGCGCCTCAAGGGGGTGACCTCGCGCAAGCACCTGCCCGAGCTGGTCGCGGACCTGCTCGAGCGCGTCAACCTCACCTTCGCCGCCAGACGCAAGGTGAAGGACTATTCGGGCGGGATGCGGCAGAGGCTCGGCATCGCGCAGGCCATCGCCGGCGACCCGAAGCTGATCATCGTGGACGAGCCCACCGCCGGCCTCGACCCCGAGGAACGGCTGCGCTTCTATCACCTGCTGTCGGAGCTCGCGCGCGATCGCACCGTGCTGCTGAGCACGCACATCGTCGACGACGTGGCCGTGCTGTGTCCGCGCTTCGCCGTGATCCGCGCCGGGTTCGTGCTCGCGCAGAGTACGCCCAGCCGCGCGCTGGATGTGCTCGCGGACACGATCTTCGAGGGTTCGGTGGCGGACGAGTGCCTCGCGGACCTGCACCGCGAGCGCACCGTGACGCAGTCGATCCTGTTCGAGGGGCGACATCGCGTGCGCATCCAGGTGCCCGACGGCGCGGACCTGCCGCCGGGCTTCGAGCAGGTCGACCCGAGCCTCGAGGACGCCTACCTGCTGCTCATGCGCACCGACAGTGCGGGCGTGAAGGCCTTCTCACAGGACCTCGCGCCCGTGATCGAGCACGCACCGACGCCGTCGTCCGGCGCCATCAGGCGGGAGCCCGCCTCGTGAGCGGACGGTTCGGCATCGTCGCCGCGCTGGATCTCCGGCACGGCCTGCGGCGACCGCTCTTCTGGATCTGGCTGCTACTCATGGGCCTGCTCGCCTGGGGCCTCTCGGAAGGCGGCGTGCGGATCGGAAGCGGCGAGTCCTCGGTGGGCGGCACGCAGGCCTGGATCACCTCGCAGTACGCGGTCGGGCAGACCCTGTCGATCCTGGTCGTCTTCTACTGGTTCTTCGCCGCCGTGGCAGCGGGCATGACGATCATCCGCGACGACGAACTCCACGTGCGCGAGCTGATCCACGCCACGCCGCTGACGCCGCGCGAGTACGTGTGGGGCAAGTACCTGGCGTCGCTCGGCTGCGTGCTGGCCGTGCTGCTCGCCCACCTCGCGTTCATGGTGTTCTTCAACCACATGGCCATGTCGGACACGCGAGCCGAGGACATCCAGGGGCCCTTCGCTCCGCTCAACTACCTCCGACCCGCGCTGATCTTCGCGGTGCCCGTGCTGCTCTTCGTGACCGGCGCGGCCTTCTGGGTCGGCGAGGTCTCGCGACGGCCGATCCTGGTCTTCGTGCTGCCCGTGGCCCTGATGCTGGTGTGCCTCTTCTTCCTGTGGACCTACTCGCCCGAGACCATCGATCCGACCTTCAGCACGGTGCTGTGCTGGCTCGACCCGTCGGGCCTGCGCTGGCTGAACGAGTTCCACCTCGAGGTCGACAAGGGCGTCGAGTACTACAACCGCTCGCCGATCGAGTTCGACCGCCCGTTCCTGATCAGCAGGGCGGTCCTGGCCCTGCTCGGGCTGGCCTTCGTGATGCGCACCGGCCGACACTTCGCGGCCTCGTTGCGCGGCGAGACCAGGGCCGCCCGGATGCACGCGGCCGCCGACCCGGACAGCGGCCCGGCCTCTCCGAAGGAACTCGGCGCGCTGGCCCCGCGCACGCGCATGCTCAGCACGGCGACGTCGTCGTTGGCCTCGCTGAAGATGACGGCCGTCGCGCCCGGGCTCTGGTCCGGCGCGCTGACCACGCTCAAGGCGGAGTTGCGCGAGCTGCGCGCATCGCCGGGGCTGTACCTGTTCATCCCGTTGATCGTGCTGCAGACCGTCGGCGCGCAGCTCTCGGCGACCGGCCCGTTCGACACCGAGGTGCTCTGGACGGCGGGCACCATGGCCTCGCGCGGTGCCGGCGTGATGACGCTGTTCGGCTGCCTGCTGATCATGTTCTACACGGTCGAGTCGCTGCAACGCGACCTGAGCACCGGCATCGCCCCGATCACCTACGCCACGCCGGTCAAGACCGCGTCCCTGCTGCTCGGCAAGGGTCTCGCCAACAGCCTGGTGGTCGTGTCGCTGCTGCTCGCGGCGGGGCTGACCGACGTGATCATGCTCGCGATCCAGTCACTCACCGCCGACGGACCCATGCCACCCATCGACGTGTTGCCCTTCCTGATCGTGTGGGTCCTGTTGCTCGGTCCGACGTTCCTGCTCTGGACGGCGTTCGTGACCGTCGTGCAGGGTGTCACCGCGAACCGCTACACGTCGTACGCGGTGTGCCTCGGGGCGCTCATCTGGACGCTCTACGACCAGACCCTCGGCGACGCCTCGTGGCTCACCAACTGGCGGCTGACCGGCGCCCTGGGCTGGAGCGACATCAGTGTCTTCGAGTACGACCGCGGCCACCTGCTGCTCAACCGCGCCCTCGCGCTCACGACCACCGTGGCCCTGGTCGCTCTCGGCGTGCGCACCTTCCGGCGGCGGGACAGCGACGCCGTCGCGCGCGTGCGTCGCCTCGCGCCCGTGGCCGTGCTGCGCGCCACGGCCGGCTTCCTGCCCTGGGTCATCCTGCCGCTGAGCCTGGCCGTGATCCTGGCCGGCAAGGTCGACGACGCCAACGGTGGCGATGCGAGTGACCGCGCGGCCAAGGACTACTGGCGCGAGAACGTCGCCACCTGGCTCAACCACGACCGGCTGCCCGACACCGCGGCCGTGGAGGTCACGCTCGAGATCGACCCGGGCGAGCGCTGGATGCGGAGCACCGGCAACATGCGCCTGGTGAACCGGCACGACGAGCCCATGGTGGCCATCCCGCTCACGGCAGGACAGGCCTGGGAGGACCTGACCTGGACCCTGGACGGGCAGGACTACGTGCCCGAAGACCGCTCGGGCCTGCACCTGTTCACGCCGGAGGAGCCCTTGGCCAAGGGCCAGGTCGTGGACATCGGCTTCGCCTTCGAGGCGCGCGACGATCGCGGCACGGTCAACGGCGGGGGCTCGCCGGAGTTCATCCAGCCCTCGGGCGTGGTGCTCACGGCCTTCCGGCCCAGCTTCGTGCCCGTGGTCGGGTGGTCCGACGGCATCGGTGTCGACGAGGACAACAGCTACGAGCCGCGCGACTGGCCCGAGGACTTCCACGAGGGCGTGACCGCTTCGGCCTTCGGCAGCGGCCAGCCCTTCACCACCAAGGTGCGCATCACGGGGCCCGCGGACTTCCTGTTCAACTCGGTCGGCGTCAAGACCCTCGACGAGCTCGGCGCGGACGGACGCCGCACGGTGGAGTGGGTCAGCGATCATCCCGTGCGCATGTTCAACCTGGTCGGCGGGCGCTTCGAGGAGCGGCTGGGCGAGGGCACCGCCGTGTATCACTCGCGCCGCCACCCCTACAACGTCGAGGAGATGGGCCGCGCGCTCGACGCCTCGCGCCGCTGGTACAGCGAGTGGTTCGGCGAGTACCCCTGGGAGACCCTCAAGCTCAGCGAGTTCCCGGCGCTGGCCACCTATGCCCAGGGTTTCGCCACCAACATCACCTTCTCCGAGGGCATCGGTTTCCTGACCAGGAGTGGCGAGCACGACACCGCGTTCGCGGTCACCGCCCACGAGGCCGCGCACCAGTGGTGGGGCAACCTGGTCACGCCCGGCCTCGGCCCCGGCGGCAACATCCTGTCCGAAGGCATGGCGCACTACTCGACCATCCTGTTGCTCGAACAGGTCGAAGGCCTGCGCGCGCGGATCGCGTTCTGCGAGCAGATCGAGGACAACTACGGCAACTCGCGCGTGGTCGACGACGAGCGCGCCATGGTCGCGACCGACGGCAGTCGGGGTACCGACCAGACGGTCATGTACGACAAGGGCGGCTGGGTCTTCTGGATGCTCGACCGGCAGCTCGGCCGGCAGGCGATGCTGCGTGGTCTGAAGGCGTTCCAGATTCGCTATCGCAAGAACCGGGATCACCCCGTGCTGCAGGACTTCCTCGCGGTCATGCGTGACGTGGCTCCGGACCGACAGGCCTTCGACGACTTCACACGGACCTGGTTCCACGAGGTCGGCGTGCCCGAGTTCAGCTTGGCCGAGGGGCGGCGCAGCGGGAGTGGCGAGCATTGGGTGGCGACGGTCCGGGTCAAGAACAAGGGCAACCTGGCCGTGCCGGTCGAGCTGGCCGCCGTGCGAGGCGCCGATCGCTTCGTCGAGACCGACGGCGCCTGGGTCGAGTCCGCGGAGTGGCAGGCGGCGCGCAAGACCATCGAGGTCGACCCGGGCCGCTCGCGCACGATCACGATCGCCTGCGACTTCGAACCCGAACGCATCCTCGTGGATCCCGACGCGCTGCTGCTGATGCTGAACCGCAAGGCGGCGCGGATCGATCTCGAGGGCGGCGCGACCGACGAGCTCGACTGAGCGGCAGGCGCGGTCATCGACGGAGGGGGCGGTCGCCGACCGGGGCGCGGGCCATCCGCGCGCAACCGGGGGATACCACCGACCTGCCGGGTTATTCGGCGTGGTCGGGGGCATCCATGGGTGGTTCGAGTGAGGCATGCACCCCCCCCGTTCGTGCCGCTTGGAACGGACTGCTTCCAAGTCGTGATCCGCGGAAAGACGCTCGCAACGTCGGAATGCGGATCGATCCGGGCCTGAGCAGGGAGTCGCCGCTCGACTTCCTGCTCGGGCCCGGTCCCTTTGCCGGGCCAGCGCCGGTCGCCACGTCACGGGCCGCCGGATTCTGACGAGCCCTCGTGGGCGGGTAGGCGGGGCGAGACGGCGGCTAGCCCGTCGCCTCGATGGGAGGCGACGGGCCGACCGCCGGCGTGCGGCGCCGCGGCCGGCCCCCCCGCCCGCCCGGCAGGGGGGGGGACGACGGCGGGGGACCGGGGGGGACC
>JAJDER010000182.1 GCA_029259725.1 Planctomycetota bacterium | reverse complement strand
GCCGCCCGAGCTCGAGTTCGAAGACGTCGATCTCGTGGGCCTGCTCGAGCGCAGCGCCGAGCGCTATCCCGACCGGACCGCGCTGGTGTTCCTGCAGCGCCGCATGAGCTACCGCGAGCTCAAGGACAAGGTGGACCGTCTGGCCACGGGACTGGAGCAACTCGGCGTGGGCAAGGACAGCCGCGTGGCCATCCAGCTGCCCAACCTCCCGCAGACGGTGATCGCCTTCTACGCCACGCTCAGCGTGGGCGCCCAGGCCGTGATGACCAACCCGATGTACATGCCTCGGGAGATCGAACACCAGTGGCACGACGCCGGGTGCACGACCGCGATCACCACCGACTTCCTCTACGCCGACAAGCTGCGGCCGATCCGCGAGACACTGCCGATCACGAACTACGTGGTCACGTCGATCCCCGACCTGCTGCCGCTTCCCTGGCGCTGGCTGGCACCGCTGGTGCTCAAGAAGAAGCAGCCCCGGGCCGTGGCCCCGATCCCCGCCGACCCCGGTGTACACCGCTTCCGTGACCTGCTCCGACGCGCGCCGAGCCCGCGGCGCGTCGCCCACGACCTGGACGACATCGCCATCCTGCAGTACACCGGCGGCACCACGGGGGTGAGCAAGGGGGCGATGCTGACGCACCGCAACATCGCGTGCAACGTGCAACAGCTCCGGACCTGGCTCACTGGTGTCGAGGAGGGCGCCGAGGTCGTGCTCGCGGCGCTGCCGTACTTCCACGTCTTCGGCCTGACGGTGTGCATGAACATGTCGGTGGCCTGCGCCGCCACGGCGGTGGTGATCCCGGATCCGCGCGACATGCAGGGGCTCATCGGCAGCATCGTCACCGAACGCGTGAGCGTGCTGCCCGCGGTGCCCGCGATGTTCCTGGCGATCAACACCTGGCCCGACGTGGACACGCTGGACCTGACCTGCGTGAAGGGGTGCTTCAGTGGTTCGGCGCCGCTGCCGCAGGACACGGCGGCGCGCTTCACCGAGCTCACCGGAGCGACGATCATCGAGGGCTTCGGGCTGACCGAGACGTCGCCGGTGACGCACTGCAATCCCTTCGGCGGTCTGAAGAAACCCGGATCGATCGGCATCCCCGTCAGCAACACCGACGCCCGCGTGGTGGACGCCAACGACGGCGCGATCGAGAAGTCGCCGGGCGAGGATGGCGAACTGCTCCTCGCCGGCCCCCAGGTCATGGCGGGCTACTGGGGCCGCGCGGACGAGACCGCGGCGACCCTCATCGACGGCTGGCTCTACACCGGCGACCTCGCGACCATGGACGAGGACGGCTACTTCCGCATCGTCGGGCGCAAGAAGGACATGATCGTGGCCGGGGGATACAACATCTACCCGGACGAGATCGACGACGTCATCACCGAGCACCCCGACGTCCACGAGTGCTGCGCGATCGGAGTCCCGGACAGCCGACGGGGGGAGTCGGTCAAGGTGTTCGTGGTCAAGCGACCCGGCGCCGTGCTGAGCGGCGAGGACATCCGCGGCTGGTGCCGCGATCGGCTCGCGGCCTACAAGATCCCACGCCACATCGAGTTCCGTGATGACCTGCCCAGGAGCACCATGATGAAGGTGCTGCGCCGGGTGCTGCGGGACGAGGAACTGGCCACGAGAGCCGCCCAGGCGGAGCCGGGCGGACCGAACCCGGGCGGAAACGGCGACACATCCCCGGAAGCGCTGTAGACTTCGGGGCCCTTCTCCGACCTCCTCCCGCATCCAGTACCCGGAGCACCTCTCATGGTCCGCACGTTCCGCACGGGGCTCATGCTCGCCGTGATCCTCACCGTTCCTGGCCTCGCCTCCGCGCAGACGACGCACACCGTCACGCAGACCGGCCTGTCCTTCAGCCCCGCCAACGTCCTGATCGACTGCGGCGACACGATCGAGTGGGTCTACACCGGCTTCGGCGATCACAATGTCATCGAGGGCACCGACCCGGGAACGCTCCTCACGGCCGCCTTCAACGAACCGCTGACCCCGGCCGACCCGCTGGCCACGGTCACCGTCACCACCAAGATGCTGTTCGAGAACGACCTCGGCAGCGTGATCGACTACTACTGCCTGCCGCACCTCAGCTTCAACATGGTCGCCACGATCACGGTCAGCTGTCCCTGGGCCGACGAGGGCAGCGCCCTGGCCGGCGTCTCCGGCGACCCGCTGTTCTACGGCAACGGCGACCTGACCGACGGTTCGTTCAACACGCTGGAACTCGAGAACGCCGCGCCGAACGCGGGCGGCGTGCTCTTCGTGGCTCTCGGGCCGGCCGGTGCCGGCGCGCCCTTCAAGGGCGGCACGCTGATCCCGGTGCCGATCCTGTTGCAGGTCGGCCTGACCACGACGCCGGCCGGCACGATCTCGCTGCCGTTCCTGATGCCCACTGGCCTGACCGGCGTGCCGCTGCTGTTCCAGTGGGCCATCAGCGACGCGGCCGCCGTGAAGAACGTGTCCCTCTCCAACGCGATGACCGGCACCGGACAGTGATCCTCGACCGGTGAACGCGGGGCCGCCGGCCCCGGGTCGCGACGGCCGTGCGAGACCCGATCTCGCGCGGCCGTCGTCGTTGTCGGTCACTCTCGCAGAACGTTGGCGCTGAACGGGCGCGCCGCCCGGACGGTGCTGTAGACTCCCGCCGAGCCTCTCACGCCGTACCCAGGGAGCCACGTCATGGGCCGCTCGTCCGTCGTCGCTCTCGCGTTGTTCGCGATCTTCGCCGTCCCGGGCTCCGCCTGGTCGCAGACGACGCACACGGTCGTGCAGGCCGGTCTGTCCTTCAGCCCCTCGGCCGTGCTCGTCGAGTGCGGCGACAACGTGCGCTGGGTGTGGACCGGCGGTGGTCATACCGTCACCGAGGGCACCGACCCAGGTGGTTGGCCCGACGCGGCCTACAACGAGCCGCTGACCGCGAGCAGCCCGTCGCTCACGGTGACCTTCGACACCCGCTTCCTGTTTCTCAACCCGCGGCCGGGCCACGTCTACGAGTACCTGTGTCTGCCGCACTTCGACTTCAACATGCTCGGAAGCGTGACCGTGACGTGCCCCTGGGCCGACGCGGGGAGCGGCCTGGCCGGGGTGTCCGGGGACCCGCTGCTGTACGGCGACGGCCCGCTCTCCAGCGGTTCGGTCAACACCCTGGAGCTCGAGGCCGCCTCGCCGAACAGCCCCGCGGTGCTCTTCGTGGCTCTCGGCCCGGCCGGCACCGGGGCGCCCTTCAAGGGCGGCACGCTGATCCCGGTGCCGATCCTGGTCCAGGTCGGGCTGACCACCTCGGCGGCGGGGACGATCACGGTGCCCTTCGTGATGCCCGCCGGGCTGGGCGGCGTGGACCTGCTGTTCCAGTGGGCCATCAGCGACGCGGCCGCGGTGAAGAACGTGTCCCTCTCCAACGGGATGAGCGCGGCCGGGCAGTGATCCCGAACCGTCGATCCCGGCTGCCCACCGGCCTCGTCAGCCGGCGCCGAGCGAGAGAGCGGAGGGTGGAAACACCGTGGAAAGGGGCATTTCCGGCGCTGATCGCTTCCCTCGTCGGCCCTGGTTCGGTCCGATGGACAGGGGGGCGTGGCGGAACAGGCAGACGCAAGGGACTTAAAATCCCTCGGTCCTCAGGGACCATCCGGGTTCGATCCCCGGCGCCCCCATGTCGCCGCCGCCGACCTCCCGGTCCTGACCGTCGGGCCTCGCGCAGGCACTCGATTCACCCGGTGAGTCTCCCGCGATCGCCCGGTGTCCGGCGGGCACCCCGTTGAATCGCCCTTCAAAACAAGGGGTTTTCGCGTTTGAATGGTCGCCGGGAGCGCGGTAGTTTCGCGGTTTCCAACACCAACACACACCTGTCCGACTACCTGCGAGGGGACTGCTCGAGATGGCCAAGCGCAAGACCACCAAGAAGAAGGCCGCCGCATCGGCGACGACCAAGGCTCGTACGAAGAGCGAAGTGTTCCGTTCGATCTGCGATGACACGGGCCTGAGCCGTGGCGATGTCGTCGGCGTGTTCGACAGCCTCGCCGGCCAGATGAAGAAGGACCTCGGCCGTCGTGGCCCCGGCCTCTTCAACATGGGCGGCCTGCTGAAGATCAAGGTCACCAAGAAGCCCGCGACGAAAGCCCGCAAGGGCACCAACCCGTTCACCGGCGAGGAGATGATGTTCAAGGCCAAGCCGGCGCGGAAGGTCGTGAAGGCCCAGCCGCTGAAGGCTCTCAAGGACATGGTGTCCTGAGGACTCCCCGGGGCTGAGGGCGCTCGCGCGTCGTCACCTCGGGCCGTTGCGACGAGGCGCGTCTGCGAGGCAGGCGCGCCTCGTCTCGTTGTGGATGCACGCGTCGTGGAGGGCTCGATGGCGAACGCACGCGGGCGACTCGATGTCGACGCGCGCCCGACGCGCTGGGCCCGAGCGGGCGTCATGGACGGTCGCCCGATCGTGCTGCTGTCCCACGGCGCGGGTGCCGGGATGGACAGCACCTTCCAGGTCGCGGCGGCGGCGGGTCTCGTCGAGCGCGGGCTCGTGGTGGCACGCTTCGACTTCCCGTACATGGAGCAGGCGCGCGTGCAGGACAAGCGCCGCCCACCGGATCGACAGCCGGTGCTGCTCGCGACCTGGCGCGCGATGCTGGCCGCGGCGCGTCGCTGGAAGCCCGGTGCCCCGCTGGTGATGGCCGGCAAGTCCATGGGCGGTCGCGTGGCATCGCTGGTCCTCGCCGGCGAGGACGGTCCGCCGCCCGAGGACGTGGTCGCCGCGGTCTACCTGGGCTACCCGCTCCACCCGGCGGGCCGACCGGAGCGCCTGCGCGATGCCCACCTGCCTGCCGTGGCCGTCCCCCAGCTCTTCGTGCAGGGCAGTCGCGATGCGCTGTGCGATCCGGCGCTGCTGGCGCCGGTCCTGAAGCGCCTCGGGGGGCGCGCCCGGCACCACGCCGTCGAGGGCGGCGATCACAGCCTGGCCCTGCGTCGCTCAGCGCCCCTGCTGGGCAGCGAGGGCTGGCTCGACGCCGTGGCCGCCTTCGTGCACGGATCCGCGGCGTCCGCTCGCTAGAATCGCCGTGGCCTGCTCGGGACGAGGCCGTGCCTCGAATCCGTCCCAGACCCCTGATCGGCCTGCCGGCTCGGCGCGGCCGCTCCCCGCCGCTCCCCGCCGCTCCCCTCCGCCATCGCCGCCCCGAACCCACGGCGCCAGGATCCATGACCGCACGCGTGCTCATCACCGGTGGGGCCGGCTTCATCGGCGCTCGACTCGCCCGACGGCTGCTGGCCGGCGGCGAGCACGTCACGGTGCTCGACGACCTCTCGGCCGGAAGCCTCGACGCGCTGCCCGCCGGGCCCGGGCTCGAAGTGCTGGTGGGCGACGTGCGGGACGCCGAGGCGGTGCACCGGGCCAGCGCTCGGGTCGACCTGATCTTCCACCTCGCCTCGGTCGTCGGTGTCGACGCCGTCACCGCCGACCCGGGTCGCACCGGCGACGTGATCCGCGAGGGGACCGAGGCGGTCCTGCGCGCCGCCCTCGACCGCGGCTGCCCGCTCGTGTTCTTCTCCTCCAGCGAAGTCACCGACGGCCCGCGCCGCGGTCCGCGCGAAGTCTATGCCCGGGCCAAGCGCGATGCCGAGTCGCTCGTCCTCGGCCAGGCGCACGTGCCCGTGACCGTCGTGCGTCCGTTCAACGTCGTCGGCGCGGGGCAGTCCGCACGGGGTGGCGCGGTGTTGCCGACCCTGGCCGGGGCGGCCCGCCGGGGCGAGGACCTGCTCGTGCACGGCGATGGCCACCAGACGCGCACCTTCCTGCACGTGGAGGACCTGCTCGACGCGACCACGGCGTTCGTGCGCGGTCAACGCGCGGCGGGCTCGCAGCGGGAGGTCGTCGAGGTCGGGGACACGCGCCCGGTGGCCATCGGTGAGGTGGCCGAGCGCCTGGCACGGCTCGCCGGCCGCGGCGCGCGCGTGCGTCGTGGCGCGGGATCGACCGCGCGCGAGGATCGTCCGCGTCGGCTCCCCGACCTGACCGCGCTGTGCGCCCATGTGGACTTCCGGCCGCGCCACGCGCTCGACCCGATCCTGCGCGACGTGCTGGTCGGTGCCTGACCTCCGGACGCCACGGCGCCCCGCGGTGGGCCGGGCGCTGATCCTGCGGGTCCTGGCGCGCATGAACGTGGGCGGCCCGGCGCGCCATGTGCTGCGCATCCGTCAACCCCTGGCCGAGCGCGGCTACGACACGCTGCTCGTCACCGGCCGCCCCGAACCGGGTTCGGGCGAGGGTGACCTGGTGGACCACGCCCGCGCGACGGGCCATGACGTGGTCGTGCTCGATTCCCTGGGGCGCTCGCTCCGCCCGGGGGCCGACCTCGCGACGCTGCGCGCGCTGCGCCGCCTGATCGCGACGCGCCGGCCCGACCTGATCCACACCCACACCGCCAAGGCCGGGACCCTGGGCCGGCTGGCAGCCCTGCTCGCCCGCTCGCGTCCGCCCCTCGTGCACACCTTTCACGGCCACGTGCTCTCGGGCTACTTCGGCGCGACGGTGTCCGCCGGCTTCACGGCCGTGGAGCGCGGGCTCGCCCGCCGCACCGACCGTCTGGTGGCCGTCTCGGCCGCGATCCGCGACGAACTCGTGGAGCGGCACGGCGTGGGTCACCCCGAGCAGTACACCGTGATCCCCCCCGGGATCGACGTGCAACGCGTGGCGCCGGACAGGACCGCGGGCCGGGCCCTGCGTGCGGCGCTGGGAGTCGACCCGGGCGACGTGCTGGTGGGGTGCGTGGGACGCCTGGCACGGGTCAAGGACGTCGGCCGCCTGCTGGACGCCTTCGATCGCGCGCGCCGGGTGGCCCCGCGGCTGGGCCTGCTGGTGGTCGGCGGGGGTCCGGCCGAGGCGGCTCTCGGCCCGCGCCTCGCGGGCACACCTGGTGTCGTGAGCCTGCCGACCCGGGAGGACCTCTCGGCGGTCTACGGCGCGCTCGACGGGTTGGCCCTGTCCTCGCGCCGGGAGGGTCTGCCCCAGGTCGTGGTGGAGGCGCGGCAGGCCGGGTTGCCGGTGGTCGCCACCGCCGTGGGCGGGGTGCCCGAGCTGGTGGAAGACGGTGTCGACGGCCGGTTGGTCGCGGTCGACACGCCGGTCGGGAGCGAAGATGGACTGGTGGGCGCGCTGATCGAGCTGGCCGAGGATCGACGCCGTGCCGCCTGGGCTGCTGCCGCCGCGCAACGGGACACCGGCGAGCACACCGCCGAGGCAGTGGCCGGCGCGCTGGCAGACCTGTACGACCCGCTCGTCGCCGGCTACGGTGCGGCAATGTCCGGGGACCTGCTGGAGCCGGAGGCGGCCAGCGGGCATCCTGCTCGACGATGCACCTCGTCGTCCTGACCCAGGTCCTCGACCGCCGCGATGCGGTCCTCGGTTTCTTCCACACGTGGTGCGAGCACTTCGCTCGCCATGTGGACGAGCTGACCGTCATCGCGCAGCAGGTGGGCGACATCGATCTCCCGGCGCACGTGCACGTCGTGTCCCTCGGCCGCGACCAGGGCGCCGGCCGGGCGGCGATGATCGCGCGCCTGGTCTCGGGCCTCGCGCGCCTGCGCGGCGCGCACCGCCCGGACGCGGTCTGGGCGCACATGGTGCCGCGCTTCGCCCTGGGCGCCGCGACGGTGACCAAGCCGCGCCGCATCCCGCTCTACCTCTGGTACACGCACAAGGGCGTGGACACCTCGCTGCGGCTGTCGGCGCCGTTGGTGCGCGCGGTGTTCACGGCCTCGCACGAGTCGTTCCGGCTCGAGGGGGCCGCCGACAAGCGCGTGGTCACCGGACACGGCATCGACGGCACCCACTTCCGCCCGCCGCAGGGCCCGCGGACCATCGATGTGCTCACGGTCGGCCGCATCGCCCCGAGCAAGGGCCAGCTGGAGCTGCTCGAGGCGCTGTCGCGCATGGACGCGGTCCCGACCACCGAGATCGCCGGCGACATCCTGCTCGACCAGGACGCCGCGTACCGCGACGAGGTCGGCCGCCGCGCCGAGAACCTGGGTGCGGTCACGCTGCTGGGCGCGGTGCCCTACACCGAGATCGCCGCGGTGATGGCGCGGGCGCGGGTGATGGTCAACGCGAGCCGCACCGGCAGCGTCGACAAGGTCGTGCTCGAGGCCATGGCCTGCGGCACGATCCCCCTGACCTGCAACGAGTCCTTCGTGCCCCTGCTGGGCGAGGAACTCTCGGCGCGGCTCATGTTCCGTCGGGACGATCCCGAGGATCTCGCCGCGCGGCTGACGGGACTGCTGACCCTCCCGGAGGACGAGCGGCAGGCCCTCGGCACCCGGTTGCGAGCGCTGGTCATGGCCGATCACGACGTGGCCCGGCTCGTGCCGCGCATGGTCGCGATCATGCAGGGCCGCGTCGGGCTGCGCGAGGCGGTCACCCGAGGCGCCGCCACGGCCTGCATCGCCGCCGGCGTCGAGGTGCCGGCGGGAGCCGGTTCGTGAGCGCATCGGTCCGGGCGGGGCAGGGACGCGGAGCCCTCCCCGACCACGTCCAGTTGCGCCTCGGCGTCCTGCGCGGGCTCTCGGAGTTCTTCGCGCGGCAACGTCGGGAAGATGGCGCGATCCTGTGCCCGCGGCATCGCGTCGAGCACACCGGCAAGACCGTCTATGCGGCGCTCATCGACCTCTACAACTGGCGCTACACGCGCGAGGAGCTGTACCTCGACCGCATGCGTCGGGCCGTGTTGCGCACCGTCGACAACTTCGGCGCCGACCCGGAGAGCGGCGCGCCGATCTTCCTGCCCGGGCGCGTGGACCCGGCCAACGCGAGCACCAGCTCGATCGACGGCGGAGCCTGCGCCGACGTGCTCTCCACGGTGCTGCTCGAGGAGCCGGACCTGCTCACGGGCTCGCAGCGCGAGCGCACGCTGGACGCGTTGACGCAGCACGTCGACGGTTACCTGCGCCACGCGGCGCGCGACAAGCCGATCCCCGCGCAGCGTCTCTGGGCCGGGACCGGCACGGCGCGCGCGGCGGTGCTGCTCGACCGGAGTGATTGGCGCGCCGACGCCCTGGCCGGCTGCGCGAAGGCGCTGGCCGAGCTGTCGCCCGACGGCCTCGCGCCGTACATCCCGGCCGACACCGACCACTGCACGCACCCCGGGCTGGCCGACATCTCGGGCTTCTATCACTCGCGGACGCCGGGCTTCATCCTCGACATCCACCGCGTGCTCGAGGCGCCCCTCGACGACGCCGCGCGCGCCGCCCTGGGCCGCAGCCTCGATCTGCTCATCGCGCTGCGCGACGGCTTCGGGCACAAGGTCATCCACGACGAGGCCAAGGCCTGGTACTGGAGTTCGGACTACGAAGTGGCCAGCCACCCGTTCGACGCCGCGGCGTTGCAGGCCGGCGCCGAGATGCTCGGCCGCCCGGACGACCTGGCCGAAGCCGGCCGCGTCGTCGAGGAGTGGATCGCGCACCTCGACCCGCTCGATGGCGGGGCGCGCAGCCACCACGGCCGCGGCGTGAACTTCCAGTGCCCGATCTTCTGGTCCGGGCATGCCGCCTGGATCGCGCGCATCCTGGACCGGGTGCCGGTGCGCGCTCCGGGGCGGCCCGAGCGCGACATCGACCTGCCCCACACGGGGCTGCTGCACGTCGAGCGCCCGCGCTACACCGCGGTCCTGCGCGGAGCCCGCCGTGCTCACAGCAACCTGTTCGGCTGCGACGCGGGCGGAGGCTGCCTGCAGTCGCTCGTCGTGCAGGCCGGAGGCAAGCGCGGGCCGGAGCAACGGGTGCCGCCCGAGCGGTTCCGCCTGCATCGCGAGGGCAGCTTCGCGGTGGCCGCGCGCGGGCGGCCGGGTCGGCTGTCTCGCTGGACCAGCCTCCTCGCCGCGGAGAAGGCCGACCTGCGTTTCCGCGCGTTCCTGGCCCGGGTCGAGTTCCGGGCCGGCCGCCCGATCGCGGCGATCGCCGACTTGGTCCGCCACGTCGGCCTGCGGCCCTGGCGCGAGGCCGGCGCCTGGGACGTGGCCCACTGGGACCTCGCGACCACGCACGAGTACGACGGCGAGGAGGTGATCTTCACCGGCGCCGTGGCGGATCGACGGGGCGAGCGTCTCGCCGGCAGTCGGACCGTCCGCCGCTATCGCTTCGAACCCGACGGTGTCGCGCTGCGGGACGTGCTCGAGCTCGACGCGCATCGGGCCGACGGAGCGCGCGTGCAGTACCGCCTGCCGCACGCGCTCGCGGAGGTGGAGCTCGAGGTGCAGGGCGGCACGCTCGGTTCCCGCGCGCGGACCGTCAAGGCGCGCGCGACCGGCGGAGCGTTCCGGCTCGTCGTCCGCGGGCGGTGGACCGCCTGAGTCAGCCGCCGGTGGGGCGCGGCGGTTGCAACTCGTCGTCCCCGAAGGCCGCGCGCACCTCGAGCAGGCGTTCCAGCTCGGCCTGGGTCGCGGGTCGCGGGTGGTGCTCGCCGGGGTCCGCGACGAGGTCGTAGGCGAGGCCCGCGGCGGGCAGTCCGGAGCCGGGCGCGCGGACCAGGATCAGCTTCCGCCCCGAGGTGCGCAGGCCGAAGATCCGTCGCGGGCCACCGCGCGAGGTCGGGTCCACATCCGCCGGGAAGATCGCGCCCGAGCCGAGGCCGGGTCGGACGCGACTCACCAGGGCCACACCGTCGCGTTCGGGCCAGCGTCCCTCTAGCAGCAGGGCGGGCAGGTCGGCGAGGCTGGCCAACCCACGGTGCACGACGCGCGGGAGTCCGCCGCCGAGGACGACGAACGGGATCTGGATCGAGGGTTCGAACAGGTCGTGACCGTGGTCGAACCAGGCCTGGTGTTCGAGCAGGCTGCTCCCGTGCGGCGCCGTGACCGCCAGCAGGTCCTCGGAGCGCAACGACTGCGCCAGGCGGTGCAACTCGCGGTCGAGGCGGGCGACCTGTTCGTGGTGGAGTCGCAGTCCGAGCTCCCAGTCCACGTCGCTGGGCACCATCACGACCCCGGCGCCACGGCCCGGGAGGCCGCCGGCGGTCTCACTGGGATCTACCTCGAGGCCGGCGGCCAGGCGCAGCTCGACGTCGTCGCCGGTCCAGGCATGCGGGGTGGGTGCGGCGAAGATCAGGGCGGGGACGTCGCCGTCCGCCGGGAACAGCACCTCGGGCGAAGCGGGCGGCGCACGCCCGGGGAGCTCCGACGGAGGCGCGCGCAGCGGCGGCAGCAGGTCGTCCAGGTGCAACCATACGAACGCCGGCCGCGGGTCGGCGGCGCCGAGCTCGAGCAGCGCGAGGTCGACCAGGGTGCCGGCGGCGGCGGAGGGGAGTTCGTGAGCGGTCTCGAAGTGGTGGGCCAGGGGGAACTCGGCCTGGTCGGGGGCCAGGCCGACGACGGCCACCGTGCGATAGCCGCGCGCACGGTAGCGCTCCTCCACGGAGGCTTCCGTCGCCTCGCCGCGCGGGTGGCCGGTGAACAGGGTCAGCACGCCGGGGACCGTGTCGGGCAGGGGGACGACGGCCTGGTCGAAGCGCACGCCACGCGCGGCGAGGGCCGAGAGCGCGGGCATGTCGTCGGGGTTGAGTCGGTCGGCGCGCAGGCCGGCGACGGTCACGAGCACCACCGCGGGCGGTCGGGCGTGTTGCAGCACGACGTCTCCCGAGGGCGACGGTCGCGGCACGAAGCCCGGCCAACCCTGCGACCCGGGGGCCCAGAACTCGCGCCCGGCGAGCCCCGGCAGCGCGCGCAGGCCGAGCAGCGCCGTGCCGTCGCCGCGCGCGATGCGGTCCACGAGCCCGCGCCGCCGCTCCGCTTCGGGGTCGTCCGCATCGGTGTCGAGCAGGGAGCGCTCGGCCAGCAGCACGGCGAGGGCCCCGTCAGCGCGCGACGACGCCGGGGCGAGGATCAGGACCGCGCCGTGCGGAGAGTCCTCGCGGGTCTCGAGCAGCGCCCGCACGAGGGCCGGCTCGAGTGCGGGTGCGTGGAGGACGGCGTCCCGGGCCGGGTCGTCGAGCACCAAGGCCCGCGGCGACGAGGCGGTGACCGTCAGCACGAGCCATGGCGCGGGCAGGATCCCGAGCACGATCACGGCCAGCAGGACCCGCGCGCGGTCGCCGTGGATCTCGATCATCTTGAGCGCGCCGTTCGCGCAGGGGACGGCGAGCACCAGCGACAGCAGCCGCACCACCATCGCCCCGCGGTCGCCGAAGGTGTCCAGCGTGACGCCCAGCACCACCATGACCGTGACCAGCCCGACGAAGAAGAACGCCTCGCGCCCCGGGCTCGCGTTGAGGTGTCGGATGCCCGGCATGAACAGCAGGCAGGTCGGCCCGACCGCGGCCAGCAGACCCCAGGCCACGACGCGCGGATGGGACGCGAGCACCGGGGCGGGCGCCTCGACGAACCACAGCGCCAACCCGAGGCCCGCGGCGAGGTGCAGCACGGGGCGCCAGAACGGGGCGCGCAGGACGGCCGGCTCGCCGGCGCGCCGCGTGGTCGAGTGCCGGTCGTTGTCCGGGTTCCCGCGGCACGCGACGTGCGCCATGGCGATGCCGAGGATCCAGCCCGGCGCCAGCAGGAGCGCGGCCTCGGGACGGGTCAGGGCCAGGCCTGCGGCCGCCGCCGCGAGCAGCCGCGGCACGTGCGTCGAGGCGCGTCGCAGGGTCGACAGGGTGCACGAGAGCAGCATGGCCGTGAAGGCCAGCACGAGGGCGTCGGCGGAGCCCTGCAGGAAGGGAAGCAGCGCCGTGGTCAGGCCGGGGTCGAAGGCCGGCGTCAACGCGCCGACGGGATCGTCCTGCTCGGAGGCTCCGAGCAGGAAGAAGGTGGCCAGCGGGTTCAGCCCCAGCAGCAGGGCCAGCATGGCGCGCGTGGCGCCACGGTTGCCCCACAGCCGCGAGATGCCCTCGCCGACGAAGAGCAGCGTTGCGACCAGGCACGACAGGGCGACCAGTCCGGCCAGCACCAGCGCGTGCACACCGCTTCCGGCGGAGAGGGCGGCGATCGCGGTTGCCGGCAGGAGTCCCACGCGCGGCGGGTGACCCGCCCGGAACGGGTCCTCGCCCTGGGTCGTCCAGGCCAGGGCCCGGGCCGCCAGCTCCGGGCGCGCCGACGTCTCCGCCGGCCGGAGCAGCGGCTCTGCCAGCAGCACCGCCGTCACGGCGACGGCGATCACGACCAGGCAGGTCGCCGTGCGGGCCGGCCACAGGGGCATCGGGTCCGGGTGGGCGGGCTGGCCGGCCCGCCAGCGGTCGTAGGCGGCGAGCCTCCAGGTGCCCAGTACCGTCAACAGGAGACTGGCTGCGTGCAGCACCGCGCCCCAGGAGGCCGGGTGCAGTCCCGGGATCAGCGGCACGAGACCAGCGATGAGCAGCGACAGACACAGGGCCGAGCCGGCCACGCCGAAGTTCCGGTCCGCCACCGACAGCAGCCGTGACAGTCCCCAGCCGGGGCAGAACAGCAGCGGCAGGGCGGCGGCCCAGGTGCCGGGGCTGAGCCACCACAGGGCGAGGCCGGCGACCGCGAGGAGCAGCGGCAGCGGGCGGCGGCGGGCGGGCGTCGATTCGCCAGACATCGCGATGCAGCGTAGGACGCGGCGAGGGTCACCACCAAGCACGCTCGGAACGTGTTCTGCCCCGACCGAGCGTCTACGATGCGCAGCCGCTCCCCCCGCGCTGGAGAACCCGTGCCCGTGACGTCCGGTCCCGGCCTGCTGCATCTCGACCTGATGGTCAACATCCGCTTCCCCGGCAGCCGCGCCCACGGCATCCAGGTCGCGGCCATGGCCGAGGCCCTCGCGGCCACCGGGCTCGTGGTCGATGTGGTCGTGCCGCGCCGCTTCCCGTACCAGGACGTGGACCCCTGGCAGCACTACGGCGTCAAGCGCACCTTCCGGGTGCATCGGATCGCCAGCCTGGACACGATCGACCTGGTGCCGCCGGCCCTGCAGCGGTGGCCGTTCCTGGTGCAGTCGGTGAGCTATGCGTGGCGCGCCCTGGCGAGGGCGGCCGTGACGCGTAGCAGCGGAGTCCTGGTGCGCGACCACTACACCCTCGACGTGCTCGTGCACGGCCTGCGCGGCCGCGATCTGAGCCGGCTGGCGGTCGAGATCCATGACCTTCCCGACAGCGGAGCCCGCCGCCGGCGGCTGATGCGCCTGCTGCGGCGGATCCCGGCGGTGATCACGATCAGCGACGCACTGCGTGACGACCTGATCGCCGAAGGCCTGGCTGCCGACAAGCTCCTGGTGGCGCGGGACGGTGTGCACCTCGGGCGCTTCGCCGACCTGCCCGACGCCGAGACGGCGCGCGCCCACCTCGGGCTTCCGGGAGAGAAGACGATCGTGTACGCGGGTCAACTGTATCCGTGGAAGGGCGTGGACATGCTGGTCGTCGCCCTGGGACGGATGCCCGACGCGCGTCTGCTGATCGTCGGGGGCGACCGCACACACCTGCCGCGCGTGCGCGAGCTGGCCGCGGCGCACGCGCCGGGGCGGGTCCACTTCGCCGGACAGGTGCCGCACGCCGACGTGCCCTTCCATCTCGCCGCCGGCGATGCGCTGGTGTTGCCCAACAGCGCACAGCAGACCATCTCCGCCCGCTACACCTCGCCGCTCAAGCTCTTCGAGGGCATGGCCACCGGACGGCCGCTCGTCGCCAGCTCGCTGCCGTCGTTGCGCGAGGTGCTGACCCACGACGTGAACGCGTGGTTGGTCGAGCCCGACGACGCCGCGGCCCTGGCCGACGGGTTGACGCGGGTGCTCGAGGACGAGCCCCTCGCGCGCCGGCTCAGCACCCGGGCACGTGAGGACGTGGCGCCCTACGACTGGTCCGAGCGCGGCAAGCTGGTCGCGCGCTGGTTGCGTGAGAAGCTGCACACCGGGACCGCGGCGTGAAGCATCCGTTGCGACCGGCGCTGGTGGTCGTGGCCGCGCTCGTGTTCCTGTCGCTCGACCACGGCATGCCGCACCGCTACGTGCCCGACGACAGCGCGGTGAAGTGCGCGCTGGGCATCGCCCGTGACCTGGGGGCCGACGACGTGCCGCTGCTGCAGCGCGTGGTCCCGCCGGCCGGCCACTACACGACCTACCCGTACCTGTTGCCCTACCTCGACCTGGCCGCCATCGGTGTGAACTACGGTCTGGGTCGCGTGTTCGGCTGGTGGGGCGGGACCGGCGAGTACGGCATGAAGACCTTCGACGACTGGTCGCTGGCCTGGGTGCCGGCGCGGATCGTCACGGCGCTGCTGGCGCTGCTCCTGCCGCTCGCGGTGTATCGCGCGGCGCGCGAGCTGGGGCGGGCCAAGGGCGAGGCGGCGCTGGCGGCCCTGCTGGGGGGCACGTCGCTGCTGTTCGTGCAGTACGCGCACACGACCCGGCCGTGGGCGCCGATGGTGGCCTTCGGAGCGTGTGCCCTGGCGGCGTCGTTGCGCATGCGGCGCAAGCGGCGAGCGCGGGACGGCGCGCTGGCCGCGGGCTTCGCGGCGCTGTCGGCGAGCTGTCACCCGGTGGGGGTGCTCGCGTTCGGCCTGCCCGTGCTGGCGGCGCTGCTGTTCCGGCCGGGATGGAAGCCGGTCGCCGCGGGGCTGCTGGTCGGTGGCGCGGTGACGCTCCTGGTGGGTGCGCCGTACCTGCTCGTGTACGGCGGCGACGCCGGGGTGGGGGCGATCAGCGGGGGGCAGGTGCAGGGCGGCCTCGAGATCGGCGGGCAGGTGTTCGACCTGTCCTTCATTTCGGGGCGGCTGCTGTCGGAGGTGAGTCGAAGCTGGTTCGGCTACGACCCGGTGCTGATCCTCGCCGGGTTGCTGGGGCTGTTCCTGCTCGCGCGCGCGCGACTCGGACCGGCTGCGGTGCTCGTGATCCTGCCGGCCGTGTTCCACACGGCGCTGTTCCTGCTCTATGACGGCAGCCACGTGCGCTACCTGATGCCGGCCGTGCCCTTCCTGGCGATCGGCGCGGCCGCGACGCTCGCGGGGCTGGCACGACGTCGCGGCCCGGCGCGGCTGCTGGCGGCGCTGCTCGTGGCCCTGCCCATCGTCCAGGCCGCGCGGCTCGACTACCTGTTGGGGCGGCTCGACACCCGCACCGAGATGGTCGCCCGCATCGAGGCCCTCACCGGTCCGGGCGATGTCATCGCCGTGGATCATCAGGGCTTCGCGTATGCACCGCCGCTGGTCCCCACGGCCCAGTCGTTGCTCGCGGTCGAGACGCTGGTGGAGCTGACCAGCAAGGAGAAGAAGATCCTGGAGGGCGTGCGGGTCTGGAACCTGCCCGAGCCCGCCGAGGCCCGCACCCTGGTGCCGCTCACGCGCTTCTGGATCTTCGACAGCTACTACCCGACGGACTACAGCCGCGGCGAGGACCCGGTCGAGCTGGCCGACTTCCTCGACGCACGCGGCGTCAACGTGTACGTGCAGGTGGATCGGCTCCCCGACGAGCAACGCCGCCTGCCGGTGACCGCGCTGATGGCCGCTCGCGGGACGCTCGTCGACGAGCTCTCGCCGACGGGGTCGAGCCTGCCGGACGAGGCCGCGCTGCCCACCGACATGGCCTTCGCACTCACGGCGCTGTGGACCTACGAGCGCCCGGGGCCCTGGATCCGTGTCTGGCGGCTCGCACCGTGAGCGAGCCGCGCAAGACCCGGGTGCTGGCCTTCACCCACTCGCTCTCCGGCGTCGACGGCGTCGGGCGCGTGGCCTGTTCGACCCTGCGCTACCTGCTGCCCCAGGTGGAGCGGGTCGAGCTGTTCATCGGGCGCAACCATCGCGGGTTCGCCGAGGACATGCCGCGCGCGGCCAACCTGACCGTCTTCGAGACGCTGCCCACCAACCACTTCCCGTTCATGTCGGTACCGCGGCTGGCCTGGGTGCTGCTGCTCTCGCTCCCGAACCTGATCCGCGCCGCGAGTCGCGCCGACGTGATCCAGAGCCTGGCCGACTACCCGATGGGCTTCCTCGCCGTGCTCGTCGGGCGCATCACGCGCACGCCGGTCGTGGTCTGGGGGCACGGCACGTACTCGGTGGCGCCACTGCACCAGCGCTTCCACCGGCGCCTGATCGGCTGGATGTACGACCAGGTCGACCGCTTCATCATGGGCGCGCGCTTCGCCTTGAGCCAGGTCACGCGCGTGCGGCCGGTGCGCGGCGCCGAGGTGATCCCCTACGGCGTGGTGCCCGCCGACTACGACGCGGTCAAGGCCGCCGGTGAGGAGCCTGGCGTGCCCGGGCCGTACGTGCTCTGCGTCGGCGAGGTCAAGCAGCGCAAGGGTTACGCTACGTCGATGCCGGCCTTCCTGGAGGCCTGGAAGCGCCGCCCCGAGATCCACTTCGCGGTGGTCGGACGCCACGCCGAGGAGGACGCGTACTTCCAGGACGTCCGGCGGCAGATCGCGGAGGCCGGGGCCGAGGCTCACGTGCACTTCCTGGGCAACGTCTCGGAGGCGCGCAAGGTGGCGTTGATGCGCGGCGCGCGGGCCTTCATGCTCACGCCCATGACCAGCGACGAGGGCGGCTTCGAGGCCTTCGGGCTGGTCTTCCTCGAGGCCGGTGCCGCCGGACGCCCGGTGGTGGGTGTGCTCGACAGCGGCGCCGAGGACGCCATCACCGACGGCGAGAACGGTTTCATCCGCGACCGACAGGACACCGGCGGCCTGGCCGATGCGCTCGTGCGGCTGTTCGAGGACGAGACCCTGGCCGACACCATGGGAGCCGCGGGGCGCCGACGTGCCGAGGGCCAGACCTGGGCGGCGGCGGCCGACCGCCTGGTCGCGATCTACGCCGAGTTGCTCGCCGATCGCGACGCCGCCGGCCGGCCGGTGTCCGGCCCCGGGGAGCCCGCCGCGTGATCCAGCGCCTGCTCGCCCTGCGCCACAAGCCGTTCGTGAAGGACACGCTCATCCTGCAGGGCGCGAGCGTGGTGCAGAGCGGCACCTACCTGGCCACCTCGCTGCTCATCGCCCGCCTGCTGGGGCCCTACGAACTCGGGCGTTGGACCACGGCCCGCGAGATCTACACGATCGTGTTCCTGCTCCTGAACATGGGGCTGGGGACCGCGGCGGTGTCGCAATACAGTGCCGCGGTCGGGGCGGGCGATTCGCAGGCGGCGCGCAACGTGCTCGCGGCGCTGCTCAAGCTCGGCGTGATGATGGCCGGCGCGATCGTGATCCTGGGGCACTACGCCGCGCCCTGGGCCGCCGAGGAGTACTACGGGGACCGCACCGTCGGCGCCTACACGGCGATCCTGTGCTGGGCCAGCATCGGCGAGGTCCTGCGCGCGCTGACCATGGCCGTGCTCAACGGCACGCGGCAGATGAAGCCGTACGCGCTGTTCGACATGACGGCGAACCTCCTGCGCGTCGGCCTCGTGGTCGCCGCGCTGCTGACCGGCCAGGGCGCGATGGCCGTGGCCTGGGCCTTCCTGGCCCATGGACTGCTGACCGGCATCCTGGCGCTGGTCGCCTACAAGAAGGCGCGAGGTGGGGATCCCAAGCTCGCGCCGCCGCCGCTGCGCGAGGTGCTGGTCGCCGTGCCCACCGCTCCGCTGCGGGCGTTCTTCGGCATCTCGTACATCATGGCCCTGAACAAGGCGATGAACGCCATCGTCACCAAGCTGGGCGTGCTCTTCATCCCGGCGCTGGGCATGGTCTTCGCCGAGGCGGCGGCCTTCGCCGACGGTGGCGTGTTCTCCATCGCCAGCGTGCTCACGTTGGTCCTGACCGGGTTGGTGGGGGCCATCGCCCAGGCGGTGCTGCCGGCCCTGGGTCTCAAGCTGGGCGGGGCGGACGTGCCGCTCGAGAAGATGGGCCCGATGATCAAGCGGCTCGTCCTGACCTCGGCCGGGCTCACCGCCGTGGCCACGGTGGTCACCGTGCCGCTCTTCTGGGTCGTCGTGAACTACGGCTACGGAGCGGGGTACGAGGAGGCCTTCCCCTACTACCTGTGGCTCGCCGTGGGTCAGATCTTCATCGGCTTCTGCGTGGCCAACGACGCCTTCTTCATCTACGCGGGCAGGCTGAAGAGCTACTTCTGCTGGAACCTGCTCTATCTGGCCATCGGGATCGCCGCCATCTATTCAGCGGGGGTGCGCTGGGGGCCGATGGGAGTAGCGGCCGCCACGGGTCTGTGCCGCGTCTTGATCCTCGGTCATCTGGTATACATATGGATCTACTTCCGTAGGGTGAAGCGGACTGCGAAGGCAGGTTTGGACGCCCCGGAAGCCGAGCGCCACCCTCCTCTCCCCGAGCGCGATCGATGACCGACACCACGCCCACCGGCACGCAGCTGCCGCCCGTCACGGGCAAGAAGATCGTGTTGATGTACGTCACGCCGCCCGGGCAGGACGACTTCTTCATCGCGATGCCGCTCGGGATCATCTACATGGGTGCGATCCTGCGGGAAGCCGGCGCCGACGTGGAGTGCTGCGACGAGCGCGTGTGCAGCGAGGCCGAGGTCGACAGCTACCTCAAGAAGGCCGAGATCCTGGGTCTGTCGGCGCTCACGCCCCACGTGAACCGCGCCATCCGCTACGCCGAGAAGGCCAAGGCCTACAACCCGGACGTGATCACGATCATGGGCGGCCCGCACGCCACCGTGGACGTGGACACCTTCCTCGACTCCGCCGCCATCGACTACGTGATCGGTGGTGAGGCCGAGGACACGTTCGTCGACTTCGTGCGCGGCGTGGACCGCGGCCTCGAGGCCGTGAAGCACATCCCCGGCATGGCCTTCGACTGGCCCGATGGCAAGCGTCAGAGCAACCCGCAGCCGCCGCTGATCAAGGATCTCGACCGGATCCCGTTCCCGGCCTGGGACATGCTGCCCTTCGATCGCTACGCGGCCATGAACAAGGAGCGGCTCTTCTACATCTTCACCAGCCGTGGCTGTCCCTTCCGCTGTGTCTTCTGCCAGAAGGAACTCACCGGCCGCGGCTTCCGCACGCGCACGGTGGAGAACATCCTCGACGAGCTGCAGATCATCCACGACAAGTACGACCCCGGGAACGTGCTGTTCATCGACGAGCTCTTCACCTGCCAGAAGAAGCGGGTGTACGAGATCTGCGAGGGCATCATGGAGCGCGGCCTGAAGCTGAACATGTCCTGCGAGACGCGCGTGGACATGATCGACTACGACATGGCGCGCACGATGAAGCGCGCCGGCTTCAACCGCATGTACTTCGGCGTCGAGTCGATCTCGCAGCGCAGCCTCGACACGCTGATCAAGGACTACAAGGCCGAGAAGGTCGTGGAGTGCCTGAAGATGACGCGGCGCGCCGGGATCTGGAGCAAGGTCTTCCTGATCGTGGGCACGCCGGGCGAGACG
>JAJDER010000181.1 GCA_029259725.1 Planctomycetota bacterium | reverse complement strand
GTGCGATCCTGTCCAGCTGCAATCCCTACGGCCTGTTCCGGGTCATGACCACGAGGCGCCCGGAGATCGTGATCCAGATCGCGAACGCCGGGGTCGGAGGCGGGGGAGCGGCCGGCGGGGGAGCGGCCGGCGGAGGCGGGGCCGGCGGGGGCGCGGCCGGTGAGGGCGCAGCGGACGCCTGGACCGACCTGCCCTTCCGCTGGCGCCCGGTGGACCCGGCCGCGACGCCGAGGTGGGTGCAGCCGCACATGCCGCGGCTCGACTGGCAGATGTGGTTCGAGGCCCTGGCCTTCGAGGGCGCGCACCTGCGCCGGCGCGAGTGGTCGCCGAGTCCGTGGTTCATGGCCTTCCTGGAAGGCGTCATGGAGGCGCGACCGGGGGTGCTGGCGCTCCTGCCCGACCACGCCCTGCCCGACGGGGCACCCGCTCGCCTGCGCCTCGCCCTCTTCGACTACCGCTTCGCGACATCGGCCGAGCGCGCCGAGACGGGCGCGGTCTGGGTCCGGCAGCCGCTCTCACGAGCCTGGATCCCCGTGACGAGGAGGGAGCGATGATGCGCTCGGCGGCCTTCGTCCTCGTGGCCCTCGTCGGCTTCCTGCTCACCTCGACGGCCGTGCGCACCCTCGTGCCCTGGTCCGACGCCTATGACCTGCGCGCCAAGCTGGAGGCCTTCGCGGAGGTCAAGGACGAGATCGACGCCGTGCACGTCGGCTCCAGCTACACCTTCCGCAGCGTCCAGCCGGCGATCGTGGACCGCACACTGGGCACCGAGGCGCGGCCGCTCCGTTCGTTCAACCTCGGAGTGGATGGCGGCACCGGATACGAGATCGACGCCGTGCTCGAGCACGTGCTGGCCACGCGCCCGGCGCGGCTGCGCCACGTGCTCATCGAACCGTTCGACGGGTCGCCGCACTTCCTCTCGCCGCGCAACGTCGAGACGCCGCGCTCGGTGCGCTGGCACACGCCCGGTCGCACGGCCTCCGCGATGGGGGCCGCGCTCGGCCTCGGCGGTGAGACGACGTTGAACCTCGAGCTGGCCTGGACGCACTTGCGGCTGGGCTGCTGGTGGCTGGCCAACTACGGAGCAGGGCCGAGCATCGCCGGCGAGTGGCTGGGGGACCAGCCGGCCGCGCGCCTCGCCGCCCGCGAGCAGCTGGCAAGCGAGCGGGGCTACCAGGCGCTGGACGGCCGCGAGGAGCCCGAGTTCCTGGAACGACGCGCGCGCCTGCTCGCCGACCCGGCCGCGTTCGGTGCCGAGGTGGCGGCGTTGTCGAACCGGCGCGAGCACAAGCCGCTGGACGGCTTCCCGGTGGAGGTCCTGCGATCCCAGCGCGCGCGCATCGAGGCCGCGGGCGCCCGCGTGATCCACGTGGTGCCGCCACGCATCAGTCCGTTGCCGAGCCTGCCCGCGCTGATCGACGCCGGGCTGCTGCCGGTGCTGCTCCGCTACGACGATCCGACCGACCCCGAGGTCGCCCCGCTCTACGAGTTGCGCTTGCGCTACGACCGCGGCCACCTGTCCCGCGCGGGCGCACGCCTGTTCAGCGAGTTGTACGCGCGGGACCTGGCCGTGGAATGGGCGCGCGCCGACGCGCAAGACGTCCCGGCCCCCGACGCGGCGGACCGCTAGATGCTCTTCACCGAGCTGCGCTTCGTGGTCTTCTTCGTGCTCGTGCTCGGCGTGCACTGGGCGCTGCGCGGGCGCGGTGCGCGCAAGACCTGGCTGCTGCTCGCCAGCTACGTCTTCTACGGCGCCTGGGACTGGCGCTTCCTCTCGCTGATCGCCCTGTCGACGCTCGTGGACTACGTCTGCGGTCTCCGCATGGGGGCCATGCCCGCGGGGCGCTCGCCGCGGCGGTGGCTCGCGCTCAGCCTGAGCGTCAACCTGGGCCTGCTCGGCGTGTTCAAGTACTACGACTTCTTCATCGAGTCGGCCGTCGCCTTCACCGCCTGGCTGGGACTGCCGCTCCAGGCCGACGTGCTCGGCATCGTGCTCCCCGTGGGCATCAGCTTCTATACCTTCCAGACGCTGAGCTACTCGATCGACGTGGCGCGCAAGCGCGTGCAAGCCGTCACCGACCTGCGCGACTTCGCGCTCTTCGTGGCCTTCTTCCCGCAACTCGTGGCCGGCCCGATCCTGCGCGCCAGCGAGTTCCTGCCGCAGCTCCGCGCGTCGCGCCGTTGGGCCGCGGTGGACGTGCGCGCCTGCCTGACCCTGTTCCTGGTCGGCTACGTGAAGAAGGCCGTGCTCGCCGATCAGGTGGCCATGGTCGTCGACCCGATCTTCGCCGACCCGGGGCTCGCGTCCGTCGCCGATCTCTGGCTGGGCGCGAGCCTCTACGCGATCCAGATCTACGGCGACTTCTCGGGCTACAGCGACATGGCCATCGCCACCGGCGGGCTGCTCGGCTACCGCGTCCCGATCAACTTCAACCACCCGTACGTGGCCGACAGCGTGCGCGCGTTCTGGCGACGTTGGCACATCTCGTTGTCGACCTGGTTCCGGGACTACCTCTACATCCCACTGGGTGGCAACCGCGGCACGGGGATGCGCACCGCTCTCAACCTGCTGCTGGTCTTCCTGCTGTGCGGGCTGTGGCACGGCGCGGCCTGGACCTTCGTGGCCTGGGGCGCGTTCCACGGCGTGTTCCTGATGCTGGAGCGGACCGGATTCACGACACGGCTACCGCGTCTCGTGCGCCATGGCTACACGCTGCTGGTGGTGCTCGTGGCCTGGGTGTTGTTCCGCTGCACGGACCTGGCCGGCGCCGTGACGTTCCTCGCCGGGATGCTCGGCCTCGGCCCGGGCGGAACGGCTGCGAGCGCGGTCTCCTCGGCGTGGTGGCTCGTGCCGGCGGTCTTCGCCGCGCTGCACGTCGCGTTCGATCGACGCGACGCGGCGGAGCGGCTGCATCGCGTCGGGCCGTGGTCCTTCGCCCTCGGCTACGGCGTGGCCGTCGCGCTGGTGCTGCCCTGGGCGGCGTCGGGCGGCAAGCCGTTCATCTACTTCCAGTTCTAGCCTGGACTTCTCACCAGCTTGGTCGCGAGGGGGCGCCAGGGCCTTCGTGGCAAGGAGCAGCGGCGTGGTCGACGCGGAGGCGGGGTGCACACCCCGTCGAGCATCGACCGCGCCGCTCGA
>JAJDER010000019.1 GCA_029259725.1 Planctomycetota bacterium | reverse complement strand
GCTTCCGGCCCGAGGCGTTGGGCCCCTTCGACTTCGACACCGAGAACTACACCACCGATCTCTGGGTCGTCGAGGGCATCACCAGCTACGTGGACGACCTCTCCGTGGCCCGAGCCGGTTTCGTCGACAAGATCGAGAACTACCTGGACAAGCGCGCCTCGGCGTTCAGGGAACACGCGGAGCGACCGGGCGGACGGCGCATGAGCCTGACCGCGGCGTCGCACGATGCCTGGATCAAGGGCTACCGACCCGACGAGAACTCGATCAACAGCTCGGTCTCGTACTACACCAAGGGGGCCCTGGTGGCGCTCATGCTGGACCTGCACATCCGACGCGTGAGTGGCGGTGAGGCCGCGCTGGCCGACGCCTTGCGGCTGGGCTGGGAACGCTACACGGCTCGCGGCGCCGGTTACCCGGACGGTGCGATGAAGGCGCTGACCTCGGAGGTCGCCGGCACGGACCTCTCCGACTTCTTCGCTGCGTACGTCGAGGGCACCGCGCCGCTCGACCCGACCGAGGGGCTCGCCTGGGTGGGCCTGCGACTCGAGGTCACGCCGGAGAAGACCGACCGGACGCTCCCCGAGGACGCCGACGGCTTCAAGCTGTCGCCCGACCTCGGCCTGAAGACCTCGAACAGCTCCGGTCTGTGCAAGATCACCAGCGTGCTCGAGAACGGACCGGCATACCGCGCGGGTCTCAACGTCGATGACCTGATCCTGGCCGTGAACGGGCACCGCGTGGACAACGGCACGCTCCGCGACCGCCTCGATCGCAACGGGCTGCAGCCCGCCGAGTTGCACTCCTTCCGCGGGCAGGAGCTACGCACGACGACGCTCACGCCGGATGCACGGCGACTCGAGAAGTGGAAGCTGCTCCCGCTGGAGGAGAGCACCGAGGAGCAGCAGGCGGCCTTCGAGGCCTGGACGAACTGGACCCTGCCGGGCACGGGCGACGACGACGCCGCGACGGACGAGAACGCGACGGACGAGAACGCGACGGAGGAGACCGCGACCGGCGAGCCCACCGAAGCGGCTGAATCGACCGAGGGCTGATCCCCGAGTCCGCGCCACCGAGCGCGAGGGACGGACCGGCGCGGACGGATCCGGGCCCGTGGATCAGGCCCCGTGGGTCAGGGCAGGCTGATCTCGTCCCTCTGCGGACGGGTCATCAGGTCCTGGACCGCCGTGGCGGGATCCTTGTCCTCGAACAACACGGCCGCGACCTCGGCGGAGATCGGAATCTCCACGTGGTGCTCGGCGGCCAGCTCCACCACGGCGCGGGCCGTGCGGACACCCTCGGGCACACCGGGGATCTTCTCGAGAACGGCTTCCAGGGTCTCGCCGCGAGCGATGCGCTCACCCACGAGGCGATTGCGACCGTGGCGGCTCACGCAGCTCACGACCAGATCGCCGATCCCGGACAGGCCCTGGAAACTGTCGGCTCGACCGCCGAGCGCCTCACCCAGACGCGTCATCTCGGCCAGGCCTCGCGTGAGCAGCGCCGCCTTGGTGTTGTCGCCGAAGCCGAGCCCGTCGACGAGGCCGCCGGCGATGGACAACACGTTCTTGAGCGCTCCACCGAGTTCGGTGCCGATGGGATCGTCGGAGGTGTAGACGCGGAAGCGGTCGGTGGTCAGCAGGTCCTGCACGCGCATGGCCAGGCCGCGGTCCTCGGACGCAGCCACCACCGCGGTGGGCATGCCCTGGGCGACTTCTTCCGCGTGCGAGGGTCCCGAGAGCACGGCCATCGCGCGATCGCCGATGACCTCGCGGATGACCTCGGTCGCGCGCAGACGTGACGGGAACTCGAGTCCCTTCGTCACCGAGATGAACGGGCGGCCGCGGCCGAGGTGCTCACGCATCGAACCGAGCACCTCGCGCAGGTGGGCGCTGGGGACGGCACAGAGGATCAGGTCGGCGTGGGCGAAGGCGTCGGGCTGGGAGGTGACCGTGATGCCTTCGGAGAGGCGCACGCCGGGCAGGTAACGGCGGTTCTCGCGCGTCGTCTGCATCTCGACGGCCTGCTCGGGGGAACGGCTCCACTGGATCACGGAGGCGTGGTTGCTGGCGAGCACGCCGGCCAGGGCTGTGCCCCAGGCCCCGTCTCCGAGAACGGCGACTTTCTCCATCATGGCGGTGTCGTACATCACGGGGTGAAGGGAGATCAGGAGGCGCCGTCCGCCTCCGACCCGTCATCGTAGCGATCCTCGGTCCCCTCGCGCATGCGCCGGATGTTGTCGGCATGCCGCACGGTGATGAGCAGTGCCAGCGCCACCATCACGACCACGCCGTGGGTGTAGCGCCCCGCGCCCCACCCGAGCGCGACGACCGCGCCTTGCGCAGCGGGGAAGGACCAGGCCAGGGCGATGCTCGCCATCGACACGACCCCCAACCCCCGCTTGACGACCACGTGCACGGCGACGCTGACCAGGGCGAGGACCGGATCCAGCGCCAGCAGCCCGCCGACCAGGGTGGCCACGCCCTTGCCGCCGCGAAAGCCGGAGGTCGCCGGGAACACGTGGCCCAGGACGGCCGCGGCGACGAGCGGGGTCCGGCCCACGGGATCGACGGCGAAGGCGACCGGCGGGAGCAGCAGCGCGGGCAGCAGGCCCTTGAGCAGATCGAGGGTCAGCACGAGGCGGCCCCAGCCGGGGCCCAGGACGCGGCCGACGTTGGTCGCGCCGGGGTTGCCGCTGCCATGGGCGCGGATGTCGACACCTCGGGCCCGACCGACGAGCAGGGCAAACGAGATGCAGCCGGCTCCGTAGGCGAGGACCAGCGGGATCGCAGCTTCCATCGAACGCATTGTAGGCGCGGCCTGCCGACGGCCGATGGCATTCTCTATCATTCCGCCCCGGACCCCGCCGGACCGTCCTCCCGCCCGAGAGAGGCCCCCATGCTCGCCTTCGTCGCCAGCCTGCTCCTGTTCCCCGTGCAGGTCGGGGAGGTCTTCACCGACACGGAGTACCGCTTCTCCTTCGAGCCGCCCGTGCGCGTCCGCCAACTCCCGGACGAGGAGCGAGCGCGCCTGCTCGGCGTGCCGCTCGAGAAGGAGCGCAACATCCCGCGCGATGCCTGGGCCGTCGCCGGTGAACCCTTCCGCCACAACCACCTCTGGCTGGACGAGTCCACGTACGGCCGATCGATCAAGCTGCTGCTGCTCGACAGCCTGCCGTGGCGCTCGCCGGAGGAGTTCATGTCGATGGTGGATCCCGGTGCCGCAGCCGGCACCCGACCGCGCGACCTGCCGGAGCCGATCGGACCGGGGTTGATCCACGAGACCACCTTCGAGAGCAACGGTCGGCTGGTGCGCAAACAGACCGTGTACCTGCTCGATCTCGGCGACCAGCGCTCGGCGCTGATCTCGATGCAGGCGTTCGACGACGACTGGGTCGTGGTCAAGCCGCAGTTCGAGCAGTCGCTGCAGACGATCAAGTGGCAGCGCGGTGAGTTGCCCGAGGACTACAAGGCGATGCGCCAGGCCGCGGGTGCGCCGCTGGGCCCCGGGCTCGGCGGTGGGCCCGGCGCGAGGCGGGCGGGCGCCGGCCGAGCGGACCTGGCCTCGATGGACCCGGAGGCCTGGATGGAGACGGAGGTGCTGGGAAGCTTCGTCCTGGCGGCCGTGGCGCTCCTCGCGCTGCTGCTCGGCGGCAAGGCCGGCGCGTGACGTCGGCGTTGGGAGCGGCGACCCGCTCCCGGCGCGCGGGAGCGGGAGGCCGGCGAGCCGGAGCCCGACGAGGTGTCCTGGCCCTGGCGCTCGGGGTGCTGCTGTCGGTGACCTTCACGGCATGCGGGAACGAGGCCGGCGAGCCGCAGCCCGGGCTGGAGCCCGCGGCGGCCGCCGAGCTGGCCTTCGCCGGTCACGGCGTGCTGCTCGTGTCCCTCGATACGCTGCGCGCCGACCGCCTGGGTTGCTACGGCTACGACCGTCCGACCTCACCCTTCCTGGACCGGCTGGCCGGGGAGTCGGTTCTCTTCGAGTCGGTCTACGCGGTCTCTCCCAAGACCGCCTCCTCGCACATGAGCCTGTTCACGTCGATGCTGCCCACCGCGCACGGCGTGACCAACGTCAGCAACCGGTACGGCATCAAGCTCAAGGCGCTGGCTCCCAATCGGCTGACGCTCGGGCAGGTGTTGAACCAGGCCGGGTACTGGAACGCCGCGGTCGCCTGTGGCGGCAACGTCCAGCCCGCCATGGGTTTCACGCGCGGGTTCAGGCAGCGCTTCATCTCATCGCTCATGCCCATCGAGGAGACCGTGGATCGGGCGCTGGAGTTCGCGCGTCACACCATGACGGTCGACAAGCCGCCGTTCCTGTTCGTGCACACCTACGAGATCCACGCGCCCTACCTGCCACCGCTCGAGTACCGGGAGCGACTCGCGACCGAGCCCGGCCCCGTGCTCGGCCCGATCGTCGAGGACCTCGCCGGCCGGCCGCGCCGCGAGCTCGGACTCGCGCCCGCGGGCCTGTGGGACCGGGAGGACGAGTTCACCCCCGCCGACGTGGCGTACATGTCGGATCTCTACGACGCCGGTATCGCGCACGCCGACGACCAGCTCGCCCGGTTCTTCGACGGCCTGGAGGAGCTCGGCGTGCTCGACGACTGGATCGTCGTGGTGCTCTCCGATCATGGCGAGGAGTTCGCCGAGCACGGCGACTTCGAACACGACCAGCTCTACACCGAGCACCTGCACGTGCCGCTCATGATCCGCCTGCCCGGCGGCAGACTCGGTGGCACCCGAGTCACCGGGCAGGCCAGTCTGCTGGACGTCATGCCGACGCTGCTCGAGCTGGTGCAGCTTGCCGGGCCGGAGACGATGCAGGGCCGCTCGCTCGTGCCGGCGATGACGTCCGGGCGCACCGAGGACCTGGCCGTGCTGGCCGAGCACGTCATGTTCCCCGGTCAGTATCGCGCGACGTTGCGCACGTCGGATCAGGCCATCACATACCACCAGGCCGACTGCGGCCTGTCGGCGTTCGACCTCGCCGTCGATCCGTCGGAGCAGGCCGACCTCGGAGACACGGCCGGGTTCTTCTCGTCGGCGTCGGACTCGCTGCGTGCCCGACTGACGCAACTCTTCCAGCTGCGTGAGGCCCTCGACGGCGTGGCCGAGGGTGAGGAGCTGGCGCTGGACGAAGCGCAGCTCACGGAGCTGTTGCAACTCGGGTACACGGGTGACGACCTCCCCGCTCCCGAGGGCTCCCCGATCGGCTGCTGGCCCGACCAGGGAGACGGCCGCTAGCTGTCAGCGCCCCTCGTCGTCGTCGTCGTCGGGCTCGTCGTCGGGATCGTCCGGATCGTCCGGGTCGCCCGGCCCCGCGTGCCCCACCGCACCACCCCTGCCGCCGAAGTAGCCCAGGGCCTCCATGGCCTCGCGCTGCTCCGGAGAGAGGTCGTCGGCCGACGCCTGCTGCATCGGGCTCTGGTTCGCCAACACGCGATCGAGGCCTGCCCGCAGCCGCTGGACCTCCGCTCCGTGCGTCGGCGTGAGGTCTCGGGTCTCCTCCGGATCCTCGACCAGATCGAACAGCATCTGCTGCTTCCGGTCCGGCGTCACGAGCAGCTTGAAGCGGCCATCGAACAGGGCGAACTGCTGGTCCGCGCGGTGCGCCCGAGACGACGTGAAGACCTGGCGCGGACCGCCAGGAGCCCCCTGCAACTCGGGGACCAGCGAGCGGCCCGGCAGGTGGTCGGTGTCGAAGCCGAGACCGAAGTACTCCGACAGGGTCGGCACCAGGTCCACGCTCATCACCGGTGACTCGACGACCCGACCGCCCGACAGGCTCGGGTGCGCGACGATGAACGGCACGTGCACCATCTCTTCGTACGACGTGAAGTTGTGGCCGAGGTAGCCGTGCTGCGCGAAGGCGTCGCCGTGATCGGAGAGCACGACGACGAGAGTGCGCGACGTGTCGATGCGCGCGAGCAGCCGACCCACCTCGTCATCGACGGTGCGAATGCCGGCGTCGTAGAGCGCGCGCAGATGGGTCAGGTCGGCGGCCGTCATCCGCTGTCGGCCCGAGTTGTGGCGTCTGATGTCCTCGGGCGTGCCCGTGATCGTCCCGACATAGGGCTCGGTCTCGAACAGGGCCAGCGTCTCCGCGGGCGGATCGTAGGGTGCGTGCGGTCGGCGGAAGTGCGCGTAGACGAAGCGCGGCGGGCGGCTGGTCGGATCCGCGAGCGCGTCAGCCACCATGGCGGCCATGGTCGCGTCGCGCTCCACCGAAGCGTCGACCACCAGGGACTCGAAGCGGGTGAAGCCCTGGCCCATGCCGTAGGTCGGCGAGGCGAAGAGGTTCTGCGAGAAGCCGACGCACTCGTACCCGCGGTCGCGGAAGGCCTCGGCCAGGGTCGCGGCGGCCTCGGGCAGGACGCGGTCCTTGTCGACGACGGCGTGGGTCTCCTGGTAGAGCCCCGTCATCAGGCTCGCCGTCGAGGCCAGGGTCCAACTCGACTGGGACCAGGCGTGCTCGAAGCGCACGCCGTCCGCAGCAAGCCCGTCGAGCGCGGGCGAGGCTTCCGGGTGGCCGCCATGACAGCCGAGATGGTCCGCGGACAGCGCGTCCAGGACGATGACCAGGCAGTCCTGACCCTCGAGCAGGCCCGGCTCGACGCGATCCGAGCACCCCCCGGGGACCGCCAGGCCGACAGCCATGACTCCGAGTCCCGCCAGCCACAGGCCGCGCGGACCGGTCTTCCGCGGGACCATCAGCGCGCCACCGGCGCTCCCGCCGGCCCGTAGTAGTCCACGAAGTTCTGCCGGGACTCGTAGAGACGCAGCCGGTAGAGCTTGCCGTCGAGCCGTGGCGCGAGACGCTCCCACATCGCGGCAGCCACGTTCTCGGCGGTGGTGACACGGCCCTCGAGCCAGGTCACGTCGTGGTTCAGGTGCTTGTGGTCGAGTTGGCGCACGATCTGCTCCTCGAGGAGCGCGCAGAGCCGGTTGAGGTCCAGCAGCATGCCCGTCTCCGGATCCACGTCGCCTCGGAGGGTCACGTCCAACACGTAGTTGTGGCCATGGCCGTGGGGGTTGTTGCAGATCCCGAACAGCTCGAGGTTGCGGGCCTCGTCGAGGGCGGTGTTGTGCAATCGATGGGACGCCGAGAACTCGACCTGGCGAGTGAGCTCGATCATGGTTCCGGATCCGGGGGGCAAGAGGGAATTCCGACGTTCGGCAGCACTCTCGATCGGACCGCCGACAGCCGTGAAACACGTAACACACGCTGGCAGACACACTTATATCGACCTGGGCGGATCACAGTCCAACCCCGTGACGGGCCCGGATCTAGCCGGGTCCCGGGTCCTTTGCTAGTATGGTCGGCTTCGTGCCTGGCCGGGAAACGCAAAGTCACCGGACCCGTCCACGAAGACAGCGAAGATCCCTGCCGCGTCTGGTTCAACTGCCCCCGGACGCGCGAGAGCGAGCCATGACCACCACGACCACCCTCCCCCCGACCCGCAAGCGGACGATGTCCTCGCTTGAGCTGTGCGCGAAGCTCGACAGCATCGGTCCCGGCGAGGTCGCGACGCTGTTCTTCAAGGACGGCGAGGTCATCCGGGGCGGCATGCTCTACAACTCGACCCAGCAGCGCGGCGTCATCATCGACCCCGAGCTGGAAGTCGAGCGCCGCTTCGAGGCCAGTGAGGTCACCAAGGTCTGGCGCCGCTAGGGGCTGCTCAGCAGGACAGAAGGCCGGCTCGGGCTCGTCGGCCCCCATCACCTGCTAGACTTCCGGGACACCGTCCTGCGGAGCTGCGGGACCCGATCATCTGGAGAGCGACACCATGCTGACCCTCACCGACAAGGCCGTGGCCGAGGTCCGCCGCATCATGTCCGATCAGGGCCTGAGCGCCGGTGCGGTGCTACGTTTCTCGGTGGCCGGCGGTGGCTGCAGCGGCTTTTCGTACGTGATGGAGTTCGAGCAGGACGGCAGCCAGGACGGGGACGTCACGACCGAATTCAGCGGCCTGCCCGTGGCGCTCGCCAGCGACGCCGTCCCGTACCTGGACAACACCGTCGTCGACTTCAACGACGACCCGAGCAAGCGCGGGTTCACCTTCGAGAACCCGAACGCCTCCGGGACCTGCGGCTGCGGCAGCTCGTTCTCGGTCTGAGTCGACGGGCTCACTCACGCGGGTGATGGCCCGCGTTCGGGAGTGCATCGAGCTTGGCGGCGCGGTCTAGCTGGGGCGTCCGGCTCGTGCCGGACGGCTCCCACCGCCAGGCCCACCACCGTCACGCGCACCACCACCCGGCCCGCCACGCCCGCCCGGGCCACCCCCCGGCCCACCGCGACCGCCAGGACCGCCGCGCCCACCTCCGGGCCCTCCGCGGCCACCCGCGCCACGGCCACCGGGTCCTTCGCGACCGCCACCGCCACGGCGACCACCTGCTCCGCCGGGGCCGCCCTTCGCCGCGCCGACGCGTCGACCACCGAGCTTCTCGCGCAGGCGATGCAACGCGTCATCACGCGGCGAGAAGCGCAGGCCCTCCTCCACGGCGAGCAGCGCCTCCTTCTTGCGCCCGAGCTGCTGCAGGCAACGCGCGCGGAATCCGTGCACCGAGGCGTTGTGCTCCTTCTCGGCCGTCTCGGCCGGATGGCTCCAGAGCGACGCGTCGAAGTGGTGCAGGGCCGGCTCCCAGCGCTGGAAGTCGAGGTCGTAGCGACCGCGGTCGAACCAGAACTTCTGGTCGTTCCGCGCCCCGGCCTCGCCGGCCACGAACAGCTGCCCGACGGTCAGCGGCGGCATCGGGCCCTTGCGCAGGACCCGGATCAGCTGGCTCGGCGCGTGGAACACGCTCGGGTCCTCGATGCTCTCGCCGGTCAGGCTGCGCAGGAGCTTCTCGGCCATGGCATGGCGATCCGCCTCGTCGGGTGCCAGCACGGCACAGGCACGAGCCGCGAGCAGGGGGTGCGGCGTCCTCACCGCCTCGGCTCCGGCCGGCACGACGCACGCGCTGAGCGCCCCGAGCACTTCCCCGTCGAGAGTCGCAACGTCGATTCCGAGCATCCGCGCCAGGTGCGCCTTGGAAAGCGACATGCCGTACTGGTGCACCAGCGAGATGGCCAGGTGCGCCTGCTTGACGTTGTCGGCCTGCGCACCGCCGTCGACGGCAGCGATCTTCGCGGCAACCGTCCCCGCCATGTCCGCATGACCGGTCACGCCGGCGAGCCGATCCATGAGCGGGCGATCACCCGCGATGATCTCGCCCGCGGCCGCGCTCGGCTCCAGCCCGTCGCGCAGCCGCCCACGAGCCGCGAGCCTCGCGGCGATGTCCGCGGCCACGCCCTCCTCGGGAGTGCCCAGGTTCACTTCGTGGACTTCGCAGAAGCGTCGGATGCGGTGATCGAGCCCGGAGGCGTCCCAGTCCAGCTGGTCCGCGACGAGCACGAAGCGCGCCTTGCCCTGACCGTTGCTCGCGAGATGGTCGAACAAGGCAGGGATGCCCGCCAGCTCGTGCGCATCGTCGGCGACGAAGATCGCCACGGCGTCGTCCGGCTCGGCCGGCACGTAGCGGTCCGGAGCGGCTACGCCGGGCTCACGCCAGAAGACCCGCTGCCCGTCGGCCGCGAGATCCCAGGCCAGTCGGCGGGCCAGGGTCGTCTTGCCCTGCCCCGGGTCGCCCCGCACGAGTGCCACGCGCACCTTGCCCTCGGCGGCCTGGCCCAGCAGGAAGTCCTTGACGCCGGCTTCGCTCGCGCGGCGGGCGTCGGCCTCGGCCGCGATGAAGCCCCAGTCGGTGGAGTCCCCATCGTCGAAGCGTGACAAGCCGGCCGCGTCGGCCGCGGCGATGCTCTCGCGCAGCTTCTCGCCCAGCTCGGTGAAGCCGCGCGGGGGGTTGCCGGTGGGCGGCTTGGGCACCTCGAGTTCCTCGAGCATCCCGGCCAGGTCGGCCAGAGCCTGATCCGCAGTCATCGACGCCGGGAACTCGATCAGCGACATGCCGTAGTGCACCGATGCGCGCAGCGCCGTCGTGGGATCGGTCTTGTCCGCGGGGACCAGCGCGATGTTCGCGGGAACGTGGCCGTTGTAGCCGCGACTCACGTCCTCGAGCAGCTCCACCAGATCGGGGTCGGCCAGGTCGTACCCGCTGAACACGACGGTGTGCTGGAAGGCTGCCCGCAGGAACTGCTGGTAGCGGCTGTCGGGCACCAGCAGCGCCTTGCGATCCTTGCTCGTCAACACCAGCGAGTCGGGTTCGTCCGCGGCGCCGGTCAGGCGCACGACAAAGGGATCCTTGCGGTCGAAGGCGCTCTTGAGGCCCTTGCTGTTCGGCCCGTAGAACCGCACGGTCTCGAAGTCCCCAGGCACCGACGCCCGGAGCGCGCCGCTCACGTTGGTCGTGAGCAGACCCGGCTGCCGCAGGGCGAAGGCGATCCGCAGGGCCTCGTTCGGCTCGGCAGCGAAGCGCGGATCCTCCAGCAGCGTCGCGCGGTCCCCCTCACCAAGAGCCGCCTTGAGAGCCCCCCGGGTCGCAATCTGGGCAGATCCGTGCTCGGGACCGACGGCGAGGATGAGGCGACGCTTCCGTGTCGCGGTGCGAAGCGTTTTGAAGACGCCTCCGTCGATCCAACGAGGCTTGCTCATGACGTGGGTCCTGGGGCCGGGAGGAGGCCGCGGAGGGAGCCCGTTCGGGGCGGAAAAGGCAGCCCACGCTACGAGTGCAAGGGAGGGGTGTCAAACGGACCACCTCGCGGTCGTGCGGCCCCGCGTTGCCTCGTGCGACGCTGGACATGGGCACCCAGCGTCCCTATCACAGCGGACCCCACCCGCGCCCTCCTCTCCGGAACCCCAGACATGCCCGCCGGATCCCGCCCCTCCCCTGGTCGCTCCCGCCGCCGCACTCCATCCCGGCCGGCCGGCCCCCCGCGCGGCAATGCCATCATCGGCCAGTCCGGCGGGCCCACGGTGGTCATCAACCAGTCGCTCGTCGGCGTGATCACGGGCTGCATGGAGGCCCCCTTCATCGACAAGATCCTGGGCGCGCGCCACGGCGTGCAGGGCATCCTCGCGGACGACTTCATCGACCTGACTCGGCAGCCCGCGTCGGTGCTCCGGGACGTGGCCGACACGCCGTCCGCCGCGCTCGGCTCGGTACGCAAGAAGCCGACGCGGGAAGAGTGCCTGAAGATGTTCGACACCTTCCGCAAGCGTGACGTCCGCTACCTGTTCTATCTCGGCGGCAACGACACGGCGGAGACGGCGAACATCCTGCTCGAGTGCGCGAAGCAGGAGAAGTACCCGCTGCGGGTGTTCCACGTGCCGAAGACCATCGACAACGACCTGACGGTCACCGACCACTGTCCGGGCTACGGCAGCGCCGCGCGCTTCGTGGCCCAGGCGTTCATGGGCGACGACCTCGACAACCGCTCCCTGATGGGCGTGAAGATCAACATCGTCATGGGCCGACTGGCCGGTTTCCTCACGGCCGCGTCGGCGCTGGGCCGCAGCTCGTCGGACGCGGGGCCGCACCTGATCTACGTGCCCGAGGTCCCGTTCAACACACGGCGCTTCGTGGCGGACGTGAAGCGCGTGCACAAGCGGCTGGGCCGTTGTGTCGTCGCCGTCAGCGAGGGCATCCGCGATGCCCGCGGCGTGACCCTGGCCGAGAAGATCGAGCGCGAGATCGAGCGCGACGCGCACGGCAACGTCCAACTCTCGGGCTCAGGCGGGGTCGGCGACCACTTGATCGACCTGGTCAAGGCCGCGATCCCGGGCGTGCGCGCGCGCGTCGACACCCTCGGTTACCTGCAGCGCTCCTTCGTTGGCTGCGTGAGCGACGTCGATGCGAGGGAAGCCTGGAACGTGGGCCGCGACGCGGTCACCTTCGCGGCCAAGCACCGCAGCGGCACCGTCGTGCTCAAGCGCGCCAAGGGCCCCCGCTACAAGTGCACCACCGCACTGGCCCCTCTCAGCAAGGTCGCCAAGGTCACCAAGCCGATGGACCGCCGCTTCATGAACGCGGACGGCAACGACGTGACCGAGGCTTTCCTCGCGTACGCCACCCCGCTGATCGGAAGGCTCCCGAAGATCGGTCGCTTGCAGCAGCCCTAGTCCCTCGCCCCGCATCCGGAACCGGGCGATCAGGCCCGATCCGCCTGAGCTCAGTGGGAGAAGAAGCGCAGCGAGAACGGGTAGCGGTACGCCGTTCCATCCGCGGCCTTGACCGCAGCCACGATCGTCAGCACCACGTCCAGGACGGCGACGGCGATCAGCATCGGGATCCCGACGAGCACGAACGCCAACACCATCGACACCAGCGTCATCACCGTGACCGTGATCTGGAAGTCGAGCACTTGACGGCCCTGGTGATCCAGGAACGGGCTCTCGTCCCGCTTGATCAACCAGAGCAGCAGCGGAGCGCCGATGTTCGCCAGCGGGATCATCCACCCGGCGAAGGACGACACGTGGAGGACCGCGCCCAGGGTCCTCTCCTCACTGGTGGCCACGGACTCGGGGCCGGCAGCACCCACGAAACCCGCCGTGGGCGGCTCGGAGGGCGGTGGCTGTGGGCCAGGGCCGGTCGCGAACCCGGGCTGGGCACGCTCCAACTCGTGCGGATCGACCATCTCCCCGGGCGCACCCCAGGGGTAGATCCCTTCCGACGCCTGCGCCTGGTTCATGCCTGCCCGTCCTCGGTCGCTGGAGATCCGGCCCCGCCACGATCACCGCAGCTGGGGGCCACGACCGTTGTTGGGATCTCGCCGCGCCGGCTTTCGTCGCCTACGGCAACCCGAAGGCGAAGCGCTCGACCTGGGCCCCGACCGCCTGGGTCACCTCGAGCAGGTAGTTGCCCTCCTCCAGGTTGTTGACGAAGTTGTTCGGGCCGATGCACAGGCGCCATGACCCGGTCGGAGCCACGAAGATCGCGTTGGGAGCCGATGCGACCGGATCACCGTCAGGCCCGGTCATGATCACGTTGACCGTGCCACCGTTGAGGGTCGCGTCGGCGATGCCACCCAGGCAGATGACGCCCCCGAGGAGTGTCGCGCCGTCACTGCCGCACAGGACGTGCGTGAAGGCGAGCGGAGGCGATGTGGACAAGACCACCTGATCGGGCGGGACCTGGTTGGGCGCGAAGCCGTAGGGGTTGGTCGGCACGCAGAGTCGGTAGGCCACGTTCGCGCCGGCCTTCCTCGCCGTCTTCACGGCCTTGTTCAGCGACTTGTCGACCTTCTTGTAGGCCAGCCCGATCTGCTTCACGATGTCGTCGGCGTACTTGTCGACGGCACCCTGATCACCCGCATAGAAGCCTGCCGGGTAGAGCCCGAAGAGGTCGTTTCCGGGCAGGTTGTCGAGCGCCAGATCCGACCGGATGGCCATGAACAGGTTGGCATCGTCGAGAGCATCGACCACGGCCACGTCGAAGTTGGACAGCGCCGTCGAGACGTCCACGAGTTCGTCGTTGAGATCGTCGACGAAGGTGCCGCCGGCCTTGGCGTTGCCCTCGAAGGTCTTGATCGCCGCGATCACTGTGGCCTGCGGATCCTTGAGGTCGGCCTTGAAGGTCTTGACGGCCTCCTTCTGGGCCTTGCCGAGTTCCTTGGTGGCGGCCTTCTGCTCGGGCGTCTGCGCCGTGAGTGACGGCGCCGCTCCGAGGAGCAGGGCCAGCGAGGTGACGACCACCAGGCTGCGGTGGATGGGTGAGGACATGGGTGAGCTCCGCGGAATCGTGACGGCCAGGGACGCCCTCGGCCGCCGAAGCTGACAGTCTACGTCGGCAACCGTCGGATCGAAGCGCCTCCTCACGGCGAGAGCATCCGCTCCAACACCGGGTCAGGACGACCGAGACGCCGCAGTTGGCCTGCGAAACCCGCTGCGGCGTCCCGGTCACCCGCAGCGGCATGCCGCAGGGCGAGGATCCGGTAACCCTCCTCTTCCAGGTCCCAGGTCACGATCGACGGTTCGAGCGACTTGCGCGCCACCGCGAGATACAGCCGGGCGAACCCCGCGTGCGGGCTGTCGCGGAGGACCCGAGCCCCGAGCTCGGTGGCCTCCTCGACCCGACCCTGACGCACCAGCAGCGTCATCAGGTGGTCAGCGGGTTCGGGATAGGCCGGCTCGAGCCGCAGCGCCTCCCGGTAGAGCCTCTCGGCGCGAACGTAGGACTCGAGCCTCCCGCTCGACTCGGCCAGCCGCTCCTGGGCGCGCGCCGCCTCGAAGCGCAGACGCGGCGCGCTGCTGGCGGCGAGGGCGAGCTCGTAGGCTCTAAGCGCGGCATCGATCTCGCCGCGATCCAGATGCAGGCGGGCTTCCTGGGCGAGGCCATCCACGGCCGGCGTCGGCTCCCACCGCGGCAGGTTGAAGAGCACCGCAGCCGCCACGGCGAGCAACGCCTGTGGCACGAGGCGTCGCCGCGGACGACGGCCCGACGACCAGGCCGCGAGGGTCGCACCCGCCGCCACGCACAGGCAGGGCAGGTAGGCCAGCCTCGCCTCGGAGCCGCCGACGAACACGACGTGGCCGAGCAGCCCCCCGAGCACCGTCAGCAGCAAGAG
>JAJDER010000180.1 GCA_029259725.1 Planctomycetota bacterium | reverse complement strand
ACCCTCTGCTCGGACCGGATTCGGGACAGGTCCTTCGGACCGGTCCCTGCATAGGGTCTGGGCGCCGAGGTGTGTGACCCCCGGCCCTCCGATCACGGCGGGCGGGACGGGTTGCTGACCAAGTCCCGCCGCGACGCGCATGGCGAGGGCGTCGCGATGGCCAGCTCGCGACGGGAGGGTCCGAGTGGACCCAGCTCCCCCGGCCGAGGCGCGGCACCGCGTGTCGCGGTCCGCTCGAGCGTCTCGGCGCGCCCCTCACCCCAGCGAGGGACGGCAGGGGCCCGCTCACCCGCGTGACCGGCGCGGGGGGTGGACACACCCTCTGCGGCAAGACCCTATGCAGGGACCGGTCCGAAGGACCTGTCCCGAATCCGGTCCGAGCCGAGGTGTGTGACCCCCGGCCCGCGCGCTCCCCATCGAGTAGCGTCAAGCGTTGCTGACGAAGTCCCAGAGCAACCGCACGCCGAAGCCCGTCGCATGGCCGGGCGAGTTGTACTCGCGCTTCGGCCCGTCCCAGGCCGTGCCGGCGATGTCCAGGTGCGCATGCGACACGCCGTTGTTGAACGTGAACAGGAACGCCGCGGCCGTGGCCGACCCGGCATCGCGACCGCCGGAGTTCTTCACGTCGGCCCACTTGCTCTTGATGGCGTCCTCGTAGGCCTCGTAGACGGGCAGACGCCAGAGCCGCTCGCCGGTGCGGGCACTGGCTTCCTCGAGACGCGCGGCCAGCTTGTCGTCCTTGGTGAACAGGCCGGCGGCCTCGCTGCCGAGCGCGACCAGGATCGCGCCGGTGAGCGTGGCCAGATCGACGATGTGATCGGGCTTCAGCTTCGCCGCGTGATGGATGCAGTCGGACAGCACCACGCGCCCTTCGGCATCGGTGTTGATCACGTCGATGGTGTGGCCGCTGCCGGTGGTGACGACGTCGCCGGGCTTGTAGGCCGAACCGCTGGGCATGTTGTCGGTGGTGCCGACCAGGCCGACGATGCGCACGCCCTTGGGCTTGAGCGCGGCGACGGTCTGCATGAAGCCGATCACGGCGGCGGCCCCGCACATGTCGTACTTCATCTCCTCCATCTTGGCGGCCGGCTTGAGGCTGATGCCGCCGGTGTCGAACGTCAGGCCCTTGCCGACGACGCAGATGGTCTTCTTGTGGCGCGCCGGCTTGTAGTCCATCTCGAGCAGGAAGGGCTGTTCGACCGAACCCTGGTTGACGGCCAGGATCCCGCCGTACTTCAGCTTGGTCAGGGCCTTCTTGTCGTAGGCGCGGAACTTCAGGCCGCCCTTGGTCGACAGCTTGCGCGCCGCGTCGCGCAGGTAGCGCGGCGTGCAGATGTTGCCGGGCAGGTCGCCGAGTTCGCGCGCGAGCTTGTTGCCTTCGGCGACGGCGCGCGCGGTGCGCAGGACCGTGGCCGCTCCGCGCAGGCTCGTGGCGAAGCAGGCCTCGGCGGGCGGGGTCGTCTTGGCCTCGCGACGCGGGTAGCGATACCCGGCCATGGAGAGGCCCTCGGCGACCGCGCCCAACGCCGCCCTGTCGAGCTCCAGCTTGCCCCCCGAACCGACCAGGACCTTGTTGGCGCCCAGAGTCGCCGCCTGGGTGCAGACCACCGCACCGGCGCGGCGGAGATCGTCGGCGCCCACGCCCGCGCGCTTGCCCACACCCACCAGCAGCAGGGCTCGCGGCCCCTTGCCGCCATCCGCGTGGAGCAGCAGCGTCTCGCGCGGCTTCCCGCTGAAGACCTTGCGCGCGATGAGCGTCGCCGCACGCTCCCCGAGGCCCCCGCCGGGCAGTGATCGCGGCTTGGAGTCATCGACGAGCAGCGCCACGAGCGGCACGTTGCTGGACAGCGCCGAAGCGGCGGTTGAGGTGAGACGCATCGGTGGACTCCCGCTCGCGAGTCGGGTGTGGGGGTGCATGCGAGCAACCGGGAACGGTATCACATGGGCCCCCGCCCCCGGGAGCGCTGCCGTGGCCCTGCCCCCCCGCTGTCTCGTCGAGGATCTCGACGCGCCGAGACCGCGCCTCGACGACGACACGCGCCACCATCTCGGGCGCGTGCTGCGCCTGCGCGCGGGTGACGCGATCGAACTCGTGGACGGACGCGGCGGACTGCGCCAGGCGGTCTGGACCGGCGCGGCGGAGCCGGAGCTCGGGCCGCCGGTACGCGTGTCACCAGCACCCGCGCGACCGATCGTCCTCGCCGTCGCGGCCCCCCGACTCCCGCGCCTGGAGTGGCTGGTGGAGAAGGCCACCGAACTCGACGTCGCCGCGCTGCTGCTGTTGTCCACGCGACGCGGCGAACGCGAGCCCGGGGAGGCACGCCTCGCGCGCCTGGCACGCAAGGCCGACATGGCGCTGCTCCAATGCCGCCGACTGCACCGCCTGCGGATCGAGGCCGCCGCGCCGCTCGACCGGGTGCTCGAGGCTCGGGCACCTGACTCGGCGGTGTGGCTGGGTGCTCCCGGCGGCGCGCCGGGGCCGCCCGCGGCGCTCCACGCCGGCGTGCTCGTGCTCGTCGGTCCCGAGGGCGGCTTCACCGAGGACGAGGAGACCGCGGCGCGGGCGGCGGGCGCGGTCGATGTCCACCTCGGCGCCACCGTGCTGCGGGTCGAGACCGCCGCCGTGGCCCTGGCGGCGGTCGCTGCTGCCGCCGCGAGCCGCGATCGCTAGGATGGCCCGCCCATGCTGCCGCCCACCGACAGGTTCCTGAGGTCGCTGCAGGCCGCCGGCGTCCGGCGCGTCCCGCGTGGGCGTCCCGGCGCGGCGGACCCGGTCGCGGTGACGGCCGAGCGCGGCAGCACCGGGGCGACACTCGCGCCGGACGAGGTCGCGCGCCAGCTCGAGTCGATCGCCGCCGAGGTCACCGCGTGCCGCGCCTGCGCGCTCTGCCAGGGACGGCAGCACGCCGTGCCGGGAGAGGGCTCGCCCCGCGCCGACGTGGTCTTCATCGGCGAGGGCCCGGGCGCGGACGAGGACCGCACCGGCCGGCCCTTCGTGGGCCGAGCCGGCCAGCTGCTCGACGCGATCATCACCAAGGGCATGCGGCGCCGGCGCGAGGACGTCTACATCGTCAACATCGTGAAGTGCCGGCCCCCCGCGAACCGCGTGCCACTCCCCGACGAAGTGGCCGCCTGCACGCCGTACCTGGAGCGCCAGATCGACGTGCTGCGGCCCAAGGTGATCTGCGCCCTCGGCACCACGGCCGCACGCTGGCTGCTGGGGACCTCGGACTCGATGGCCCGCCTGCGCGGCAAGGTCCATCGATACCGCACAATCCCCGTGATCCCCACCTACCACCCCGCCTATCTGCTCCGGAACCCGGCCGGCAAGCCGGAGACCTGGAAGGACATCCAGAAGGTCATGGAGCTGGCGGACATCGGATGAGCGTCTTCGGGACCACGGCTGTCGGCATCGACATCGGGGACGGCACCCTCAAGGTGGTCAAGCTGACCCGCCGCGGTCGCAAGGTGAAGCTGGTGCGGGCCTGGCGCCTGCCGTACTACCTGGAAGCCGACCCGGCCGACGCCGCGCTCGCGATGCTGGCCGGCCTCTGGTCGCAGTTCGGCGACGGAGCGCGCCTGGTGGTGGGCGCGCCCGACCGGCACGCCTTCACCACGACCCTGCTCGTGCCCACCATGGAAGCCGACCAGGTCGCCGACCTGGTGCGCTACGAGATCCTGCGCAGCATCGGCCAGCCCGAGGACGAGGTGCTCATCGGCCATCACGTCCGCAAGGGCGTGGTCGAGCAGCAGGTCCACGCCTTCGCGCTGCAGCGGCGCGAGGTGGATGCCCTGCGCGCGGATCTCGCGTCCCGCGGCCTCGCGTTCGACTCGATGGAGACGCCCGGCTTCGCGCTGGCTTCGTTCGTCGAGCACGAACGCCCCTGGGGCCGGGACCGCGTGCTGCTCGGCGTGGGCGAGCTGGCGACCCAGCTCGTGCTGCTGACCGAGGACGGACTCTGGGCGCGACGCCTGCCGCTCGGCCTCGCCGACGCCGAGAACGCCGTGGATCTGGCCGAGCGCTTGTCGGCGGAGATCGACGCGGCCGCGCGGTTCTTCCTGCCCGGCGATCGGACCTTCGAACCCCAGGACCTGGTCCTCAGCGAAGAAGGCGCGCTGGATGCGTCGCTGACCGGGGCGCTCAAGCGCATCACCGGACGCAACGTCCTTCGGCTCGGTGCCTTCGAACGCATCGCCACGCCGTGGCGCATGGACTGGAACGATCAACGGCCCGAGGAGACGCTGTGCATGGCGACGGCCTCCGGTCTGGCGCTGGCGGGCGTCGGTCTCGGGCGCTTCCACTGCCCCGCGCTCGGCGGTGATCCGCGCCGCGAGTCGGCCCGGCGCCTGCCCCTGGTGGCGGCCACGGTGGTGCTCTCGGCGGCGGGGCTGCTGACCGCGACGGAGCTGGCGGAGGCCCGCACGGCGCAGCTCGAGTCCACGCTCTCGCCCGATCTCTCCAGCGAACTCGTCCGGCTGGACGAGTCCTGGGCCAGCGCGCAACGACAGCGGGCCGGCCACATCGACGAGGGCGAAGCGCTGTTGGCCATCGGCCGACGACGCCCGGCGACGTTCCTGGTCCGGCGGATGCTGGCCTTGCTCGCGCCCCTGGCCGACGAGCGCGGCGTCTCCACGCTGCACGTGGAGAGCCTCTGGCTCGCTCCCTGGGAACCGCAGCGCGCCGGTGCGCTCAGCTTGACCCTCCACGTCGATCCCTCCATGGACGACACCCTCGGGGAGCGGCTGCAGCGTGCGTTCCGCAGCCAGTTCGAGGACGTGCGCATCCGCGGACCGGAGGCGGCGCCGGTGCCGGGCACGTCCCGCTTCGTGGTCGAAGTCACCCTGCGATGAGACTGCTGATCCTCGCCTGCCTGATCTTCACCGTGGCCCTGGGCGACTTCCTCGTCCGCGGCGTGAGTGCCTACGAGCAGGCCGCCGTCGCGCATGCCGAGCTGATCCAGCGCCAGACCCAGATGCGTGACCTGCGCGCCGAACTCGAGGTGATCGGCAACGCGGAGAGCGACGCCCTGGCCGCAGAGAACCAGCGCCTCGCGGAGGTGGTCGGCAGCTGGCGGCAGACCCTGCTCGGTGGCGGGGGCAACCGCCCGCCGCCGCTGGACGCGCTGCTGACCAACAGCCGCATCGACGCCTTGAAGGTCGGCGGCGCCCTGCACGAGGCCATCCGCGACCAGGCCGCGGTCTCCACCGGCGCCAGTGAACTGCTCGCACGAATGGTCGAGGCCGTGGTCCGGGCGGGACTGTCCGACGTCGAGGCGCTCGACCTCTCGGACCAGGGCACCGAGGACCCGGTTCCGAACGTCGCCGGCGCGTACCAGATCCGCGCCCAGCTCATCGTCACCGGAGACCTCGACAAGGCCCTCGCCTGCCTCGAGTCCCTCGCCCCGGGGCCGGACCGCCCCCTCCTGACGGTGACGCAGGCCACGCTGCGCCGCATCGAGCCCGATCGTTGGGGTGCGTTGGACGGACTGGCCGGCCCACCGGTGCGCCTGACCGCCACCATCGCGGCGATCTACGCCGACGGCAACGACGAGGTCTCGCGGTGATCGCGCGAATCCGAACACCGCGACGCGAACAACGCGGCCGTGCGCGGATCGTCATGTTGACAGGCCTGATCGGATCCCTTATCGTCTTCGGCTTTGCGCTCTTTGTTCATAAACAACTATATAGCAGGGACTTAGGTACGGCTCGCCGTCTCGAGGACAGCGTTCGTCGGGACCTCGATGCGCCCTTGCTCGACAGCGGCCCCGATCCCTCCGCGCTCGTCGCGGAAAGCCTCGACACGGCGCTGGGAAGCGAACCGGTGGACATGAGCGTGGACGTCTGGTCGCTGTACGACGTGAGCGAGGAGAACCTCTTCCTCCGGCGGCGCATCGCGGGTGGCCGCACCAACGAGACCCCCGAACTGGCCCCGCCCCAGCGACTCGACGTGCGCTACGTCGCGGGCGCCACGGAGGTGACCTGGTACCCGGGACCGGCCAACGCCACCCTCGCCGCCGGACTGGCGGGCAAGGGACACGGCATCCGGCTGGCCTACCGCGTCTACCGTGGCGTGGGCAACCAGCCCGCCGAATTGCTGGCGACGGTGCCGGCCACGACGTCCGGGGATGGACCCGAGACCTGGCGCGACAGCAAGATGCCCCTGGGCTCGGCCGAGTTGCGCTACGAAGTCTGGGCCGTCCTGCTCCGTGAAGACCCGTCCGGCGAGATCCTCGTCGAGGCGGAGCGGAGTGATATGGTTACCGTCCGCACGCCTGAGCACTTCAGGCTCATGCTGCAGGGCGGGGACCGCGAGGAGGCGGTGTTCCGGCTGGAGACACTCGCAGGTGGGGTCGCAGGTGCGTCCGTTTCGGTGACGGCACACCCCGGGGATCCCATCGTGGTGGGCGAGGTCTCCACCGGTCTCAACCTCGAGTCCCTGGAAGTGAGTACGAGCGAGAGGCGGACGACTCGAGAGCGCCTCGTTCTTACAGACGAAGGCAGCATCGTGCTCGACCCCGATACCCGACAACCCCGAACGACACAGACGCAAGTCCTGATTCCCGTGACGCGATTGATCGCCACCCTCATCAACGAGGCCGGCGAGTCGCGCACGCTGGAGGTCGACCTCCCGTGAACCTGATCGCGCGGACCCGACACGGCAGCACCCCCGTTCTCCTGCTCGCCTTGGCCCTCATGGCTGTTGCCGCCTGCGGCACGCCTGAGACCGCTCCCCTCGAGCCGACTCCCCTTCCTCAGGCCCAGCCCCCGCTGGCTGCCGCGCCGGCGGGCACGCTCGAACCGGGTAGCGATGCGTGGATCGAGGAGTACAAGCGCACCCTGGAGCGCATCCGAGCCGGCGAGACGGTCGACACCGATGCGGCCCTGGCGACGCCGATCGCGCCGATCGCCATGCCGGCGTTGGGCTCGGGCAACGCGCTCTCCGATCCGCTGCCGATCGACCCGGCCCCCGGTGCCGGCGCGTTCACCCCGCCGCCCGTCACCGCGGACACGATCGTGCCGACCCCGATCCAGCTGACGCCGGTGCCGGTGGTCCAACAGCCCGTCCCGCAGCCGTTCGTGCCGGCGCCGGTGGCTGCCCCGATCTCGGTGCCGAGTCCGGTCGCCGCTCCCCCCGAGCCGCTGCGCGCCGACGACATCGATGAGATCGTCGCCGCCTCGCGGCAGCACGCCACGCTGATCGATGGCCGCATCGCCGCCCTGGTGGGCCGCTTCCGCGACGACGGCCTCGCGTTCCTCGACGAGGGGCGCGTGCAGGAGGCTCATGTGGCCTTCGGTCACGCCTACGAGCTCGACCCCACCGACCCCGGCATCCGCGACCTGTACTTCCGCACCGGAGCCTCGCTGGGTGACCGCGGCATGGCGCTCGGCGCCGCCGCGTCCGGCGCACGCCAGCTGGCCGAGATCAAGGCCCAGCAGACCCGCGTCCTGGTCATGCATCACCGCGAACTGGGCCAGCGCGCGATGGCGGCCGACAACGCCGCCGCCGCCCTCCAGCACTTCGAGGACGCGCTCGCCATCCTGCAGGCCAACCCCGGCGTGGCCGACCAGTCCCTCCGCGCCGACGACCTCGTCGCGCTGGTACGACAGGCGGAGGGCGAGGTCGCTCGGGACCTCTCCGACCGCGACCGTGTCCTGCGCAACGATGCCCTCGAGCTCCAGCAGGACTTCGAGCGCGCCGAGCTCGAGCAGGGTCAGCGCCGCCTGGCGGCTCTCTTCGACACGGCCAACCGCGCCTTCGTCTCGGGCCAGTACGCCGAGGCGGAGAAGGCACTCAACGAGATCCTGCGCCTGGACCGCGGCAACCCCGACGCGATCGAACTGCTGCAGATGGCGAACCGCGCGAGGCACGACGTCACGGCGCGGGAGAATCGCGAGACCTACCGCGAGGAGTGGCAGGACACCTTCGACGACCTCGACGAGGACCTGATGCCGGCGGGCAACCTGATCCAGTTCCCGGGTCGGTCCGAGTGGGAGGCGATCGAGGCGCGTGGCCCGCGCAACTTCAGCGGCGGGAGCCTCGGCAAGGATCCCGATGGCGACGCCATCCGGGACCGCCTCGACAGCGTCCGCATCCCGGTGTCCTTCGAGGACCTGACGCTCGAGGAGATCCTCGACAACCTGGGTCAGGTCACGGACGTGAACTTCCTCATGTCCCAGGACGTGGCCGACAAGGCGCCCGACCTCGACCCCTACAACCTGGCCGACCGCGCCGAGCAGTCCGTGTCGCGCATCCTCAAGATCGTGCTCGAGGACCTGACCTTCCCGGCGCTGGCGTACACCATCCAGGACGGCGTGGTGAAGATCATCACGGAAGACGAGGCGCGCAGCGACTACGTGCTGCAGATGTACGACATCCGCGACCTCACCTTCATCCCCACCGACTACCGCAGCGAGGACTTCAACCTGCTGCCGTCGGGCACCGACCGGGAGAGCTTCCTGGGCGGCGTCGAGGACGAGGAGCCGGTTCCCTTCATCGGTGAGGACAACCTGCTCACGCTGATCCAGGACAACATCGCACCGGACAGCTGGAGCGACGATCCCGAGCGCACGATCCAGCTCATGCCCGGCACCCTCGTCGTGCGGCAGACGCCCGAAGTGCACTACCAGATCGACGAGCTGCTCAAGAACCTGCGCTCCAACACGTCCACGATGATCAAGATCGAGACCCGCTTCCTGGAGGTCGAGGACAGCTTCCTGGAGGACATCGGGGTCGACCTGCGCGGCCTCGACAATCAGATCCTCGAGGACTTCGGCACCTCGGGCGTGGGCTTCGGCACGCCGACGAACCCGCAGGGCATCGGCACCGACAACGAAGCCGGCCTGTTCTACTCGGGCAACAACGGTGACCTGAAGGGCCGCATCCAGAACCTGTTCGACGTGAACCTCGGCGACGATGAGACGCTGAGCGGGTCGGGCGGGCTCTCGCTGCAGGCCTTGTTCCTCAAGGACACCGAGATCAACGCCGTGATGCGCGCGGTGACCAAGTACGAGACCAGCAACGTGGTCAACGCCCCGTCGCTGACGCTTCGCAGCGGACAGCGCGGCACGGTCTCGGTGCTCACGACCCGCACCTACGTCCGCGACTACGAGCCCGAGATCGCGCAGGCCGCCGTCATCGCCCAGCCGGAGCTGGACAACGTCCGCGAGGGCATGGTGCTCGACGTGCGCGCCGTGACCTCGGCCGACCGCCGGTTCGTGACCCTGGAGCTGCGGCCGACCCTGGCCGAGCTGGTCCCGGACGCGAACGGCGACGTGCTTCCCGACGTCACCGTCAGCGTGGCGGGTGGTAACGCCAGTGACGTGACCATCCAGGTCCCCGAGCTGCGGATCCAGCGCGTGCGTACGACGGCGACGATCCCTGACGGCTACACGCTCATGCTCGGCGGCCTCAAGCGGTCCGTCGACCAGGACCTCGAGTCGGGCGTGCCCTTCCTCTCGGACATCCCCGGACTCGGGTTCTTCTTCAACCGCCAGGGCGAGTACGTCTCGCACCGCAAGATCCTCATCCTCCTGAAGGTGGAGATCCTCGTTCCCGAGGAACGCGAGCCCACCCTGCGCTGAGGCGACCCGATGTCGAAGGTGCTGTCCGCTTCCCTGCTGCTTCTCGCCGCGGGGCCGCTCTTCGCGACTCCTCTCCCGATTCCCGCCGGCCCCGTCGGTGAGAAGGAGGACGCGCTCCTCGAAGACGAGATCAAGTTCGCCGAGAACCTGGCGCGCTTCCGGTTCTACAACCTCGCGATCGAGCAGCTGCGCGACGTCAAGGCACACAAGCTGAGCGGCGACCTGGAGGGCACCGCGGTGCTCACCGAGGCCCGCATCTACAAGAGCCGCAGCCAGATCGAGCCCGACGAGGACCAGCGGCTCGAACAGCAGTCGACCGCCATCTCCCTGCTCCACGACTGGCGGCAGGCCGGCAGTCCCTACGCCTTCCACGAGCGCCGTGTCGACGCGCTCAAGGACCTGGCCGAGCTGCTGCGCGAGCGGGCCGACACCTACAAGCGTCGCAGCACGGACCCGGCCAACCCCAGCGCGGACACCTCGGCCGCCCTCGCGGATCAGGACTACGACGACGCCGACGCGACCTACGAGATGCTGCGGCGCGAGGCCGAGAGTCGCGCCGAGCAGCTGATCGAACTCGAACGCGAGGACGAGGCCGCGCCCTTCCAGCAGATCGCGAGCAACACTTACCTCTGGCGGGGCATCAACAACATCGAGTGGTCGTCGGTCAGCAAGGACCGCGACTTCAAGCTCGAGAACGCCGTCGAGGAACTCGAGAACTACCAGTGGGACCTGCCCGACGAGGGCATGCTGCAGTCCTACGTGGCGATGCAGTACCAGGCCCAGGCGACGTTCATGCTGGGCGAGCAGGACGACGCCATGGAGCTCTGGGACCAGGTCATCGAGGAGATGTCCCTGGGCTTCCTCGAGATCCTCGGCGAGTTCGATCCCTATGCGCGCGCCTCGATCATGGGCGTGCTCGGCCGCACCTGGGGCATGAAGGCCGGAGCGCAGCTGGAGGGCGGCGACCTCGCCGGCGGTCAGGGCAGCATCGATGCGATGGTCGGCGCCCACGACAAGCTCGGGCAGCCCCTGGGACGGGAAGGCCATCAGGTCGGCCTGGACTGGTACGCCGCGCTCGACTCCGTGGGTCAGGGCGCCCGCGCCCTGGACCTGCTCAAGCGCATCGCCGCGGAGGGCCAGGGCACCCGCGAGGGCACCCAGGCCGGCAAGCTGCTGGCCGGCGCGATCCAGAACCCGGGCTCGGGACCGGGCATCGACGTGTCGCCCGAGGTCCTGATGAGCGTCGCCGAGAGTCAGCGCCGCGACGGCAAGGAGCGTGACGCCGCCTTCACCTACGCCCAGGTCGTGGCCAAGCGCGGCGAGGCGGCCGACCCCGTCGAGATGGGCATCAACGCCTGGATGGGCATGGCCACCGTGCTGCGCCGCGACGGGCGCCACCTCGAGGCCGGCCTGGCCTTCGAGCGCGCCGTCGAGGCGATCGAGACGGCCGGACTCCAGGACGACAGCGAGCACGCCGAGACCTGGCGTGACGCCATCACGTACTACCAGCGCAGCATGGAAGATCGATTCAAGGCGACCCGCCACGACTTCGATCGGGACCTGCGCGACGCCGCCCGGCAGGCCGCGCAGGACCGCGGCATCGGCAGCTCGGACACGGCCTTCTCCTCCGCCAAGGAGGTCTTCGAGGAGGCCCAGGGCCAGGCCCGCAAGCTGGACAGCGACGCGAGCGATGCCGCGCGAGCCGCCCTGGCGACCGTCTACCGGAACGCCGCCGCCGAGTTCACGTCGATCGAGGAGAACGCGGCGACCTACGAGAGTTCGCTGGTCTACCGGGCGCGTGCGCTGGCCGGCGCCGGCGACACCGACGAGGCGTTGCAGCTCTTCGACGAGATGCTGGCCCGCGCCGACGGCCCGCGCCCGACCGATCCGTCCGCGCGTTCGCGTCGCGAACAGGCCACGGCCGAGGCGCTGTTCTACAAGGCGATGCTGCTCGCCGACCTGGGCCGCCCGGCCGAGGTCCTGACCGTGCTCGAGGACATCGAGGGCCGTGTCCCCGGCCAGCAGGGTGTGCACGAGCAGGCCAAGTACCAGCGCATCCTCGCCTCGGCCCTGTTGCAGGACCTGGCCGCCACCGAGGCGGCGGTGGCCGATCTGGAGTCGAGCTTCCCCGACAGCAGCTACATCACCAACGCCACCTTCCGCCTCGCGACGACACTCGACACAGCTTCCACCGCCGCCGCCGAGGCCGGGGACGCCCCCCGCGCGAACGCACTGCGCGGTCAGGCCGCCCAGGCCATGTACCGCCATTGCGAGCAGGCCGGTTTCCCGTCCTTCTCCAACCTGCTGCGATCCGCGAGCTGGTTCTCGGACGTCGGGATGGGCACCGAGGCCGAGCTGGCCTACCAGACCGCGGTGGACCGCTTCGCCGACGACTTGCCCGACAGCCGCGTCGACGAGGCGCGCATCGGCCTGGGCGCCGCGCTCAACGCCCAGCGCGACTTCGGCAGGGCCCGCGCCATCTGGCAGGACCTGCTGGCCCGCGACGGACGCCGCCCGCTCATCGTCCAGGGCGCCGCTTTGTGCTTCGGTGGCTGGGTCCAGGAGGACGGGGCCGGGGGTGTCGAGGAGATCTCCGGCAGTGGCGACTACGACGACGCCTTCGAGCTCTGGAAGCAGCTCGTGAAGGGCTACGACATCGAGGCCAAGTACACCGAGGCCTGGTGGGAGGCCAAGCTGGGCGCGGTCTACACCCAGTACCGCCTGGGCGCCAGCGACAGCCAGGGGTACTTCAACGCCCGCAAGGTGCTCGACAACCAGAAACTGACCACGCCGGGCTACGACGACGACACCCGCCAGAACCTCACGCCGGAGCAGGCCTACAGCCGTTCCTTCAAGCCCCTGTTCCGCTACCTGGACAAGAAGATTCCCACCGGCTGATCCCGCTGGGGATCGCCGGTTTGCCCCGCATCCCTACCCTGACCTAGAATGCCGCGCTTCGCTCCACCCCGAACCGAGATGGATGCTCCGATGGGCGTCGGACGTCTGCTGGCCCTGATGATCTGCGTGGCGCTGCTTCCGGCAGCGTTGACGGCGCAGGTGACGATCACGCACTTGCGTGACGGTGCCGCGCGTGAAGTCGCCGGGACCCTCGTCGCCGAGAGCCTCGACCAGGTGCGCTTCGAGGTCGGCGGCCGCGAACGCTCGGTGCCGACGCGCGAAGTCCTCTCGGTGTCCTACGGCAAGGGTTCGGCCGCGTACGAGCAGGCCCAGGCGCTGATCGAGCGCGGTGACGTGACGGGCGCGTTGGCGCAGTTCGCCGCGGCGGCCGGCGACAGCGAGCCGGTCTGGGTCGCGAGTCAGGCGCTGCTGAGCCAGGCGCGCACGTCGGCGCGCCTCGGTGACCGTGGACTGGGCGACGCCCGCGCCGCGATCGGGGGCTTCCTCTCGCGCTTCCCCGAACATCGGCTGGTTCCCGAAGCGCACGTGCTCGCGATCGGATTCGCGTCGTCCCCCGCCGAGGCCCAGGCCTCGGCCGACGCCGTCGTCGCCCTCGCGGACGCCGGACGCGTCACGCCCGACTGGCGCGCCGAGGCGCTGCTGGCTCTCGGCGAGTTGCAGCTCGAGAACGATGACCTGCGCGGCGCGAAGGAGACCTTCGCCGCCGCCGAACGGGCGGCCACCGCCGGCGCACGCGAACTCAGCGGCCGCCAGGATCTCGTGCCGCTCCTCGCGCAGCAGGCCCTGCGAGCCCGCGTCGGCTCCGGCAGCTGCCTGCTCGCCGAGGGCGACATCACCGGCGCTCGCGGCTTCTACGGTCAACTCCTGCGGGACGGGGCGGGCGACGATGTCGTCTCCGCCGCCGCCGGAAACGGCCTCGCCGAGTGCGACTTCCTCGAGGGTGGCAAGCTCAAGCAGGCCCAGCTGGGCTTCGCGCGCGTGTCGCTCATCTCCGCGGGCCAGCCCGAAGAACACGCCCGATCCCTGTACTACCTGGGCCGCTGCTACGCCGCGCTGGCCGACGACGGTTCCGAGCCGAATGGCCGGGCCGCCGCCAACGCGTACTTGCAGGAGGTGCAGGACCGCTACCCGAACACCCGCTGGGCTCGCCTGGCCCGCGAAAACCCCTAGATCCCCCCTACGAGTCGACGAGACACCCCTCCATGAAGGTCAAGACGATCCTCTTCATGCTGGCAGTCGCCTGCCTGGCCCCCATGACCATGGCGTTCCAGGACGGCGATGCCCCGGCGGCCTCGTCCGAGCCGAGCCAGTCGGCGGCAGCCAAGTTCTTCACCGACGCCGGCACCATCGGTCTGCTCATCATCCTGCTGTCGGTCCTGGCGCTGACCCTGATCATCAAGGAGATCATGGCCATCCGGCGCGACCAGCTCGCGCCGCCCGAACTCGTCGACGAGATCGAGGCGCTCTTCGAGGCCGGCGAGTACCAGGAGGCGATCGAGCTCTGCGAGACCGAGCCGTGCTTCTTCACCAACATCGCCGCGGCCGGGCTGCCCAAGCTCAACGCGTCCTTCGACGCCATGGAGAAGAGCCTCGAGGAGATGATCGAGGAGGAGACGATCAAGCTGCACAGTCGTCTCTCCTGGCTCTCGCTGATCGCCGGCGTGGCGCCCATGATGGGCCTGATGGGCACGGTGAACGGCATGATCGGCGCGTTCACGACGATCGCGAAGTCGAAGGGACAGGCGACGCCGGACGTGCTCGCCGGTGACATCTCCGGCGCGCTGATCACGACCCTGCTCGGCCTGATCGTGGCCGTGCCCGTGACCGCCGCGTTCGTGTTCCTCCGCAACCGTGTCGTCAGCTACTCGCTGGAGATCGCCGCGGTGGTCGAGGACCTGTTCGAGCGCTTCCGCCCGCGCGACGCCTGACCTGATCCCCCGGATCGACGGAGCAGCCTGCCATGGCGAGGAAGCGCGAAGAAGGCACCGAGACCAAGCTGGACCTGACGCCGATGATCGACGTCACGTTCCTGATGATCATCTTCTTCATCATCGTCAGCGACATGACCCAGCAGGACCTCGCCGAGCTGAAGCTGCCGGTGGCCGAACAGGCCGTCGACGACGAGATGAAGGAAGGGCGCATGATCGTCAACATCCTCGGTGGCGATGCCGCCGGGACGATCGTGATCAAGCGCATCCCCTACGGGTCACTCGACGAGCCGACCGCGGTGCAGGCGCTACGCGACTATCTCGCCCTGGAGGTGAGCAAGGAGGACCGCGAGGAGGACGGTACGTCACCACGTCCGTTGCTCGTGCGGTGCGACCAGCACACCGAGTTCAAGCACGTCCAGAAGATCATGCGCATCTGCGGTGAGGCGGGCATCCGCATCTACAAGATCGAACTCGCCGCTTCCCAGAACGAGCAGCAATAACCATGGCGCGCAAGCGGGCAAAGATCGAAGAGGTGGACCTGGACCTCACGCCGATGATCGACGTGACCTTCCTGCTCCTGATCTTCTTCATCTGCACGATGAAGTTCAAAGTCCTCGAGGGCAAGTTGATCACCAACCTGCCCAAGGACGTCGGCGTGAACAGCTCGCCGGTCGACGACATCCTCGAGAAGGTCGAGATCGACATCCTCGTGGACAGGACGCGCGTGGAGGGGTTCAAGGTCGCCATCAACGCCGTCGTGCAACCGGACATCAAGACCTTCTATACGCGCATCGCGGCCTTCGTGAGCAACGACGCCGAGACCCGCGCCACGCTGTACCCGCGCGAAGGCGTGGACTACGAGCAGGTGGTCAAGGTCGTCGATCAACTCCTCGCCGCCAACCTCACCGACATCACTTTCGCCGGCGTGACCTTCGACAAGTGACCACCGACCGACAGCCGTCCCCCCGAACCGGGCCTTCCGCCCCATCCCCCAGCATGGGCGGACCCCCGCTCCGGAGTAGCAACCCGATGAACCGTTGCCTCGCACTCATCGTCGGCTCCCTCGCCGTCACAGCGGCCTGCAGTACCGCGGACTGGTCCACCCAGGACACGGCCGCCGGTCCTTCCGAGACCGACGTCTCCGCCGCTTCGCAGGTGTCGGTCACGGCGGCCGAGACGGCGCCGCAGCCCATCGCGCTGCTGCCCTTCGCCCAGAGTCCGGCACCGGTCGTGGCCGGCGTGGCGCCCGCGGCGCAGCCCGTCTTCGGCCTCCAGAGCGATGACGAGCGCGTCGATGCCGAGCGGGCGCGCCTCGACCTGCTGGCCGAGAAGACCGCCGTGCTGGTCGAGCAGTACCTCGCCAATGCCTCCGTCCTCGAGGGCCGGTTCGACTTCGCCGGCGCCGAGGCGGTGTTGCTCAAGGCCCGCGACATCGATCCGGCCAACCCCAGGGTGGCCGCCGAGCTCAGCCGCCTCCAGACCCTGCTGGGTCGTCCTTCGGCCATGGCCGGAACCCTGGCCTCGGACGCCAACGCCCGGTTCGCTGCCCGCGCCGAGCAGGCCCGGATGCAGGCCATGCAGGACCTGACCGATGCCCGCACCGCCATGCAGCGCGAGGACTTCGACCTGGCCGCCGTGCTCTCCCGCGGCGTGATCCAGCGGGCGTCGTCGTCCCCCGAGATCGACTGGGCCGCCCTCCCGATCGAGGCCCAGGCCCTGCTCGCCCAGGCCGAGTCCGGGCGCGGGCGCTTCTCGGACGGCCTGCGCCGGCAGAAGGAAGCCGAGACCTACCGCAAGATCCAGGAGGAGGACCGCCGCGAGCACGAGCAGCACCGGTTGAAGGTCGAAGGGCTGCTGCGTTCGGCCACCGACAACTACCTGCGCGGCAACTACGTCGACTGTGAGGAGCTCGCCCGCGCGGTGCTCAAGGAGGATCCCGCCAACGAGCAGGCCCTCGAGCTGGCCGATTCGGCGCGCGACGCCTCACGCGGGCAGGTGCGGCAGAAGGCTCTCGCCGAGCGCCGCGAGCGGTACCGGACCTGGCGCGAGGACATGGAGGAGGTGCGCACCCCCTACTCCGAGATCCTCCTCGGTCCCGGCGAGGAGTTCTGGGATCGGATCACGGGGGACCGCGCCAGCTCCGAAGCCCTGGGCCTCGGCTCGGTCGATCCCGAGGAGCAGGCCCTGCGCGCGCGACTGAGCGTCACCACCATGGATGCCGACTTCGACGACCTGACCATCACCCAGGTCGCCAACAACATCTTCTTCAACACCGACATCCCGGTGTCGATCGATCCCGAGGTCGTGCTCGACCTCGACGACGCCGGCGAGACGGTGACCCTGCTCGGCCTGCGCAACCTGTCGGTCCAGTCCCTGCTCAACATCCTCACCGACCAGGTCGGGGACGAGCTGGCCTGGACGGTCCGCAACGGTCGCGTCTACGTGACCAAGCAGGAGAAGGCCGACGGCGACCCGATCATCAAGATCCACAACATCCAGGATCTGACCTTCCCGCTGACCGACTTCAAGGGCCCCAACCTGCGCGACATCACGCTGCCGGGAGATGCCGGCGACGACAACGAGACCACCGTCTTCAGCAGCGAACTGGAGCGGGTGCGGCTGATCGAGCCGGACGAGATCGAGAACCTGATCCGGGAGAACATCGCTCGCGAGAGCTGGGACCTGGGCGACAACTACTCGATCGGTTTCGTCGACAGCAACAACCTGCTGGTCGTGCACACGCCGCAGACGCAGCAGGAGATCGCGAGCTTCCTCAACGACCTGCGCAGCTACTCGACCAGCATGGTCACGCTGGAGTCGCGCTTCATCGGCGTGACCGACGCGTTCATCGAGGAGATCGGCACCGACCTGCGTGGCCTGGGCCCCACGGGCGGCAACCTCGGCACCGAGTTCACCCTCGACGACATCAACGACCCCACGGCGACCCAGGGGCTCGACAACAGCGGCTCGGGCAACCAGCCGCCGGAAGCGGGTTTCCTCCAGCAGACCGGCGACACGCTCTACGCCGCATCGGTCGAGAACTTCTTCCAGAACCCGCTGGGCGACCTGCTCTCCACCGTGGGTGGCGGCGCGTTCCAGTTCTCGATCCTGAACAGCGCTGAATACAACCTGGTCATGACCGCCGTGCAGAAGAGTCTCAACGCGATCGAGATCACGGCCCCGATCGTCTCGGTGTTCAACACGCAGCGGGCGTTCGTGACGGTGGTCAACCAGATCAGCTACGTGCAGGGTTTCGACGTCGACGTGGCCAACGCCGCGCGAATCGCCGACCCGATCATCGGGGTGCTGCAGGAGGGCATCGTCCTCGACGTGCGCCCGACGGTCAGCTTCGACCGCAAGTACGTGACGCTGGACGTGCAGACCACCGTCGCCGATCTGGTCTCCTTCGAGATCTTCGAGACGAACCTCGGTTCGGACGTGGGTGGCTCGGTCGAGTTCGTGCTACCGACCCTGGACGTCCAGGATGCGCGCACCACGGTCGTCGTGCCCGATGGCGGCTCGGTGATCCTGGCCGGCTTCAAGAACGTGACCTACCAGAACCGGACGGCCGAGGCGCCCTGGCTCGGCAACCTGCCGGTGATCGGCTTCTTCTTCCAGGAGAAGGGCCTCTCCGATGAGATGGAGGACCTGGTGATCCTGATCCGCGCGACGATCAGCGACTTCCAGCCGCTCCAGGACACTCCCATCGCCGGCGACGGCTAGGCCGGCGGAGTGCGCTGAGGCAGCCCCCGGAGCCGGGTCTCGGCGCGGATCTCATCGCGGGGCCCGGTTGATCGCCCGTGCACGAGGGTCGAGAATCGCGGTGTGCCTGAACTGCGCGCCATCCTCTTCGACGTCGACGACACGCTCTACTCGACGACGGCCTTCGCGGCCCTCGCGCGCAGGCGTGCCGTGGAGGCCATGGTGGCCCAGGGGCTCCGGCTCAGCGTCGAGGAGGTGAGCCGCGAGTTGTACGAGGTGATCGGCGAGTTCACGAGCAACTACAGCCATCACTTCGACAAGCTGCTGCTGCGCCTGCCCCCCGCCTCCTGGGCGGGGATCAACCGCGCCATCCTGATCGCGGCCGGCATCACCGCCTACCACGCGACCAAGTCCGAGTTGGAACCGTTCCCGGACGTGCTGCCCTTCATGAGGCGCGTGACGGCCCACACCGATCTGCGCCTCGGCGTCGTGACCCACGGGCTGGAGATGAAGCAGGCCGAGAAGCTGCTGCTGCTCGGCGTCCTCCCGCATCTCGATCCACGGGCGATCTTCATCAGCGACCAGGTCGGCATCAGCAAGCCCAACCCCAAGCTCTACACCAAGGCCCTCGACGACCTGGGCCTGCGCGCCGAGGAGACGATGTACGTCGGCGACAACCCCGCTCACGACATCGACCCACCCAACGGGCTGGGCATGATCACGGTGCGCATGCGTCGCGAGAACCGCTACACCCAGGTCGAGAGCCTGACCGCAGCGGACTATGACATCGCGTCGCTTGACGAACTCGTCCCGGCGCTGGAGCGGGACTTCGGGTTGCAGCTCGGACCCGAGCCCAGGGCGCCGACCGGCGAGCCCCGCGGCTCCTGATGGGGCCCGATCGCCTGCGTTCGCTGGCCGTGGTCGGTCTGGTCGCCCTGCTGCTCGTCGGCGCGGTGCTCTCGACGCGCGGCGCGGTGTATGCGCGCGCCGACTTCGCCTTCTGCAACCAGCAGGAGATCGCCTCCCTGGACCCGGCCATCGCCACCGGCATCCCGGAGTCGCGCATCCTGCGCGCGTTGTACGAGGGACTCACGCGCTACGACGGCGAGACGCTGCAGGCCCGGCCGGGCATCGCCCGCTCGTGGCGCGTGAGTGCGGACGGCCTCGTCTGGCGCTTCCAACTGCGCGAGGACAGCACCTGGACCAATGGCGACCCCGTCACGGCGCACGACTTCGTCTGGTCGTTCCGCCGTCTGCTGGATCCGGGCACCGCCGCGCCCTATGCCTACCTGGCCTGGTTCTTCGCGGGCGGGGAGGCCTACACCCATGCCGCCGAGCGCGGCGAGGCGCCCGACACGGCGGCGCTCGGCGTGGCCGCGCTGTCGGACCATGAACTCGAGCTGCGCCTGGCGGGGCCCTGCCCGTTCCTGCCGCGGTTGCTGGCCTTCACGCCCTTCCTGCCCACGCATCGGGGCTGCCTCGAGGAGCACGGCACGGACTGGATCCGGCCCGAGAACATCGTCACCAACGGCCCTTTCCGCCTCGTGGAGCGGCGCATCCGGGACCGCCTCCGGCTCGCGCGCTTCGACGGCTACTGGGGCGTCGACGACGTGGCGCTCGAGACCATCGACGCGTTCTCCGCCGACGGGGTCACGACCCAGCTCAACATGTACTTCACGGGCCAGGTGGACTGGATGGTCAAGCCGCCCACGGGCCTCTACGACGTGCTGCTTCCCCGCGAGGACTGCCACGTCGGAGCCCAGGCCGGCACCACCTTCTTCCGCGCCAATCTGCGCCGGCCGCCCTTCGACGACGTGCGCGTGCGCCAGGCGTTGCTGCTGGCCCTGGATCGCGAGGGCATCGCGCGGGATGTCATGCGTGGCGGCGAGACCGGTAGCACCTCGTTCGTGCCCGAGGGTTTCCCCGATTACACGCCGCCACCTCTCGCCGCCGCGGACCCGCAGCGCGCGCGCCGCCTGTTGGCCGAGGCCGGCTATCCCGACGGGAAAGGCCTGCGCACGTTCGAACTCCTGTATCCCCACAACGAGACCACGCGCGACTTCTGTGAGTCCGTCGCCAACACCTGGCGACGCGAGCTCGGCCTCGACGTCCGCCTCGTGAACCAGACCTGGAAGGTCTATCTCGACAGCCAGAAGCAGGGCCTCTACGACGTGTCGTGGAGCGCGTGGATCGCCGACTACCTGGACACGAGCACGTTTCTCGAGATCTTCGGGTCGCAGTCGTCGAACAACAGGACGGGCTGGAGCAACGCGCGCTACGACGAGCTGCTCGCCGCCTCCCGCGCCCAGGCCGACGCGGGTCTCCGCGCCGAGCGCCTCGCCGAGGCCGAGGCGGTGCTGCTCGCCGAGCTCCCGCTGTTGCCCGTCTACCAACGCGTCAACGTGAACCTGGTGTCTCCGCGCGTCGGCGGGTTCCACGACAACCTGCTCGACGTGCATCCCCTGCGCGACCTGTCCGTGACCGGCCCGCCCACGCCGCCGTCCATGGACGCGCCATGATCGGAGCCCTGGCATCCCGGCTCTGCTGGCTCGGGGCGGTCATGTTCGCCGTCGTCACGCTCTCCTTCTTCCTCGTCCGCTCGGTGCCCGGCGGGCCCTTCGACACCGAGCGCCCCCTGCCGCCGGTGATCCGCGCCAACCTGCTGCGCGCCTACGACCTCGACGCACCGCTACCTGACCAGTACCTGCGCTACCTGGGCGACGTGGCCCGGCTCGATCTCGGGCCGTCGCTGCGCTACCGCGACTACAGCGTCTCCGAGATCCTGCGCGAGAGCCTGCCCGTCTCGGCCACCCTCGGCAGCCTCGCCCTGGTCTTCGCCCTGGCCCTGGGCCTCGGCGCCGGCCTGCTGGCGGCGCGCCGTCCGGGCTCATGGGTCGACACGCTGGTGATGGGCGCGGCCACGCTGGGCATCGCCCTGCCGAACTTCGTCGTCGCCGGGCTGCTCGTGCTGGTCTTCGTGTTCCACTGGCAGCTGTTCCCCGCCGCGGGATCGGGCAGCTTCCGGCATCTCGTGCTGCCCTCGGTCGCGCTCGGGCTGCCGTTCGCCGCCTCGATCGCGCGGCTGTTCCGCGCCGGCCTGCTCGAGGCCCTGACCGAGGACTACATCCGGACCGCGCGCGCCAAGGGCCTCAGCGCCCGGGCGGTGTTGTGGCGGCACGCCGCCCGGTCGGCGCTGCTGCCGGTGATCAGCTACCTCGGCCCCGCCGTGGCCGGGATCCTCTCGGGTTCGCTCGTCGTCGAGCGCATCTTCGCCCTGCCCGGCATGGGCAGCCACTTCGTCGAGTCGGCCTTCAACGCCGACTACAACCTCGCCATGGGCGTGATCATCGTCTACACGCTGCTGGTCAGCGTCCTGAACCTGATCGTCGACCTCGCCTACGCGCTGTTCGATCCGCGCATCGAGGCGTTGTGAGCGGCGCGGCTGTCCTGGCACCGCGCCCCGGCGTGTGGAAGCGGCTGCGCCGGCGGCGCGGTAGCGGCATCGCCCTGGCCGTCCTGCTGGGGACCGTGCTCGTCGCACTGCTCGCTCCCGCCCTGCCGCTGCCGCCTCCGGCGACGATGGTCCCCGCCGGCAGCAACGCCGGGCCGGCGGGTGCGTGGGCCCCCGTCGACGTCGCCGAGTGGGCCGTCCAGGCCGAGGACCACCCCTGGTTCTCGGCTGCCCGGAGCGCCCTGTTCGGCGATCACGCGTGGGTCGGCGTGCTGGGCTCGGACGGGCTGGGGCGCGATGTCCTCGCACGGGTCGTCTGGGGCGGCCGCGTCTCGCTCATGGTGGGCCTGGTGGCCACGCTGGTGTCCGTCCTGGTGGGCGTGGCCTGGGGTGCGCTCGCGGGCCTGCTGGGCGGGCGCACGGACAACCTGATGATGCGCGTGGTCGATGCGCTGTACTCGGTGCCGCTGCTGTTCCTGGTGATCCTGGCCGTGGCGCTCATGCGCGAACTCGTGCCGATGCTGCGGGTCGAGTACGGCCTCGACATCGACCGGCTGCTGATCCTCTACCTGGTCATCGGCGCCGTGAGCTGGCTGACCATGGCGCGCGTGGTGCGCGGACAGGTGCTGGCCCTGCGGACCCGCGACTTCGTGACCGCGGCCGAGGCGCTGGGCTGCTCGAAGCTCCGCATCCTGATCCGGCACCTGCTCCCGAACCTGTGGGGCATCGTGGTCGTCTACCTGACCCTGACCATCCCGCGCGTGATCCTGTTCGAGGCCTTCCTGTCGTTCCTCGGCCTCGGCGTCGAGCCACCGGGCGTGAGCTGGGGCATCCTGGCCGCCGAAGGCCTCGAGAGCCTCACCGCCGTCTCGGTCACCTGGTGGCTGGTGGTCTTCCCGGGACTCGCGCTGGTGCTCACCCTCAGCGCGCTGAACAGCCTCGGGGACGGACTGCGCGACGCCCTCGACCCGCGGACGTCGCAGCTCTAGAGCGTGGTGGTGCTTCGTCGGAGGGGACGCGAGGTTCGCTGCCTCCGAACGGGGCGGCGCGGGGACGGAGCGGGTCACGCACGCGAGGCCGCCCCGGAGTCGGCTGCAAACCTCG
>JAJDER010000179.1 GCA_029259725.1 Planctomycetota bacterium | reverse complement strand
TCTTCATCACCGACAACCAGGGCGACTGGATGCCCGCCGGCCCGCTGTTCCACATCCAGGCGGGGAACTTCTACGGTCACCCGGCCTCGCTGGCCTGGACCGACGAGTACCGCCGCGCCGGACGCCAACCGAGCACCATGGAGCCGCCCGAGCGCGAGCGCGCGCCGGCGGCGCTGTGGTTCCCGTACAAGTGGTCGCGCTCGGCGGGCAACCTCGTGGCCGACACGACCGGCGGCGCCTTCGGCCCCTTCGAGGACCAGCTCTTCGTGGCCGAGCTGACCAACGGGCACGTCCTGCGCGTGGCCCTGGAGCAGGTGCGCGGCGAGTACCAGGGCGCGGTGTTCCTGTTCCGTCAACGCATCGGCAGCGCGGCGCGCGTGCACTTCACCAGCGACGGCACGCTCTTCGCCGGCTTCACCAACCGCGGCTGGGGCGGGCTGCCGCCGTCCCATGGCCTGGCCCGCTTGCGCTACACCGGCGCGATGCCCTTCGAGATGCAGCGCGTGCACCTGCTCCAGGACGGCTTCGAGGTGAGCTTCACGACGCCCCTCGCCGTGGCACCGACTCCGGCGCAGATCACCCTGACCCAGTACGACTACGACTACTGGTGGGAGTACGGTTCGCCCGAGCGGCGCACGCGCGCGATCGAGGTCACCTCGACCTCGCTCTCCGACGATGGGCTCGTGCTCACCCTGCGCACCGCCGGGCTGACGCCGGCCATGGTCGCACGCTGCGTGTTCTCCGACGTGGTCTCCGAGGACGGCACGCCGCTGTTGCACGACGAGTTCAACTACACCATCAACCAGCTGCCCGAGGGTCCGCCGACCACCGCGCACGTCGCCAAGCAGGCCGCGCCACCGCCGCCCAAGGGCGCGGAGAACGAGGGCTGGCTGAGGCTCTCCTACGGCGACGCTCTCGACGCCTGGGAGTCGACGGGCTGGGATCTGGTCGACGCCGAGATCGATCCCGACGACCGCAGCACGTTCAGGGTGCAGCAGGGCAACAACGCGCTGGTCAACGTCGGCAGCGGCCCGGCCAGCAGCCCGGCCAGCGACTACGTCTGCCGGTATCCCCTGGGCGACGGGGTCTACCACGTCGAGTTCATGCTGCCCGAGGACGGCCGCACCACGGTCTGGATCCAGGGCCGCTACGGGATCGAGCTCGCCGACGCGCCCGGCCGCACCGGCACGCTCTCGGCCGGCCCCTCGCGCGCGGCGTCCGCACCCGCCCTCGACGTCTATCACGGCGCCGGACAGTGGCACGCCCTCGACGTCGTGTTCGAGGCGCCGCGCTTCCGCGAGGGCCGCAAGGTCTCCGACGCGCGCTTCGTCCTCGTGTCCCTGGACGAGATCACGATCCACGCGGACGTCGCGCTCTCCGGCCCGTCCAGCAACGCGCCGCTGCAGGACGAGTCGCCCCTCGGTCCGCTGGTCATCGGCGGCACGTCGTCGCCCCTCGCTCTACGCACGCTGCAGGTCAAACCGGTCATCGCCGAGGACGGGCCGGACTTCGTGCCGCTGATCGACCTCACCGACGACGATGCACTGGAGGCCTGCGCCTTCTGGCCCGAGGACGGCGAAGACGGCTGGGAGATCGACGCGGGCACGCTCACCGGCGAGGGGCCCCGCAGCCTGCTCGTCACGCCGTTCGCCGCGGCCGCCGGCGCCGACATCGAGCTGCGCGCGCGCTGCCGCCTCGATGAGGGCGCCGACGCCGGCCTGTTCCTGCGCGCCTCGCGCGGCCCCACCGGCGAGCCCGAGGGCTACCAGATCCAGCTCAACTGTTCGTTCCCGGACCCCGACAAGACGGGCAGCGTGAAGGGCCTCTCGTCCGTGAAGGTGCAGCTGGTGTCGCCCGGCACCTGGTTCGATCTGGCCGTGACCTGCCGCGACTCCGAGGCGGGGACGCACATCCGCGTGGCCCTCGGTGGAGTCGTCGTGACCGACGTGATCGACCCGAGTCGGCGCTTCGCAGGCACCGACGTCGTCCTCGAACAGCATCACGAAGGCGGCGGCGTGGAGTTCCGCGACCTGCGCGTGCGGACGAGCGCGGAGTAGGGACGCGGAGCAGGGACGCACCCGGCGCCCGCGCCTTCAGTCCGCCGACAGATCCAGCTTCAGCGCCTCGAAGGCCTCGTCGATCTCGACGAACTCCTCGTCGGTCAGCAGGAGGTCGCCCGCGCCGGCGTTCTCGATGGCCTGTTCGGGCGTGCGCACGCCGACCAGCGCGGCCGTGATCCCGGGCACTCCCACCGTCCAGGCGATGATCGTCTGGGCCAGGGTGCTGCCGTGCGCATCGGCGATCGGCTGCACCACCGTGTCGAGCACTCGATTGACCGCGTCGCGGTTGGCGGGTCGGAACGTCGGCCGTCGGTCGCGCCCCGAACCCTCCTCGAAGTGCCGATCGCCGCGCACCTTGCCCGTCAGCAGCCCCTGCTCGAGGGGCGAGTAGACCAGCACGCCCACGTGGTGCTCACGCGCCCACGGCAGCACGCCGGTCTCCATGCCCCGCGCGACCAGGCTGTACTTCGGCTGGTCGCTGGCGAGCGGCACGTCGCCCAGGGCGACCTGCGCCTGCTCCAGCAGGTCGGGGGTGAAGTTGCTCACGCCGATCTCGCGGATCTTGCCCGCCGCGCGCACGTCGGCCAGGGCGCCCATGGTCTCGGCGATGGGCGTGGTCGGATCGGGCCAGTGCACCTGCAGGAGATCGATGCAGTCGATGCCGAGACGCTCCAGGCTGGCATCGACCTCTGCCTTCACCGAGTCCGGACGACCGTTGCGGTAGATCTTGAACACGCTGCCGTCGTCGTTCTTGTTCTCGAAGAAGAGGTCGCCCTCCTCGCGGTCCCAGCGCAGCCCGACCTTGGTGAGCACCTTGACCTCGTTGCGACGCCCGGCGATGGCCTTGCCCACCACGCGCTCGGAGTGGCCGAGGCCGTAGATCGGCGCGGTGTCGATGGCGTCGATGCCGTGGTCCATGGCGACGCGCAGCGCGTCGACGGCCTGGTCCTCGTCGGTCTCGCCCCAGTAGGGCCCGCCGCCGATGGCCCAGGCGCCGGCGATGACCACCGGGAGTTCCAGGTCCGATCTGCCCAAGGTGCGTTGTCTCATGGCGCGGAGGCTACCACGGTGCCCGCGCCGGTCCAGTCGCTCGCATCCGCAGCCTGGACGTCGGCGCCGCCCTGCGCGACGGTGGCCCCATGGCCCGCCGACTCCTCCGCCTCGCAGCGATCACGCTCCTGCTGCTCGTGGTCACGGACCAGCTCCTGCTCCACATCGCCCTGGACGACGACGCATGGGCCGGGCGGCTGGTGGCGCCCTTCGATCCGCCACTCTTCAATGCCGGACAGCACGCATCGCTCGAGCGCCTGGCCGCCGTGGCCTCCGGCGAACGGCAACTCGTGGGACCGCTGCGCTTCGACGCCGAGCTGGGCTGGGCGCCCCGCATCGGCGAGGGCTACGACGAGCACGGCGCGCGCGCGGTGCCCCGGAGTGCCGACGACAAAGGCGTACCCGCGAGCGAGCGGCGGCGCATCGTCACGATCGGCGGCTCCTTCACCCACGGTGACGAGGTCGAGGCCGGGGACGCCTGGCCGGCCCGGGTCGAGCAGCTCGACCCGTCACTCCAGGTGTTCAACCTCGGCGTCGGCGCCTACGGCATCGACCAGGCACTGCTCCGGCTGCAGCGTGACGGTCTCCCCCTGCGGCCCGACGAAGTCTGGCTCGGCTTCATGCCCAGCGCGGCGCTGCGCACGCTGAACCTGTATCGCCCCGCCCTGCGCCACCACGACCTGCTGGTGCTGTCCAAGCCGCGCTTCGTCCTCGACGACGCCGGCGCGCTGCAGGTGGTGCCCAACCCGGCGGCGAGCCTGGCCGAACTGGTCCGCCTCGCGAGCGACAACGAGGTGTTCCTGCAGGCCATGCTCCCGCACGACGCCTTCGTCGCCGCGGCGCCCGCCGCCTACAGCCCCCGTGGTTCGCACTGGAGCCACCACTCGGGCCTGGCGCGCCTGGTCATCACCCGCGACGAAGGCCGCGGCCGCGACGCGCACCCGCGCCTGCGCGATGGCAACGACGCCGTGGCTCCGCTGATCGACGCGCTCGTGCATCGCCTGGCCCTGGTCTGCCGCGAGGCCGGGGTGCGCTTCCGCCTCGTCGTGCTCCCCGACGGCAAGGCGCTCCGCGATGCCGCCGCCCAGGGCACGCCGAGCTGGGCCGGGCTGGCCGAGGGTTGGCGCGCCGACGGGATCGAGGTGATCGACGTCACCGAGGCCGTGCGCGCCGCCGACGCCGCCGGCCGGGCCGACGCGGGCAGCAAGGCCTGGGCCCCCGGCGGCCACTACTCGCGCCTGACCCACCTCGCCGTGGCGGCGGCCATCCTCGACGCGCTGGACTGACTACAGCCCGAGCTTCAGATCCGGCCCCGGCTCCGCGGCCGCGCGCTCGCGTTCGGCGGGGTCGAGCACGTGCTCGGTGAGTTCGGCCACCAGGTAATCGAAGGCGTCGTCCACCGAGTCGGTCTGGAAGAACAGGTCGGGGTCGTTCTCGCCGATCGTGCCGTACTTGACCAGCGGCTCGAAGTGCAGCACCTGGCTCCAGAACTCCTTCCCGAACAGGACGATCGGGAGCTTCTTCTTGATCTTCAGGGTCTGGACGAGCGTGACCACCTCCATGAACTCGTCCAGCGTGCCGAAGCCTCCCGGCATCACGACCATGGCCTTGGCCAGGTAGGTGAACCAGAACTTGCGCATGAAGAAGTAGTGGAACTCGAAGGACAGCTCACGCGTGATGTGCGGGTTGTCGTTCTGCTCGAAGGGCAGCGAGATGTTCAGGCCGATGTTGGTGCCCTTGGCCTCGGACGCGCCACGGTTCGCGGCCTCCATGATCCCGGGACCCCCGCCCGAGCAGATCACGAAGCGACGGTCGTGCCCCTCCAGGCTCTTGGACCACTCGGTCAGCCGACGCGCGAGCTCCACCGTGGCCGCGTAGTAGCGCGACATCTCCAGGTTGGTCTTGGCGCGCTCGACGTCACCGCCTTCGGCCTCGGCCGTGGCCAGCTCGACCTTGGCCACCGCGGGGTCGCGGATGCGCGCCGACCCGAAGACCACGATGGTGTCCTTGACATCGAAGGCGGCGAAGCGCGACTTCGGCTCCAGGTACTCGGACAGGATCCGCAGCACGCGGGCATCCGGACTCTGGAGGAACTGCTCGTTCTGGTAGGCCTTGATGGCGCGATAGCGCTTCGAAGTCATCGGGGGTCACCGTGAGGATCGGAGCGGACAGGATCTACCCCGGGGGCACGCCGTGCAACCGGCGGCGCGGGTCGGAGGGCGGTCGAGCGCCGCAGGGCGGCTCAGGCGGGCGGCGCGTCGGACCGGGCCTGACGCGGCGCGAGGATCTCGTAGCGGAGCACGCGGCAGTCCACCGGGCCGTTGCGCACCGGGATGCGGCGGGCCGCCCGCAGGCGCAGGTGCTGCGAGAGGGCCTTGTCGCCGCACAGGATGTGGACCTGGGCCCCGCCGCAGTGGTTCTTGAGGAAGCGGCCGAGTTGCACCCAGGAGCGCTCCAGATCTTCCCCCTCGCCGAGGCGCTCGCCGTAGGGCGGGTTGACGAAGACGGCGGCGGGCGCGGCGGGCGGACGGAAGTCGGCGATGTCGGCCTGCTCGAAGCGCACCAGGTCGGCGACGCCGGCGGCCTCGGCGGCCAGCCTGGCCAGGCTCACGGCGCCCGCGTGCCGGTCCGCGCCGAGCAACGGGATCCCGAGCGTCTGCAGCGCGCGGCCGCGCGCGTCGTCGCAGAGATCGGTCCACAGCTGCTCGTCGAAGTCGGGCCAGCGCATGAACGCGAACGAGCGCGTCAGGCCCGGGGCGCGGCGCGCCGCCCGCAGCGCCGCCTCGATCACGAAGGTGCCCGAGCCGCACATGGGATCCAGCAGCGACGTCGTCGGGTCCCACTCGCCCAGCCGCAGGATGCCGGCGGCGGTGGCCTCGTTGAGCGGGCTCTTGACCTGGATCGGGCGCCAGCCGCGCTTGTGCAGGCTCAGGCCCGACAGGTTGCGCGACACGCCCAGACGGTTGTGCTTGAGCACGACCTTGATCGGCACGTCGGGGTCGGTGCGGTCCACCGACGGCCGGTCGCCCGTGCGGCTGCGCACGCGATCCACGATGGCGTCCTTGGCCTTGAGCCCCGCGAATCCCGAGTGCGTGGTGAAGCTGTCGGCGACGCTGGCATCGATCGACAGCGTGTGCCGCGGCGTGATCAGGTCTTCCCAGGGATGGGCCTCGATCGCCGCGTAGTAGTCGTCGGGCGAGGAGACCTGGGTGTCGATCAGGTTCTCCTGCACGCGGATCGCGGAGCGCAGCCAGAGGTTGGCCGCGTAGCCCACGCTCGTGTCGCCGTCGAAGATGGCCCCGCCGGGCACGGTACGGACCGACATCGCGCCGACACCGGAGAGTTCCGCCTCGAGGGCGCTCTCCACGCCCAGGGTGCAGGCGGCGAACCAGCGCGACCTCACTCCGGAAGTCGTTCCCCCGCGGTCACCGACACGGGCAGTCGGTTGCGCGGCAGCGGGAGCGGGCAGGTGGTGTAGGGCGAGTAGGCGCAGGGCGGGTTGAAGGCGCGGTTGAAGTCGATCACCACGAGACCGTCCTCGTCGGGCGCGGGCAGGGCCAGGAAGCGGCCGCCGCCATAGGTGTGCTCGCCATTGGTCTCGTCGCCGAAGATCAGGAAGAGCGACTCGGCGTCGGCGCCGATGGGTTCGAGCACGTAGGGCACGCCCTCGAGCTCGAAGTGCAGTTCGCCGGGCGCCGTGTCGGCGTAGCTGCTGCCGAGGATGTTGGGCTGCATCAACTGATGCGGGCTCGCGTAGGGCACCCAGGTGGCGTCGATGCGCCACTCGGGGGCCGGGGCGTAGGCGTCGGTGCCCCCGTATCCCAAGAGCACCGCGCTGTCCGGGTGGCGCGCGCGCACGGCCAGGCGACCGCCACGATCCACGATCCAGAACACGAGCTGACCCACGTGCAAGCGCGTGGGCGTGCCCGCGGCGTCGGTCACCATCTCGATCGGCTGACTCATCTCGGCGCTGCTCATGCTCGCGCCGAGACGGCCGTCGAGGGTCACCACGACGTCCCGGCCGGGCTCGAACACGACGCGCCCGTCCGTCACCTCGAGCACGCCGAGCTGCGCGGGCGCGTAGGCCGCGTCCAGGCGCAGGTCCGCATCCTGCG
>JAJDER010000178.1 GCA_029259725.1 Planctomycetota bacterium | reverse complement strand
CGCGTCGAGGACGCCTCGAGAACGCCGGCTCGGCGTTGCAGGATCCTCGACGAATCCACGGATTCGCCTCCGGTCCTGCGCCTTGATCCGACGCTCTCGAGACGCCCTCGCCTGCAGAGCACTTCGCGCACGGGCTGCTAGGCGTCGGTGAACGGGTCCACGACGTAGTCTGTCGACCAGGGCTCGGGCAGGAGCAGCGCCTCGCTCCAGCGACGCGCCGGGTCGAAGAGCAACGCGCCGAGGTGGGGCGCGTCGAACTCGAAGTCCACGGCGAAGGGCGAGATGCCGCGGTCGGGTCCGAAGGGTCCGCTGAAGCGATCGCCCTCGTGGTAGCGCGGCACGTCCAGGCTGCGTCGCGCGTCGCGATAGGGGACGGTGCCATCGAGCAGGCGGTCCTCGCCGATGAGGGATCCGTCGCGCAGCCCTGGCCACAGCTGGGCGGGCACCGACTCGAGCCGGTACGGCCAGGCGTCGGCGGGATCGATCCGGGTGAAGGCCGCGTCGGGCTCGGCGATCGGCTCGTCGGGGCGAGCCGGCCGCAGCAGCAGGCCGGCACCGTCGAAACGCACGCCACCCGCATCATCGAGCACGACGTCCGCACAGGAGTCCGGCACGCCGTAGATGCCGTGACCGCCCGACTGCACGTAGACCAGCACGTGGGCTCCGTCCGGATCGGGGTGGCCGTCGTCGTCGACCAGGCGCAACGTGCCGCGCGGCTCGACCTCGGCCGCGGACGCCTCGAACCCCTCGCGGACGTAGGCCTCGCCGACGTAGTGCGCCTGGGTGTAGAGCAGCACGACCCGTCCGTCCTCCCGCCGCACGACCACCTGGAGATTCTCGCCGTCGCCCTCGTGCGTCATGTGCAGCCCGAGGTCGATGTCCGACCAATCGCGCGGGTGGAACAGGTGATAGGTGAGGAACCAATGCGTCTCGGTGCCGACGACGGAGTAGCCCAGCGTGGGCTCGATCACGTAGCGCGTCAGGTTGTCCCAGTTGTTGCCGCCGTCGAGATCGCCGTCGAAGTCGAAGGCCGCCGGGATGTCGTCGCGCACGCGGCCGGCGTCGGCGGCATGCAGGACCCAGGGCGCATACTCCCGGGCCACGGCGAGGTGTTCATCGACGCTCGGTTCGCGCGTGGCGTACCGCAGCGGATCGACGCGCAAGGGGCCCTGGCAAGCGTTCAGCGAGGCCAGCCCCGCGGCGACCACGGTGAGCAGCGCGAGCATCACCGCACGGCGTAGGGAGATCTGTGTGGTCATCGGCACCCCAGGATGCCGTCGCCAGGCCCGTTCCGGAAGCGGCCGAATCGCGGCGAATACGGACCGTGGGGCGTGTGTCCTCCCCAGCGATCTCCACTACTGTGGGGGACGAAGGACGGAGAGCCCGGGTTCGATCGCCGGGTGGAGAGGGCGATCGCGCCCGGGGAAGACCCCGATGAGAAGGAGTGCGCGATGAAGATCCTCCCGATGCTGCTCGGCCTGTGCGCCTTGGGTGCCGCCACGATGCTGGTCCAGGATGACGCGGGTGAGTGTGTCCGCCCCGACCTCGATGCGGTCGCGCGCTGGCAGGACCACTACGCCACGGTGATCGAGGAGCTGCGCGCGCGCCAGCCGGAGGGCCTCGACGCCGCGCAGTGGGAGAAGCGCGCCGAGATGATCGACGCGCTGGCTGTGTACCGAGAGTCCACCGAGTTGTTCCCGGTGAACACGACCGATGCAACCCGCCGTCTGCCGGGTTTCGAGGACAGCGCGGGTCGCCACTGCGCCGTGGCGCATCTGATGGATGTCTCCGGTGCCGAGGAACTGCTGGCGACCTTCGTGCGCGAGAGTCCGCACGCGTACATCATGGACCTGCGCGACGATGCGCGATTGCACGGCTGGGCCGAAGGCGTGGGTCTGACCATGCTCGAGGCAGCGCGCATCCACGCGCCCCTGCTCCCCCCCAAGCCGGCGTCGGGGAGCTCGTCGAGTGCGAGTGCCGGGAAGACCGTCGCCGTGTCCCAGCCGGCCGCGGGCACGTCGTCCAAGGCGGGTACGGGAGGCGCGGCGAGCAAGCGCTCGCGAGGCAAGGCCGGCGCACCCAAGGCGTCCACGACGACCTCACCGGCGGGCCATCCCAACTCGACTCGCGGAAGCGCCAGGACCGGGAACGTGCGCGGGCGGAGCGGCACCACGCTGGGCGACGGCGCGGGCGGGGGCCCGATCACGGGGCTGGCGGAGTCTGCCTGGTGGCAGTGGTGGGAGCTGAACAAGGCGCGCTTCCTGAGGCCGTCGCGCCTGCTCGAGGAGCAGGACGTCGCGGCTTCGAGCGGACGCTACGCCATCATCCCGCGTCTGCCACCCGGCGTGGCCCAGTCCCATCGTCGTGAGGTCCTCGCGCTGGTCGAGAAGGACCTCGATCACGACGACGAGAAGGTACGCGGCAGCGCCGCCATGTCCTACGGACGCCTTGCCGGGGGGACCGCGGTCGCGGACCTGACGGAACTGCTCGGCGACAGCTCGGTCTTCGTCCGCCACTGTGCGCTGCTCGGACTGGGCGCCACGGGGAGCCCGGCCGCGGCGACGGTGTTGCTCGAGGTGGCCACCACGGGCCGCGCGCGAGGAGAGACCGGCATGCTCTCGGCGTATGGCCGAAGCCTGGCCGTGGTGGGGCTCGGGATCGGTCGTCGCCACGGCATGCCCGCCTCGGTGGACGGGTTCGTCGAGGACGTCCTGGCCGGCATGGCCGGCGACGAGCACCAGGAGATCGGCGCGGCGGCGTTCATCTACGACCGTCTGTCGCCGAGCTCGGCGTTCATCCTGCCGGCCCAGGCCGCGCTGCAGGACACGGACCTGGACGACGCCATGCGATGCCGGGCCGCGCAGGCGCTCGTGCAGCACGGTGACCCGGCCCTCGGAGCGAGCCTCGTGCGCGCTCTCGCCGGCGACAGCCTGGAGGTACGCCGCGCCGCGGCGTTGGCTCTCGGCGCCATGCCCGACGAGCACGTCCTGCAACGCCTGTTGACGGCCTACGAGCTGGAGAGTGATGCACTCACTCGCGGCTTCTCACTGATCGCCATCGGCGAACAGGCCACCGAGCAGGCGCGCGACTACCTGATGCTGCAGCTGAGCCACGGCAAGAACGCCGACCGACCCTGGGCGGCGCTGGGTCTGGGCGTCCTCGCCCGGGAGACGCGCGACGACGTGGCGCGCGCCGCACTGCGCGCGGGCGTGAAGCGCGAGTCCAATGCCGACGCGCGCGGCGCCTACGTGTTGGCCAGCGGCATCGCCCGGGACCCGCTCGCGTTCGACGACCTGCAGGAGCGCCTGGTCGAGTCCGCCGATCCGCGGCATCGCATGTTCGCCGCCCTGAGCCTCGCCATGCTCGAGACCGACACCGCGCGGCCGGTCCTGCTCGAACGCCTGTCCGAGGAGAGCTGGCCCGCCGCACGCGCGGCCGTGGCCCAGGCGGTCGGATTGCTGGGGCACCCCGAAGACGCAGGCCTGCTGGTGGCCGAGATCCGCGATCTGCGCGATCCGATGTTGCGCAACCAGCTCACCGTGGCGGCGTGGTTCCACGGGTCGTCCGAGATGGTGGCCGGCCTGGTCGGGCTGCTGAAGGACCGCTCCGTCAAGGGCGAGGCTCGGGCCGCGGCGCTCGACTCGCTGGCTCTGCTGATCGACGGGCAGACCGGGATGCTGCTCGCCGAGGTCTCGGCGGACAGCAACTTCGAGGCCTTCCCGGACTGGGTCAACACCGTGTTGGGCACCTTCGTGCTCTGACGCCACTCCCCTGCTCGCGAGACAACCGGCGGCGCCCGCTTCACGGCGGGCGCCGTCGTCTCGTGGAAGGGACCGTCACTCGGGGATCAGCACCACGAAGAGCGCCGGCACACCCGAGTCATCCAGGCAGCCGATGCACCCGGCCAGCTCGCTCGGCGCGTAGCCCGGCGCGTGGACGGTCATCGACATCTCCTGCTTCCAGGGCACCGACGTCCAGCGTCCCAGCGCGCCGTGGGCCGGCAGGTGGATCGCGGGCTCGGTCGTCTCGCCGGGTTCGACCCGCCCGCGGGAGACCTCGAGGCCACTCGCGTCGGTCACGACGATCTCGATCGGCACCCCGAGGGAGCGGATCCGTCCCGAGGCCAGGTCGTCCTCGAAGGTGGCGAGCCCGGTGCTCACCTGCGGCGACGGAGCGAGCAGGCCGGCGGTGAACACGTGCACGGGGACCTGTACCTCGCCCGGGTCGGGCATGGCCAGTTCAATCGGGCCGAGCGGTGCGGCGCGGAGGTCGACCGGGAAGTCCACGGTCTGGCGCAGGTCGTAGCGGAAGACGGAGACCGTGATCCACTCGGCCGGCAGCCCGGAGGCGCGGGCGATGCCGTGGCCGTCGGCGTAGAGCGATGCGCCCGCGGTCGACGCGCTGAGCTCGACGGTCAGGTCGCGGCCCTCCTGGTCCCGGAAGTTCAGCTGGGCGCCGGTGATCGGCTGCCCGTGGCTGTCCACGACCTGGAAGACGGCGGTGCGCCGCGGCTGGAACAGGATGTCGAGGGTGTGCACGCCCGGCGCGTAGACCAGCGGCTCGGTGGTCCAGGTGGCGTAGTCCTCGGCGTTCGCCATGAGCAGGATCACGCCGCCCTCGAGGCCGGTGAGGCGATACGCGCCGGTGGGGTCCTCGAACCGATGGCTGTAGCCCGCCATGCCGCCGTTCTCCCCGGCGACCATCGGTGTGACCTCGAACACCGGCAGCGGTTGCAGCGTCAGCGCATCGCGCGCGATGCCCTCGAAAGTGACGCCGACCACCGCGTCGGGGTCGAGCACCACGCGCAGGTTGGTGGTTCCCGAAGCCGCGTCGACCTGGGCCACCAGGGCGTCGTCGTCCGGTGCGGTGACCGTGACCGCGAACAGCCCCGGGTAGAGGTTGCCGAAGCGGAAGCGACCGTCGGCATCGGTGGCACGCTGGTGGAGCCGGTGGCGGACCTCCCAGGTCGGCGTGGGCAGGCGCAGGCCGCCGACGTAGTCCACGATCCGCTCGCCCTCGATGGCCACGTTGGCCTCGACCACGGGGCGCCCGGCCGTGTCGACGACCACGCCGGAGATCACGCGCTCGGCCGCGAGCACGAAGTCGATCCGCGCCGCGCCGTCGGCGGACAGGCTGACCGGCTGCTTCACCTCGACCGCGTGTCCCGGCGCCACGACCGAGAGGATCGCGACGTCGTCGGGCCGCAGGTTGTCGATCGCGTAGTGTCCGGTCTCGTCGGTCCGGGTCCGCGAGCTGTTGGCCGACTCGAGGCCCGCGCTGTCGAGGATCACCTCCGCCTCGGGCAAGGGCACACCGGCGCTGGAGAGCACCGTGCCGGTCACGGTCGCCCCCCGGGACAGGCGCACGAGCAGGTCGCCTCCGGTGGGATCGTGCCACGCTTCCCAGTGCGCGTAGCCCTGCTGGTCGACGTGCACGCGCCACTCCCGTGCGCTGCCGTCCTCGAGGAGGAAGCGCCCCTGCGCGTCGCTCTTCCCCTCCCGTTCCGTGAGCGCCATGCGGTAGACGCCGTCCACGTCGGTGGGGGTTTCGGGCATGCGGGACTCGGCTCGGATCCGCGCGTCCTCGACGGGCCGCTCGAAGGCGTCCACGACGCGTCCCCGCACCGGCACGGCACGCTCGAGCAAGAGCACCAGGCCCTGCTTGTGCTCGTCGTCGTCGACCGTGCCATGCAGCCGATAGGACGGCACCAGCCCGTCGGCCTCGGCGGAGAGCACGAACGACGGACCCAGCGCCGGCAGCTCCCAGTGCCCGGAACCGTCCGTGACGAAGGTGCGGTCGGGCTCCTCGGACAGGCTCCAGCGCGAACCGCTCCAGCCAGCCACGGTGACCTCGGCGAGGGGGCGCCCGGCCCCGTCCTCGACGCTCCCGGAGAGGAGCCCACCATCGGGGACGCGCAGCTCGACCTCGACGGTCTCGCCCCGATGCAGCGCGATCTCCTCGCGATGGCGATGGCGCGGCGTGCGCGGGCCGGCCTCGATCTCGATCCACCAGGCCTTGCCATCCACGGGCAGCGCGAATTCGAAGCCGCCGTCCTCGCCCGTGACCAGCCGGCTGGCGGCCTCGTCGAGGTTCTGCGGCTGGAACGAGCCCGACATCGCCAGACCCACGAGCGGTGAGCCGTCGGAGGCGCGCACGGCCCGGCCGGCGAGGCGGGCCGCGGCGGTCGGCCGTTCGGACGCATGCCCGTCGTCGTCCACGCGGGGTGCGGCGATGCGCTCCACTTCACGGTCCGGCACGACCTCGCGCACGGCGGCGTCGTAGACCTCGCCCGGGCCCGTGTCCGCGTCGTCCTCGACCCGTGCCACGTCGTCGATGCCGCTCGGCTCCGACAGCAGGAACCACGCACCGCCGGCCACCGCCAGCACGGCGACGACCAGGATCACGGGCAGGACGGTGTTGCGGGATGCGGCCATGGATCGACTCCGCCGGAGGTCGTCCCGCCCCGGAGGACGGCTACGGGTCCAGCCCCAGCTTTCCCAACTTCGGTGCGATCACCATCCGGCAGTAGCCCTGGCTCTTGTTGGCCCGGTAGTAGTCCTGGTGATACTCCTCGGCCGGATAGTAGGTCGACGCGTCCGTGATCTCGGTCACGATCCTGCTGGAGAAGGCGCCCGACGCGTCGGCCGCGGCCTTGCTGGCCTCGGCCACGCGCCGCTGGTCGTCGGAGTGCACGAAGATGGCAGAGCGGTACTGTGTGCCCACGTCGCCACCCTGGCGGTTGAGCGTGGTCGGGTCGTGCAAGCGCCAGAACCAGTCGAGCACGGCCGCGTAGGAGAGCGTGTCCGGGTCGAAGCTCACCTGGACGACCTCGGCGTGCCCGGTGTCACCGTTGCAGATCTGCTTGTAGGTCGGATTCTCGGTGTGACCGCCCATGTAGCCGGAGCTCACGTCGTGGATGCCGTCGACCTGCTCGAGCACGGCCTCGACGCACCAGAAACAACCGGCGCCGAACGTGGCGATCTCCGTGCGGGCCGGTGTGGGGGAGGCGTCGGTCACGGCGGGTGCTCCAGGCGAGGTGGTGTCGTCGGGGATGGTGGAGACGGTGCTGACGGCCGTGACGGCGTCGGAGCCCGGCGTGCAGGCGCCGGCGAGCAGGGCGAGTGTCAGGGCGAGTGTCAGGGCGAGGTGGGTCAGCGGAGAGGTGTGCATGGGCGCTCCAAACTAGCGGACTCGGGCGCGTACGCCAGCCTCGTGGCATGATGCGCACCCCGTTCCGGAGGACGGCCCGCTACCGATGCGCCGTCGCGACCGCTGGTTACCGATCTGGTTGGCGTGGTGGGCGCTGGTCGCGCTGCCCGGTGGCTGTGGCGTCGGACCTGATGGTCTCACACCCACCGGCCGCCCCGGCGGGCTGCCCGCCGCGCCCACCGATGCCGCCGGGGAAGTGCTTCTGTCGAGGCTGCAGTGCACGGCGTGCCATGCGGCCCCGAAGGCGGTCGAGGAGCGCCTGCGGCCCCTGGCGGCGCCGCGTCTCGATGGAATCGGGGCCCGGGTGTCGCCTGCGTGGCTCGATGCCTACCTCACCGCGCCGCACGAGTTGCGGCCCCGAACCCGCATGCCGGACCTGCTGGCGCGTCTGCCCGAGCACGACCGGGCCGCCTGCCGTGCCGAGCTGGTCCACTACCTGACTTCCCTCGGCGGGCCCTTCGAGGCCGAGGCAGGCTGGGAGGATGCCTGGGATCCGGAGGCCGGGCGCGTGCTGTTCGACCAGGTCGGCTGCCGCGCCTGCCACGGCGACGATCTCGCCGGGCGCGACTTGCCGGCGATGACCGACCTGTCGCACCTGACCGCGTTCCTGCTCGACCCGTTGACCACGCGCCCGTCCGGTGAGATGCCCGACCTGCGCTTGAGCGACGACGACGCCCGCGCCCTGGCCAGCCACCTGCTGCGTGATCAGTTCGAAGCCGGGCCCCTCGATGCGCGCGAGGGCCCGGGTCTGCGTCGCGAGTTGTACCTCTTCGACGACGACCTCGACGCGATCCCGGCGTTAGACGGTCTGAAGCCGGACGCCGTGGACATCGTGCGTGCCGTCGGCTGCGAGGGCCTCGAGCGCGAGGACCGCTTCGCCCTGCGCTTCACGGGCGAGCTGTACCTCGCCGGCGGCGAATCGCAGCTCTGGATCACGTCGGACGACGGCTCGCGCCTGTCCATCGACGGCGAGGTCGTGATCGACAACGACGGGCTGCAGTCGCCGACGCGCAAGGCGGGCACGGTGCGCGCCGACGCGGGCTGGCACGCACTCACGATCACCTTCTTCGAGAACAACGGCGGCCAGGAGGTCTCCGCGGGCGTCGTCGAGGACGGCGACGACCGCGCCTTCGGCGTGGAGGACCTGCGCACGATCCAGCCGCGCTGGGGGCCGCCCGGCCCAGGGCTCCTCGTGGGACCGCGCCTCGCCCAGCGCGGGCGCCGCGCCTTCACCGAGCTGGGCTGTGTCGCCTGCCACGGCGATCCCGGCGGCGATGTCGGCCGGCGTTCACCGGTGCCTCCGCGACCGCCGCGGGTGCCGGACCTGCTGGACCTGGCCGTGGTCGTGACGGAGGGGCGTCTCGCCGGCTGTCTCGCCGAGGACCCTGGCGCCGGTGTCCCCGATTTCCATCTCGACGACGCGCAGCGCACCGCGTTGTCCCGCGCGCTGGCCGGCGCCGCGGACCTGTCCCGCCCGCTCGAGCCGACCGCCGAGGTGGACCTGACCCTGCGTCGCCTGGGTTGCCTGTCGTGTCACGCTCGCGACGACCACCCGGGCCCGCGCGGTGAGGCCCGCGCGCTCTTCACCAGCGACGAGGATCTCGGCGACGAGGGCCGCCTGCCGCCCACGCTCACCGGTGTCGGCGCCAAGTTGCGCCCGGACTGGCTGGGCCGCGTGCTCGCCGACGGCGCCTCGGTGCGCCCCTACATGCACACGCGCATGCCGACCTTCGGCGAGGAGAACGTGGGCCACCTCGTGCAGGCCTTGGCGCTCGCGGATGGGGCGCCGCTCGACCCGGGTCCGCCCGCGTTCGACGTCGATCTCGTCGCCGAAGGCCGCGCGCTCACGGGCACCGGCGGGCTGTCGTGCATCAGCTGCCACACGACCCACGGCCACGCGTCGCTGGGCATCCCCGGGCTGGACCTGGGCTCGATGGGCGAGCGTCTGCGCCCGGCGTGGTTCGAGCGTTGGATGCGCGAGCCCCTGGCCGTGCGCCCGGGCACGCGCATGCCCACCTTCTTCGACGAGGGCCGCTCGGTGAAGCGCGACAGCCTGCATGGCGACGCGGCCGCGCAGATCGACGCCATGTACCGGTACCTCTCGCTGGGCGTGACCATGCCGCTGCCGCCGGGGCTGATCGTCGACGGCGGAGCCTATGCAGTCGTGCCGGTGGACGCGCCGCGCTACGTCGGCGCGTTCATGGACGGGCTCTCCGCGCGCGTGCTGGCCGTGGGCTTCCCCGAGAAGGTGGCGGCGGCCTACGACATGCAGCACGGGCGCCTGGGTCTGCTCTGGAAGGGCGACTTCTTCGACGCCGAGGGCACCTGGCGGGGGCGGGCCGGCAAGCTGGAGGTGCCCCCGTCCGAGCAGGTGATCGAGCTTCCACCGGGCCCGGCGGTGGCCGTGCTGGACGACGCGGAACGAGACCCGTGGCCGGAGGGCGACGACGGCTGGCGCTACCATGGCCGTGGTCGGGACCAGTTCCCCGACGGCGAGGGGGCGTCCTTCGTGATGCGACGTGCGAGCACCGCTGACAAGTGGTCGGCGCTGCGAGCGGGCGATCTTCAGCTGAACGAAAGCGTGTGGGCCCGCTTCGGCGCGGAGGGCGGTGTTGTCGTCCGAGCGATGAGCGTGATGGGAACCGAGACGAGGTCCCTGGGCTGGCGCGCAGCCGTGTCCACCATGATCGAGGAGAGGCCTGCGGGTGTCTTCACCACCGCGGAGGGCGTGCGCCTCACGGTGACCGCCGGCCGGGCCTGGATCTGGAGCGGAGACGGCTCTCAGGAGCTGCGGATCGAGGTGCCCGTCGGTGAGCTCCATGCGCCACGAGCCGAACTGGAGATCGCATGGTGAGCCCATGTTGATGGCCTGGCTGTTGTCGATGGTGTCCCTGCTCGTGGCGATGCAGGAAGCCGAGGTCGTGCCGTCCGAAGCCGAGCGCGAGGCCGCGGCCTACGCGGTGCACGACGTCGCCATGCCCGATGGCATCGTGCTCGAGGTCGGGGGGCTGCTGCCGCGCCCCGATGATGCGGTGCTGGTCTCGACGCGCCGCGGCGAGATCTGGCGGGTGGAGGGAGTCTCGACCGACACGCCCACCTTCTCGCTCTTCGCCGACGGGCTGCAAGAACCGCTCGGGCTGCTCGCGGCGCCGATGGGGCAGATCGACGTCGCTGAGCGCGGCCAGGTCACGCGCATCATCGACCGCGACCAGGACGGGCGCGCCGACGGCTTCACGGTGGTGTGCGACGGGTGGGAGATCTCCGGCAACTACCACGAGTACGCCTTCGGCCCGCGACGCGATGACGACGGCAACCTCTGGGTCACGCTCAACGTGCCCTTCGGCGACCAGCCTTTCGGCGTGGCGGACTGGCGCGGCTTCGCGGTGCGCATCGATGCCGCGGGGAACATGGAGCCGGTCTGCGGCGGCCTGCGCTCGCCCGCCGGCCTCGAGTGCGCCCCGTGGGGCGACATGCTCTACACCGACAACCAGGGCGAGTGGAACGGCGCGAGCAAGCTGTCGGTGCTCCGCGAGGGTGACTTCCACGGTCATCCGCGCGGCATCCACAGCGCGAAGCTCCCGGAGTCCCGCGTCGCGCACCCGGGGCCGATGCCCGACGGCATCCTGTATCAGCAGGCCGCGCGCGAGATGGAGCACCTGGCGCTCCCCGCGGTCTGGTTCCCCTACGACAAGGCCGGGCGGTCACCCAGCGGCTTCGACTTCGACGAGAGCGCGGGCGCCTTCGGCCCCTTCGCGGGCCAGGCCTTCGTGGGTGATCAGTACGAGGCCTCCCTGCTGCGCGTCGCCTTCGAGAGCGTGCACGGCGTGCTGCAGGGCGCCGTCTTTCCGTTCCGGCACGGGCTCGTGTCGGGAGTGATCCGCGTGGCCTTCGACGACGCGGGGGGCCTGCTGGTGGGCTGCTCCGATCGCGGCTGGCCGTCGCTCGGGACCGCGGAGTGGGGCCTGCAGCGCATCACCTGGACGGGCGCGGTGCCCTTCGAGATCCAGGAGCTGCGCGTCCTGCCCGACGGCTTCCGGCTGGTCTTCACGCGGCCCGTGGATCCCGACACCGCGGGCGACACCGAGAGCTACTCGTTGCAGCGCTACACGTATCGACTGCACAGCGACTACGGCAGCCCGGAGGTGGACGACTGGGAGCTCGACGTGCGCGCGGCCGAGGTGTCGGGCGACGGATTGTCGGTGGACCTGCGCGTCGACGGCCTGCGCGAGGGCTCGGTGCACGAGTTGCGCGCCGAGGGCGTGACCGACCCGGACGGCGAGACGCTGGTGCACCCCGATGCGTACTACACCCTGCGTCGCCTGCCCGGCGATCCGGTGCCGACGCGCGTGGTGGTCGTGACCGACGGTGAGCCGAGCGAGGGACTGGCGGCGCTGCTCGAGGCCTTCGGTGGTCGCGGTTGGTCGGTGCGCGTGCTCCAGGCCGGCGCACCGGGGTCGGATGCGGAGGGCGCGGTGCGCGACGCGGACCTGCTCGTGCTCGCCTGCGACTTGCGCGCCACCGATCCCGCGTTGTTCGAGCCGATCCGCCACTACGCCGACGCGGGCCGCGCCGTGGTCGCTCTCGGTGAGGCGCTCTCAGGAGCAGGGCTCCCGGACGAGGGAGAGTCCACCGGGGACCCCGGCGTCTTCGCTGCCGCAACGCTCGGCGGGCACGCCCAGCAGCTCGGCGCCGCCGCGTCCATCGCTCCGGTGAGCGTGCCGTGGATCACCGGGGAGCGCGGTGACCCGCGGGTCGACGACGTCGACGAGCAAGGCTCCGAGGAGAGCGACGCCGACGACGACGAAGGCGACTACCGTCGCGGCCCCGAAGGTGACCACGGCAGCCATCGCATCCTCGAGGGCGTCGGCTCCTGGTCGAACGCCTCGCGCCTGGCCACCGTGCACACCGACGAGACCCGGCTCGCTCCCGGTTGCGAGGTGCTGGTCGCGGCGGGGGACGAGCCCGTCGCCTGGACCCTGCGCCACGAGGGCGGTCGCGTGTTCGTGACCGTCTTGCGCGAGAGCGACCTGCTGGCACCGGCTGCGCACCGGCTCGTGCTCAACGGGGCAGCCTGGGCCGTCGGCCCGCGCTGAGTCCCACGTCGGCCCGCGGTGTCCCCGCACCCCCGCGCGTCCCCGCGTGTCCCTGCGTGTTCGCGCGTGTTCGCGCCGGCGGGTGCGGAGCGAGGCGGCCTCAGGGCAGGATCGTCAGGCGGCTCACGCCGCTGAGCACCTTGTCACCGCTCGCGGTGAGGAACAGGGCCTGGACCGCGACGCGCACGAAGGGTGCCGGGAAGATGTCGGGCACGGCGGCGGGCAGGGTCACGTGCCCGGGCGTCGGGCCCACGGCGAAGACGAGCAGCGGGTCGGGGATGCCGAGCACGCCGTTCAGCCCGGGGAGGAAGGTGCCCGGGCCGAGGTCGCCCACGGCCACCAGGGCGCTGTCACCCTCCTCGCCGAACAGCGAGAGGATCGTGACCGTGCGGGCCTGGACCGGGGAGAAGACCTCGAGCAGACGCGGGTCCTGGCCAAGGAACCCGACGTCACCGACCCAGCCGTGGCCCTCGGCGCCGCCGATACAGCAGCAGCCCTCGCCGTTGCCGCCGGGACCGCCGACGAGGGAACCGCCGCCCAGCTCGAGGGCCGACGCCGTGCCGGCGAGCACCAGGCCGTGGCCTCCCGGACCGCCCTCCTGGCAACCGAGGGCGGCGTTCTCGCAACCGTCGCCGCCGAAGCCGCCGATCCAGTCGGGCGCGCCGGAGAACAGGAAGGTGTCCTCGATGCGCGCGCCGTCCCCGCCGCTGCCGCCGTCCAGGTCGAGGGCCAGGCAGTCCGACGGACCGCCGTCGCCGCCCCGGAACGAACCGCCGTGGATGGACACGAACGACTCGTGAGCGACCAGGCCGGAGCAGCCGGTCTCGCCCGCCCCCGTCCCGCTGCCCCCGGACACGAAGCTGCGCACGAACGTGACGCTGTCGCAGTCGGTGACGAGCACGGTGTCGACGGCGGAGATCAGGACGCACTCCTGGACGAGCACCGCACCGGCGCAGGCGCCGAGATCCAGGGCGGGTCCCTGGCCGCCCTGCAGCGTCAGGCCGCGCAGCACGATCACGCCGTCCGCCGGCAGGTTCGTGAGCGTGACGGTGCCCGAGAGGGTCGCCGAGGACTCGGCCTCGACCTCGACCGATCTGCCGTCCAGTGCGAAGCCCGTGTAGCTGCCGTCGCGGACGAGCACGTGGTCGCCCGAACGCGCGGCGGCGACGGCGGCGGGGAGGTCCGTGAAGTCGCTGCCCCGGCCCCCGGCCTCGTCGACGACGATCAGGGACTGGGCCGGCAGCAGGCCGGTGAGCAGGAGCGACGCGGAGAGAGTGAGAACAGCGTGCATGGGCTTCGAACCTACGCCGCATCCCGCGGCCTGCCAACCGCCGCCCGGGATGTCCGGGGCCAAGACCCTCGCGTCAGTCGAACAGGTCCAGGAACAGGAAGGTCATCGCGAAGTCGGTGAAGTCATCGAAGAGGTCGCGCGCCTGACTGTCCGGGACGCGGCGCATCGGCGGCTGGGGGAAGCCCTCCGGAGGCCGCGGGAGGTCATGGCGCCGATCGTCGACGCCACCGCCGGTGCGGATGTAGTCCAGGATGTGCTCGAGTTCGTCGCGGTCGAGCCACACGCCGTGCCGCGCGCACACGTCGAGGATCACGCCCGAGCGGCCGGCGTAGTTGCGGCGCGTCATGGGCAACTTGCAGACCGGGCAGGGTCGGTAGTGGACCTCGGGGTCGAGCTTCAAGACCTGGCGCACCGGCCCGGTGAGACGCTCGGGGAGGCGTTCCTTGACGGCGCGGGCGGCGAGCTGCTCGAACACGTCCGGCGGCATCCACAGGCCGCCGCAGGTTGCGCAGTCCACGAGCATGACGTCGTCGACCGTGCGTGACGACAGCTCCGACTCGCATCGCGGGCACACCGAGTCCTCGGGCAACGCCACGAGCGCCTGGGGTTCGATGGGCACGCCGCAGTCCATGCAGAATCGCGCATCGCTGGCCATGCGCGCGAAGCAGGTCGGACAGATCGACGTCAGCCGACGCTCGTCGGGGGCGATCACGAGCGTGCAGAACGCACACGTGCGCGAGCCGTCCTGGAGGTCGGCGCCGCAACCGGGGCAGCGCTGGACGCGCGGGGCATGCGGTGTGTGGTGCTTGACGGGGACGCGGTGGCCGCAGGCGCAGCGCAGTCTCTGACCCGCGTCGAGCCAGGTCACGTCGAACTGGCGCAGGCACTTCTCGCAGGCGACGTAGCGGCGGTCCCTCACGTGAGTCTCCTCTCCCGGGTCGACGGCGCCATCGTGCCAGCTACGCCGCGCCGGTCCCAGGGGCGAGACGTGCGCCGCCGCGGCCGCCTTGATACAAGGCAGCCGTCATCGTCTCGCCCCCGAGGACCTCCATGAGCCCGCCGCCCTCCGCCGACGACGCCCGGCCCGACGACGCCCGCCCCGACGCCTCCGGCCCCCCGTCGCCCGAGCCGCTCCCGCCGTCGCGCTTCATGCCCTCGCTCACCTTCGGCGAGTGGCTGGTCTTCACGGTCCTCGCGGGCGTCATCGCGGCGACCAACATCTACTCCACGCTGCTCATCGGCTGGGGCGACACGGGCTCGATCATCGCCGTGCTGGCCGCGACGCTGATGCTCGGGGTCATCTCCAAGCACAGGCCGTCGGTCCACACGCTCAACCTCGGCCAGACCATGGTGTCCGCCGGCGGCTCGGTGGGCTTCGCCGTGGCCAGCTACGCCGCGGTGCACATCCTGGAGCCGGACTGGAACCCGAGCTGGCCCGTGCTCATGACGCTCTTCGCGGCCATGGGCACCCTGGGCGCGATCATCGGCTCCACCGTGCGCAAGTCGATGGTGCGCTACTTCTTCCCGTCGGGCACGGCCTGCGCGGTGATCCAGCACGCGGTCACCAAGGAGCCCGCGCCGGGCGAGCGCAACCGGCCGCTGTTCATGCTGAAGCTGTGGGGCTCGATTGCGGCGCTGCTCACGATCCCGACCAAGATCAGCACGCGCGACGACGGCGCCGCGGTGATCGGTGACCTGGAGTTGCGCGAGAACGTCTCGGTCGGCGTCGATCCGCTCTACTACGGCATCGGCATCGTGGTCGGGCCGCGCGTGGGCATCGGCATGCTGCTCGGTGCGCTGGCCACGCCCTTCTGGATCACCCCCGCGCTCGCCGGAACGGACCACGAGCCGGCCACGGGCGACTGGGTCCGGTGGGTCGCGATCGCGGTGCTGACGCTCCCGACCTTCGCGACCATCGTCTACGCGTATCTCTTCCGCACACCGCCGGTGATCCCGCCCGGGTTCACTCCGGGCGTGACCGGCTACACGCCGCCGGCCAACCGGACCTTCGTGCTGGGTCTGCTGGGCGTGATCGCCGCGCTGGTGGTGGGCTACTGCGCCGAGTCGATCTTCGGCATCCCCTGGCAGGCGACGATCGTGACCATGGCCATCGCCTGGCCCATGTGCATCGTCAACGGGCGCGTCACCGGCGACACCGACATCAACCCGGTGCGCCTCGTGGCCGTCGTGATCCTGTCCGGCTTCTTCTGGTTGATCGACAGCGGCGCGACGACGCTGCTGGGCATGGCCGTGGTCGGCGGCACCCTGGCCGCGGTGGCCGTCGACATGATGCAGGACTACCGCACGGGCTACCTGGTCGACGCGGATCCGTTGCAGCAGACCACGGTGCAGTTCTTCGGCACGGTGGTCGGTGCGATCGTGTCCGTGCCCGTGCTGGTCCTGCTGCTCGGAGAACTGGGCATCGGCCAGGGCAGTTCCTTGCCGGCGCCGGGTGCGCAGGTCTGGGCGGCCATGGCCGACACCATGACCGGCGGCTTCGAACCCTCCGCCCAGCTGGTCCAGGCCGTGATCGCGGTGAGCGTGATCGGGAGCGCCTACGCCTACCTGACCGTGTGGCCCAAGACGGCGCGATGGATGCCGAGCATCTTCGGCATCGGCATCGGCATGCTGGTCGGCATCGGGCCCTCGGCGGCGATCTTCGTGGGTGGCCTGATCAAGGGCGTCGTGTCGTTCTTCTACACCAGCGGCAAGACCGGCGAGGCGCGCATCGACGCGGCGCAGGAGGCCGGCAACGACACCATGCTCGCGGGCGCGTCGATCTTCGCGGCCGGCGCGGTGCTCGCGATCCTGCTGGTCATGTCGGTCAAGCTGCTCGAGATCCTCGAGCTGGAGTGGTTCACGATCGCGCACTGATCAGTGCTCAGCGCTCGAAGCTCCGCGTTCGCAGGAAGCGGTCCACCGCCGCCTGCACCTCCTCGTCGTCCATGAGGAAGGTGTGCGTGCCGCGCACGATGAGCACGTCGGTCGCGCCGGGGAGCAGCGTCTCGTCCACGCCGACGACGCCGTCGTCGTCGCCCGGGATGAACGGGTTGAGGCCGTCCTCGGTGCCGCGGCCGGCGGCGACGATGCCGAAGGGCGCCGTGGGCGCGGGCAGGCTCGCGCTGGCCTCGGCGCTCAGGTCCTGCAGGGCTGGGCCGAACACCCACCGCGCCGGGGGCACGCCGCCCACGAGATCGGCCATGGCGGCGCCGCGGGCGGGGGGGGCGAGCATGACCACGCCGCCGATCTCGGGGCGGTCCGGCCCGGCCTCGCGGAAGCTGAGCGCATCGCGGACGACGTGCCCGCCGAGGCTGTGCGTGACGAAGGACACGCGCTCGACGTCGGCCTGCGCATCGAGCCAGTCGGCGAGGTGCTCGGCGTGCTCGCGCACCGCGAGACGCGTGGTGGCGTAGCGCAGGTGCTCGGTGTGGTGCCCGCGCTCCCGCAACGACGCCTCGAGCTCGGCCAGCGAATGGTGCGTGCGCCCCAGCCCGTGGATCAGCATCACGATCTCGGCCCGCGGCACGCGCGGCGGTCCGAGCTGGTCGAGTTCGGCCGCGCAGGCCGCCCGCGAGCCCCAGGCGCGACGGACGTCGTCGGCGTCGATCAGGCGGTGGTGCCCGGTGATGGCGTGCTGCTGGACGCGCCACCCGTCTCGCAGGTCCACGTCGGACCAGAACTGCAGGCCGCCGAAGGTCGGCAGGGCGAGGTTCGGGAGCGGGTCCGGCAGCGAGGGCATGGCGGATTGTTCCGAAGCGGCGGCACGGGCTTGCAGCGGAGACTCCGACGCCGGGACGCGCGCGGCCCTCTCGGATGGACCCTGGTCGGGCGTCGAGCAGGCCGCCAGGACACCGACGAGTCCGGCGAGCAGCCGTCGCGAGGAAAGACCCATGCCCTCCAGGGTAGGGCGACCCGCGGGCCCGATCCTGGGGCGTTCCCGTGTCGACCGGGGGGCCGCGAGCCTCTACCGTGGCTTCGCTCGTCCCCCGGCGTGGCAGGGGACCCCGACCGGAGTTCCCCTCGATGACCGCCCCTGACGTCTCCGACGCCGATGCGACCCGCCTCGAGCGCGACATGCTCGGGACCAAGGCCGTGCCCGCCTCGGCCTACTACGGCGTGCAGACCATGCGCGCGCTCGAGAACTTCTACATCTCCGGCGTTCCGCTGCACCAGTACCCCGAGCTGATCCGCGCCCTGGCGATGGTCAAGCTCGCCGCGGCCCGCGCCAACCACGAGTGCGGCCGGTTCTCCGACGAGATCCTGGCCGGCATCGAGGGCGCGTGTCAGGAGCTCATGGACGGCAAGCTCCACGAGCAGTTCCCCATCGACTGCATGCAGGGCGGCGCGGGGACCTCGACGAACATGAACGCCAACGAGGTCATCGCCAACCGGGCGCTCGAGCTGATGGGGCACCGGAAGGGGCAGTACGAGCACTGCGATCCCCACGACCACGTCAACTGCAGCCAGTCCACCAACGACGCCTACCCCAGCGCGCTGCACGTGGCCGTGGCGTTGATGAACACGCACCTGAACCTCGAGCTCGATCAGCTCGTCGCGGCGCTGCGCGTCAAGGCCCGGGAGTTCGACCACATCCTCAAGATGGGACGCACCCAGTTGCAGGACGCGGTGCCGATGACGCTCGGACAGGAGTTCGATGCCTGGGCCTCGTCGCTGCGCAACGAGATCGACGCGCTCGAAGACGTCGAGAGCAGCCTGCTCGAGGTCAACATGGGCGGCACGGCCATCGGCACCGGCCTCAACGCGCCCGTGGGCTACGGCAAGCTCTGCGCGGACCACCTGGCCGGGATCAGCGGCAAGCAGATCACCCTCGCGCGCGACCTGGTCGAGGCCACCCAGGACACCCAGCCCTTCGTGCTCTACAGCTCGTGCCTGAAGAGCCTGGCGATCAAGCTCTCCAAGATCTGCAACGACCTGCGCCTGTTGTCGTCGGGGCCGCGCGCCGGCTTCAACGAGGTCAACCTGCCACCGATGCAGCCGGGCTCGTCGATCATGCCGGGCAAGGTGAACCCGGTGATCCCCGAGGTGGTCAACCAGGTCTGCTTCCGTGCCATCGGCAACGACCTGACGGTCTCCCTGGCCGCCGAGGCCGGGCAGCTTCAGCTCAACGTCATGGAGCCGGTGATCATCGTGTCGCTGCTGCAATCGCAGACCATGTTCATGAATGCGGCGCGCACCCTGCGCGAGCACTGCATCGAGGGCATCACGGCCAACGAGGATGTCTGCCGCGAGTTCATCGAGCGCAGCATCGGCGTGATCACCGCGCTCAACCCGGTGATCGGCTACGACAAGGCGACCGAGCTCGCGGCCGAGGCGTTGCGGACCGGCATGGGCGTGGTCGAGCTGGTTCGCCTGAAGGGCGTGCTGACGGAGGAGCAGATCGCCGAACTGCTGGACCCGCATGTCATGGCGGGCAAGCGCCCGATCTGAGCGTGGACGACGGCGAGCTGATCCGCCGGGCGATCGAGGTGCGCGAGCGCGCCCACGCGCCGTACTCGTCCTTCACGGTGGGGGCCGCGCTGCTCGCCCCCGACGGTCGCGTCTTCGCGGGCTGCAACGTGGAGAACCGGAATTTCGCGATCACGCTGTGCGCCGAGCGCAACGCCGTGTTCCAGGCCGTCGCCGCCGGCGTGCGACGCATCGCGGTGCTGGCCGTGGTCTCCGGCCCGGGGGCGTCGATGTGCGGGGCCTGTCGCCAGGTGGTGCGCGAGTTCGCCGACGGGGACTCGCGCCTGCTGCTCGCGGATGCCGCGGGCCGTTTCCGCGAGCGGCGCATCGACGACGTGTTGCCCGATTCCTTCGGTCCCGAGGGGCTCGGCGTCGACCCTCCGTGGCGCGCGTAGAGCCCCAGCGGGCGCTTGCCGCGGGCCGGAACGAGTCTTGGCGCGGCCCGCAACGCCTGCCAGGCGTCGACCTGACCGGCGCGGCAGGTACGGTACGGGCCCAGCTCGCTAGAATGCGCGTTCGGTCGGGGCGTCCCCCGGTCGTCCACCCTGGAGCCCCGCCCATGCCCTCGTCCCGTTCCGTGGCCCGCCCCGCGGCCGGCCTGCTGTCGGTCCTCGCCTTCCTGCTCGGCCTCGGCATGTCCGTCAGCGCCGGGGAAGAGGAGGCTTCGCTGTTCATCTACGCCGTGAGCGAACGGGGTGTGGTCACGATCAACGGATTCGAGGTCGACAAGCTGAAGGGCGCGGGGTCGAACCAGAACGGGGACGCGTTCGACCCCAACAGCTGGTGGGACATCGCCGTCGACGGGCCGGACCGCTACACGATCCGACGGGACGGCCGCGTCGCGAAGAACGGCAAGAAGATCAAGGAGCTGAACGACTCGGATCCGTGGATCGCGATCGCCGCCGCCAACGGCTCCTGGGCTGCCGTGCGCAAGAAGGGTCGCGTGAGCCAGGACGGCGAGATCCTCGTGAAGTACCAGGACGGCGGCTCGCTCTTCAGCGACGTGCTCATTCGTGATGGCGAGATCTGGGCCTTGCGTGCCGACGGCCGCCTCTTCCGCGGCCTGGACGAAGAACCCGTGTTCTTCTTCAACGAGAGCAGCGGAGGCGGAGACGGGGACGGCAAGAAGCAACGCTGGTTCTCGTTCACCGTGCACCCGATCACGAACGAGATCTACGCGCTGCGCCGCGACGGCACGGTGGTCAAGGGCGACCCCGACCTGCTCGGCGGCGACGGCGCGGACGGCGGCGATCCGTCCTCCGGCACGTTCGTGGTCGCGCTGCCCAACAACAGCGACAAGAGTCTGGACAAGTACTACAACTCGATCCGCTTCACCGACGACGGCACCTGGTGGGCCATCCGCGGCGACGGTCGGCTGCACTCGTCGGTCGATCCGGACACCGTCCTGGTCGACTTCCCGGGCAAGCCGACGAGCAAGAAGGGCGAGGACTACCGCGACCTGCAGACGGCCGGAAGTGACGTCTACACGCTGCGCATGGACGGACGCGTGTACCGCAACACCGACGAGCAGCCCGTCATCAACATGAAGAAGAAGACCTGGCGTCGCCTCGGGATCGGCACCGAGTTCCCCGATACCAGCAACGTCAAGGACTCCCGTCCGCAGCCGAGCAAGTGGAACATCCAGTCGACCGTGGGCGACGACGTCGCCTTTCCGATCCTGGCCGTCGATCGCGACACGCCGGTGGAGAACCTGATCTACACGGTCGACGAGACGACGCTCCCGGCCGGCGCGGCCTACGACGAGAAGACGCGCTCGGTCGTCTGGCCCGCCGCGGGGCCGGCCGGCGTCTACACGATCGTGGTCGACGTGGACGACGGCGAGACCAAGAGTGTCGTCGCCAAGCAGAAGGTCACGCTCAAGGCACCGGACACCGATCCGGAGAAGAACAGCAAGCCGCTGGTGGGCAAGATCAGCAAGGCCACCGGGCTGCAGGGCGTCGTCTACACCCAGCCGATCCTCGTCTCGGACCCGGATGGCGACGCCCTCACCGTCACGCTCGTCGTGCCGAACAAGGGCTTGCCCGAGGGCGCCAGCTACGACGCGGGCACCGGGGTCTTCACCTGGGACGCTCCCCACGTGGACAGCCTGGGCGGCAACCCGTTCACCTTCGAGGTGTTCGACGGCATCTCGACGACGAAGCTCAAGCTGTCGGTGAAGATCCAGACCAGCCTGGTGGCGTTCTAGCAGCCCTCGACGCGGATGACTTTGCGTACGGGCTGCTTGGCTTCGTCACCGGGTCAGGGCGAGCCTCTCGATCCCGGCTCCATCACCCACGCGGCAGGGCAGGTGCTCGGGGCGGCGAGCGAAGGCCGACTCGAAAGCCCGATCGAGGGCCTCGCGGACGCGCGGCACGGCGTCGCCGTCCACCAGGCTGGTGATGCAGCCGCCGAAGCCCGCTCCGGTGAGGCGGGCCCCGTGGCACCCGGGCACGCCGCGCGCGGCGACGGCGAGCACGTCCAGTTCGGGGATGGCCACCTCGTAGAGGTCCCGCGAGCTGTCGTGGCTGGCGGAGACGAGGCGCCCGAAGTCCGCTGCGTCGCCCGCCCGCAGAGCCGCGGCGCCGGCGAGGACGCGTCCGCACTCCTCGATCACGTGGCGCGCGCGGCGAGCGAGCACCGGCTCCAGGGCGACGGCCGCGAGATCCTCCAGGGTCGCGTCGCGCAGGGCCGTGATCCCGGGCCGGTGCCTGGCCAGGATCTCGACGGCTCGCTCGCACTCGCTCCGCCGGTCGTCGAGGTGTCCGTCCACCAGCCGACGCCTCACGCCGGTGTCCGTGACCAGCACCGTGGTGCCCGGTGGCAGGGGCAGCAGCTCGTGACGCAGGGTGCGGCAGTCGAGGAACACAACGTGGCCGGCCTGACCGTGCAACGACGCGTACTGATCCATCACGCCTGAGCCCACGCCCAGGTAGGCGTTCTCGGTGCGGCGACCGACGAGCGCCTTGTCGACCCCGGAGAGTGTCCAGCCGTCGGCCTCGGCATCGCCGGACAGGGCCTCGAAAGCCAGGACGAAGGCCACCTCGACCGCCGCGGAGGACGACACGCCCGCACCCATGGGCAGGTCCCCTCCGAACGCGACGTTCATGCCGCGCAACGGGAGCCCGCGCTCGGCCAGGGCCCAGGCGACGCCGGCGGGCACGTCGATCCAGCTGGTGCGGTCGTCGGCGCGGTCGGCGCGGACGGGCGGCAGCGCGGCGAGGTCCAGCTCGGCCTGCTCGTCCAGGTCCGTGGCGACCAGGACCATCCGGCCGTCGTCGCGCGGCGATGCCGCCAGCCACAGGGAGCGGTCGAGGGCGGCGGGCATGACCCAGCCCTCGCTGTAGTCGACGTGGGCCCCGAGCAGGTTGACCCGTCCTGGAGCGCGAGCGCAGAGTTCGGCGGCACGCCCGAAGCGCGAGTCGTGCAGGGCCAGCACGCGCGAGCGGGCCGTCGCCTCGTCGGCGCCGTCGGGAGCGGGGTGGGGTAGGGACATGGGCGCACAGGATAGGCGACAGAGGCGCGGTTCCGAGCGCCGTGCCGGCCGGCCGGAGCAGATCCCGAGGGGCCGCCGGCGCCCCGGAGTTCCGGGTGCCCCGTGATAGACTTGCTCGGTGCACGTCCAGCGCGTGCCGCGGCCGGTGGACGGTCGTCACGGATCCGCAGCCATGAGCCCCTGCAGGCGCTTTCTCACCGTCGTCGTCGCCGCGACGGGCCTTGCCGGCCTGGGTGGTGCCGCCGCGCAAGCGTCTCCGCTCGCCGCAAGCGAGGCGGAGATGGATGCGGACGCCCGGCACCGCTTCGAGCGGGAGGTGCGGCCGCTGCTCGTCGAGCGCTGCTTCGCCTGCCACGGCCCCGAGGCCGAGAAACTGAAGGGCGGCCTGCTCATGAGCGGGCAGGCGTCGCTGCTGGTCGGCGGCGAGAGTGGACCCGCGCTCGTGCCGGGAGACCCGGATGCCAGCAGGCTGGTCCGCGCGGTGCGCTACGAGGGCGGGCTGGAGATGCCGCCGAAGGCCAAGCTGCCGCCCCACGAGATCGCCGTGCTCGAGCGCTGGGTGGCCGAGGGCGGCCACTGGCCCGGTGGCGCCGACGCGGTCGAGGTCGGCGGCGAGGGCATCGACGTCGAGGCGGGCCGTGCCTGGTGGTCCTTCCGTCCCGTGACACGTCCGGAGGCTCCGGACGTGGGACGCGACGTCGCGCCCATCGACGCCTTCGTGCTCGCGCACCTCGACGCCGCCGGGATCCCGGCCAACCCGCGTGCCGACCGACGCGAGCTGGCGCGGCGCGCGTTCTTCGACCTGATCGGGCTGCCGCCGTCGCCCGAGGAGCTGGCCGCCTTCGAGGCCGACGCGCGGCCCGACGCCTTCGCCCGGCTGGTCGACGAGCTGCTCGCGCGTCCCGAGTACGGCCAGCGCTGGGGCCGCCATTGGCTCGACGTGGTGCGCTACGCGGAGACCGTCGGCTACGAGCGCGACGAGTTCAAGCCCTACGCGTGGCGCTATCGCGACTACGTCGTGGATGCCTTCAACAGCGACAAGCCCTACGACCGGTTCCTGCTCGAGCAGCTCGCCGGCGACGAACTCGAGCCGGCGACCGACGAGGCCCTGGTGGCCACCGGCTTCTACCGGCTGGGGACCTGGGACTCCGAGCCCGACGACAAGCAGCAGGCCCTGTTCGACGAACTCGACGACGTGGTGCGCACCATCAGCGAGGGCGTGCTCGGCGTGACCGTCGGTTGCGCGCGCTGCCACGACCACAAGTTCGACCCGTTCCCGCAGGAGGACTACTACTCCATGCTGGCGTTCGTGAGCGGCGTGCGCCCGTACGCCCTGACGAAGTTCAGTCTCGAGTCCGCGACCATGCGACCGCTGGGGCTCGACGACGCGTCCCTGAAGCGCTGGCACCTCGGCCGTGAGCGGCGAGGCGCTCTGCTCGAGTACGAGGAGGGCCAGCTGCTGGCGCTGGGCGAGCGGCTCGTGATGGCCGGACTCGTCGAGCAGGCGCCGCGCGAGACCCGACAGGCCTGGTTCACGCCCGAGGAGCGTCGCAACCCCCGCCAGCAGGCCCTGGTGCAGTCCCTCGGCAAGCCGAACCGGCCGGCGATCGTCGGCGCGCTGCCGGACGACGACCGCCGCCGGATGTACGAGCTGCGCGGCGAGCTCGAGTCGCTCGACAGCGACTTCAAGGGCGAGCTGGAGTGGGCCCTGGCCGTGCGCGAGTACCGCGAGACGCCGCCGACGCACGTGCTCGTCCGCGGGCGGGCGTCGGCGCCGGGCGCTCAGGTGGAGCCGCGCTACCCGGGCGTCCTGTGCGAGACCGATGCGCGGGCCGTCCCGCGCGTTCCGGAGGTGCCGCGCAGCTCGGGTCGCCGCCTGGCTCTGGCCGACTGGATCCTGGCCGAGGACAACCCGCTCACCGCGCGGGTGATGGTGAACCGCATCTGGCAGCACCACTTCGGCCGCGGGCTGGTGACCACGCCCAACGACTTCGGCCGCATGGGCGAGGAACCCAGTCACCCCGAGCTGCTCGATTGGCTCGCCTCGGAGTTCGTGCGCGGCGGCTGGAGCATCAAGGCCATGCATCGCCTGATCCTGGGCAGCGATGCGTACCAGCGATCCTCGCGTCGGCCCGCGGCGGCGGAGGCCCTCGATCCGGACAACCTGCTGCTGTGGCGTCAGGAGCTGCGTCGGCTCGACGCCGAGGCGTTGCGCGACAGCCTGCTCGCGGTCAGTGGTGAACTCGATCCGCGCTTGGGGGGCGAGTCCTTCTTCCCACGCGTCAACCGGGCGGTGCTGGCCGGAGCGTCCAAGCCCGGCGACGGCTGGTACCTCTCCGATGCGGACGAGCGTCGACGCCGCAGCCTGTACGGCTTCGTGAAGCGCAACATGCTCGCGCCGATGTGGGAGACCTTCGACTACACCAACACGTCGCTGCCGGTGGGCAAGCGCACGGTCACCACCATCGCGCCCCAGGCCCTGCTGCTGCTGAACAGCGAGTTCGTGAACGAGCGCGCGGCGGCTCTCGCGCGGCGCGTCGACTCCGAGGCGGGACCGGACGGCCGCGCGCGGGTCGGGCGTCTGTTCCGGCTGGCGCTCGGGCGCGACCCGACGCCGGACGAGGCGGGCTGGGCCCAGGACTACCTCGCGCAGCAGACCGACGCCTTCGCGGAGGCGCCCGCGCCGCTCGTGTTCGGGCCCGGCGTGCCCGAGCGCGTCGCCCAGCGGTTCCTCGATCAGCTCGATGGGACGCACATGCTCATCGGGCCGCGCGAGGGCTGGACCTACCTCGAGGGACGCTGGGGCAACCGCTACAACGAGACGCTCGAGGCGGATGCCTGGCAGTCACCGGCCGCGCTGCTCGACGAACCGGTCTTCGCGGACGGGATCGTGAGGATGCGGATCGAAGTCACCGAGAGCAGCAGCCGTCTCGGCCTGCTGCTGCGGGCCCGGGCGGATCTCGAGGAGGTCGCCGGGCTGGAACTGCGCTTCAGCCCCGAGGACGAGACCGTGGAGTTGCTGGGCCACGTCGCGGAGGCCTCGGAGATCCTGGCCACGGGCGTCGCGCGGTTGCAGGCAGGGCGTGACGTCCCGGTCGAGATCGAGCTGGCCGGCGCGACGTTGCGGCTCGCCGTCGATGGAGTGCCGGTGCTGTCGCAGGAGCTGCCCGTCGGCGTGGCGGGCGCCGCGGCGACCGGCGCGTTCGGCCCCGGCCGCTTCGGTGTGCGCGTGGTCGGCGAGGCGGTGGCGCTGCACGATCTCGTGATCGAGGCCCCCGGGGACGCGGTGGCGGCGCGCCACGCCGTGGGCCCCGATGATCCCGGACCGGCCGACCAGCGCGCGCTCGAGTCGCTGTGCCTGCTGGTCTTCAACCTCAACGAATTCGCGTACGTCGACTGATGTCCGGCCCTCCGCTGCCGCCGCCCGATCCGCGCGTCTCGCGCCGCCGCTTCCTGGGCGGTGCGGGCTCGGGGTTCGCGACCATGGCGCTGGCCTCGATGCTCGATGCCCAGGGGTTGCTCGGCCCGCGCGCCCACGCCGCCGACGGCTTCGTGGACCCGCTGGCTCCGCGCGCGCCGCACTTCACGCCGGCGGCCAAGCACTGCATCTTCCTGTTCATGTTCGGCGGTCCGTCGCAGATGGACCTGTTCGACTACAAGCCGGAGCTGCAGAAGCGCGACGGCGTCAGGATCAACGCCGAGCGCCGCCGCAACGAGGTGCGCGAGGCCCAGCTGCTCGCGAGCCGGCGCAGCTTCCGCCGGTGGGGCGAGACCGGACAGTGGTGCAGCGACGCGCTGCCCTCGCTCGGGCCGCACATGGACAAGCTGGCGGTGATCAAGAGCCTCTACACGGACAGCTTCGCACACGGGTCCGCCGTGCTGCAGATGAACGGGGGTCAGCCCTTCACGGGGCACCCCGCGCTGGGCACCTGGGCGACCTACGGGCTCGGCAGCGAGAACGAGAACCTGCCGGCCTTCGTGGTCATGCACGACCCGCGCGGCGGACCGATCTCGGGCGCGTCCAACTGGAGCAGCGGGTACATGCCGGCGGCGTACCAGGGCACGCTCTTCCGCGCCAGCGGTGACCCGCTGCTGTACCTGTCGCCCGAGCCCACGCGCTCCGGACGCGCCGGCACCACGGCGGAGATGCAACGCCGGCAGATCGACGCGCTGCAGCGCTTCAATGAGGCCCACGCCGCCGATCGCGTCGGGCACGACGAGTTGGCCGCGCGCATCGCCGCCTACGAGCTCGCGTTCCAGATGCAGGTCTCGGCGCCCGAGGCGCTGGACCTCTCCACCGAGGACGAGGCCACGCGCGCGATGTACTGCGTCGACGCGCCGCCCGGCGAGCACCGCCTCTCCGTGGGCCCGGCGCCCTTCGGCCAGCAGTGCCTCATCGCGCGCCGGCTGATCGAGCGCGGCACGCGTTTCGTGCAGATCTACCACGGCGGCGGCCACCAGCAGCAGACCTGGGACGCCCACTACGGCGTGGAGGAGAACCTCTCGATCCACGGCCCCGAGGTGGACCGTCCCATCGCCGCGCTGCTGACCGACCTGGAGCGCCGCGGGCTGCTCGACGAGACCCTGGTGATCTGGGGCGGCGAGTTCGGGCGCATGCCGGTGAGCCAGCTCAAGGGCGAGTTCCAGGAGGAGTCCCCCGGCGGGCGCGATCACAACCCCAAGGGCTTCACCATGTGGCTGGCGGGCGCCGGCGTGAAGCCCGGCTCCTACGGTGAGACCGACGAGATCGGCGAGGAGGCGGCTGTGAACCGCCACCACATCCGCGACTTCCACGCCACGGTCCTGCACCTGATGGGCCTCGACCACCTGAGACTCAGCTACCTGTACGGCGGTCTGGATCGTCGGCTCACCGGGCCGCAGGAGGCCCACGTGATCCAGGGGGTGGTGGCGTGACCCTGCTCGTCCGCGACGACGCGCCCCCCGACCCCGGGCGCTCCTGGTAGGCGGCGACTACGGCTCGAGCGGCGTGTCCCAGTAGCGCTCGCTCAGGTAGCGCTGCCAGCTCACGCAGCGGGTGCTGATCGGGATCTCGAGCGTCGGCGTCCAGCGCGGTTCCACCGGACGGCTCCGCAGCGTCAGGCCGGCTTCCTGTGGCGTCCGGTCGGCCTTGCGGCGATTGCAGCGGACACAGGCCAGCACGCAGTTGACCCAGGTGGCCTTCCCACCGCGGGAGCGCGGCACGATGTGGTCGATGGAGAGCTCGGGCGACCCGGGGCGCGCGCCGCAGTACTGGCAGGTGAAGTGGTCGCGGCGGTAGAGCTGTCGCCGACTGAAGGTCACCGAGCCCCGCGGGAAGCCGTTGAAGCCGGTGAGCACGATCACCTCGGGCACGCGGATCGACAGCCGGATGCTGCGGATGCAGGGCGCCGACGGAGCCACCGCGAGGTCGGCCCAGGAGTGGAAATCGTGCGTCTCGTCCGTCTCCGGGCGGACGACCCGTGCGGCGCCGCGCACGAGCAACTGGAGCGCCGAGCGCACCGGCACGGTGGCAATCGCCGTCCATCCCGTGTTCAGGACGAGGGCGCGTCGATCAAGGACTTGGGCGGACATCGCGCTCCATTCAACCACGATCCGCGACCAAGTGAAGTCCCGACATCCCCGCTCGACCCTTGTGAGGTCGACCGATGCCCGGGTAGAACCAGCCGCTCGTCATGAGGATCGCCATCCCCAAGGAGGTGTTCCCCGGCGAGCAGCGAGTGGCCGCGACACCGGCCAGCGTGGCGCGCCTGAGGGAGCTGGGCTTCGACGTGGTCGTCGAGGCCGGTGCCGGCGTGCGCGCCGCGTATCCGGACGCGGCCTACGCCGCGGCGGGGGCGGGGATCCTCGAGGGCCCGGAGGCGACCTGGCAGGACGCCGACCTGGTGCTCAAGGTCTGCCCGCCGGCCGAGCACCCCGGACTCGGACGCCACGAGGCCGAGCTGATCCCCCAGGGAGCGACGCTGGTCAGCTTCGTCTGGCCCGCGCAGAACGGCGCACTGCTCGAGCGCCTGGCCGCGCGGGGCGCGACCGTGATCGCGATGGACCAGGTGCCGCGGGTCACGCGCGCGCAGAAGATGGATGCGCTCTCTTCGATGGCGAACATCGCCGGCTACCGCGCGGTGATCGAGGCGGCGCACCACTTCGGCCGGACGTTCGCACCCCAGATCACGGCCGCGGGCTCGGTGCCGCCGGCCACGGTGCTGGTCATCGGGGCCGGTGTGGCCGGACTGGCCTCCATCGCCGCTGCGAAGGGCCTGGGTGCCCGCGTGCGCGCCTTCGACACCCGCGCCGCCGCGCGCGAACAGGTCGAGAGCCTGGGCGCCGAGTTCCTCGAGGTGGAGCTGGAAGAGTCGGGCGACGGCGCCGGCGGCTACGCCAAGGTCATGAGCGCGGAATTCCTCGCGGCCGAGCGCAAGCTGTTCACGGAGCAGGCGCGCGAAGTCGACATCGTCATCACGACGGCGCTGATTCCGGGCAAGCCGGCGCCCAAGCTCTGGGAGGCGGACATGGTCTCGGCCATGACGCCCGGCTCGGTGGTCGTCGACCTGGCCTCGGTGCAGGGCGGCAACTGCGAGCTGACCCGGCCCGGCGAGGTCGTCGTCGAGCACGGCGTGACCATCGTCGGGCACGAGGACTTCACCAGCCGCATGGCCACCACGGCCAGCCAGCTCTACGCGACCAACCTGATGCACCTCGTCGACGACATCAGCGACGACGGCGTGCTGGCCGTGGACATGGACGACGACGTCATCCGGCCCGCCGTGGTGACCCACGCGGGCGTGGTGTGCTGGCCGCCGCCGCCGTCCGAGAGCGTGGCGCCGAGTCCGGCGGCCGCGGTTGCCACCGGCCCCGCCGCGCCCTCCGAAGCGACGGCCGTCGGCGCGCCCGATGCGCGGCCATCCGTCGCCGGGGCCGGCAGGGCCGCTCGCGAGACGAGGCGCTCGAACCGAGGTGTCCTCTTCGTGGGCCTGATCGTCGCCGCGCTCTGGATCGGGCTGCGCGTCGGGCAGGGCGAGGCCACGGCGTCACCGGCCCTGGCCGCGTTCATGCAGCACCTGACCGTGTTCGTGCTGGCGTGCTTCGTCGGCTGGCAGGTGATCTGGAACGTGTCGCCGGCGCTGCACACGCCGCTGATGAGCGTGACCAACGCGATCAGCGGGATCATCATCCTCGGCGGCCTGCTCTCCGGTGCCGCCGGCAGCGGTGGGGCGGCGTCGGTCCTGGGCGTCGTCGCCGTGCTCTTCGCCACGATCAACGTGGCCGGCGGGTTCCTCGTCACCCAGCGCATGCTGCGCATGTTCCGGAAGAGGTGAAGCGATGGCCGGGGTGCTGCTCACCGTCGCCTACCTCGCCGCGAGCGTGCTGTTCATCCTCAGCCTGCGTGGGCTGTCGAGCCAGGAGACCGCGCAGCGCGGCAACCTGTACGGCACGCTGGGCATGGTCATCGCGGTCGCGGCGACACTCACCAGCCCGCAGGTCCTGACGCTCCAGTGGGTGCTCCTCGCGCTCGTGGCGGGCAGCGGCATCGGGCTGGTCGTGGCCCGACGCGTGGCCATGACGGCCATGCCCGAACTGGTGGCCCTGCTGCACAGCTTCGTGGGCATCGCGGCGGTGCTGGTGGGCTTCGCCAGCTACCTCGGCGGCGGCGACCAAGGCGTGATCCACCAGGCCGAGGTCTTCGTGGCCGTGTTCATCGGCGCGGTGACCTTCACGGGGTCGGTGCTGGCCTTCCTCAAGCTGCGCGGGTCGGTCAGCGGCAAGCCGTACCTGCTGCGGGGGCGCCACGGGTTCAACATCGCCCTGGTGAGTGGTTGCCTCGGACTCGGTGTCGGCTTCGTGGGCGAGGCCTCCACGGACGGGCTTCCGCTCCTGGTCTGGACGTCGGTGCTGGCCTGCATCCTCGGCGTGCACCTGGTGGCGGCCATCGGCGGCGCCGACATGCCGGTGGTCGTGTCGCTGCTCAACAGCTACTCGGGGTGGACCGCGTCGGCCGCGGGCTTCATGCTCGGCAACGACCTGCTCATCGTCACCGGCGCGCTGGTGGGCAGCAGCGGTGCGATCCTCAGCATCATCATGTGCCGCGCGATGAACCGCTCGATCCTGAGCGTGGTCTTCGGCGGCTTCGGTTCGGACGCGGGCGGCACGCCGGCGCGATCGGCCGCGGGTGACGCGGCGGCGGGCGAGGTGCGCGAGGCCCTGGTGGCCGACGTGGTGGGCGCGTTGAAGAGTGCGAAGTCGGTGATCATCGTGCCGGGTTACGGGATGGCCGTCGCGAGGGCCCAGCACGCGGTGCGGGAATCGGTGGAGCTGCTGCGTGGTCGGGGCGCCGACGTGCGCTTCGCGATCCATCCGGTCGCCGGCCGACTCCCGGGCCACATGAACGTGCTGCTGGCCGAGGCCAACGTGCCCTACGACATCGTGCTGGAGATGGACGAGGTCAACGCCGACTTCCCGTCCACGGACGTGGTGCTGGTCATCGGCGCCAACGACATCGTCAACCCGGCGGCGCAGACCGACGCGAGCTCGCCGATCTTCGGCATGCCCGTGCTGGAGGTCTGGAAGGCCAGGGACGTCTTCATGCTCAAGCGGGGTCGCGCGGCGGGCTATGCGGGCGTGGACAACCCGCTCTTCTACCATGCGTCCACGCGCATGTTCTTCGGCGACGCGCGTGACAGCATGGACGCCGTGGTGACCGAGTTGAGGCAGGCCGGGAGCTGATCCGGGGCCGACCGGCCGGGCCGACACCTCGGGTCGCGGTTTGGCGCGATGCGTCGCGGGCGGGTACCGTCGTCTCGTGGCACGATCGCGCCAGCGCACCGAGGAGTTGTCCGGATGGGGTCGCTTCCCCGTCGTGCGTGGCGTCGTGCACCGGGATGAGGACCTGTCCCGCGCCTGTGCCGGCGCGGCCCTCACGCGCGGCCTCGGCCGCAGCTATGGCGACGCCTCCCTGCCGGCCGGCGAGACGGACATCGTGGCCTGCTCGGTGCGCGCCGATCGCATCCTGGCCCTCGACGAGGCGCGCTGCGTGTTGCGCGCGGAGGCCGGGCTGTCCCTGGCCGCCCTGGAGGCACTGCTCACGCCACGTGGCCTGGCCTGCCCGGTGGTTCCCGGCACGGCGCAGGTGACCCTCGGCGGCATGGTCGCGGCCGACGTCCACGGCAAGAACCACCACGTCGCCGGAACGTTCGGGCGACACGTGCGTGCGCTGCGCCTCGCGCTCGCCGACGGTGGCGAAGTGGAGGTCACCCGCGAGACCGATGCCGAGTTGTTCGCCGCGACCCTCGGTGGGCTCGGACTGACGGGGCACATCCTCGAGGTCGAGTGCGCATTGATGCGCGTGCCGAGCGCTTGGATGATCGTCGAGACCGAACCGGTGACGGACATCGCGGCGACCTTGACCGGCCTGGCGGAGGCCAGCGCGGGCTGGCCCTACACGGCGGCCTGGACGGACGGCCTGGCACGCGGAAGCGCAGCAGAGCGCGGCTACGTGCTCCGCGCCCGGTGGGCCGAGCGTGACGAGGCGCCGGCCATGCCGCCGGCCGCGCCCCGGTCTTGGCGTGTGCCTCCGATCCCGCTGACGGAGGCGCTGGTCCGAGCGCACCACGGCCGTCACTTCGCCCGGGCGGCGAGACGGCGCGGTCCGCGCCTGGTGAGCCCCGCTCAGGTGCTCCACCCGCTCGATGCCTTCGCCGGCTGGAACCGGCTCTACGGTCGAGGCGGCCTGGTCCAGCACCAGGGCCTGCTGCCCGGCCCGGATCCGGGGCCCGCGGTCGCTCGGTTGCTGGCGACGCTCGCGGCTCACGGCGGGCGTTCCTGGCTCACCGTCAGCAAGGACTTCGGCGCGGCGGGGGAGGGCTTGCTCTCGTTCCCCGCGCCCGGGGTGAGCGTGGCCCTGGACCTGCCGGGTCGCCCGACGACGCCCGCCCTGGTCGATGCTCTCGACGCCCTCGTCGCCGAAGCCGGTGGCAGGATCTACCTCGCCAAGGACGCGCTCACCCGGGCCGACGTGCTGCGCCGCATGGAGGCCGATCGGTTGCCACGGTTCAACGCCGTACGGGATCGTGTCGATCCCGAGCGTCGGTTGCGCAGCGCGCTCTCGGTGCGCCTGCTCGGCGATGCGCCCGCGGGGGGGCGCGCTGCGACCGCCGCCCAGCGCCGGCGCCGGGAGACCCCGCGGTGAGCACGCGCAGGATCGCCCTGCTCGGGGCCACGGCCGGGCTGGGTCGCGCCCTCGCTCGTCGCTTCGCCGCACGCGGGGATGACCTCGTCGTTCTCGGTCGGGATCCCACGAGCCTGGCGCGCACGGCCGAGGACCTGAGCCTGCGCGCCGCGGGTCGGCCGGTCGGCATGGCGCGCTGCGACCTGCTGGAGGCCGAATCCTTCGCGCCGGCCCTCGAGCGCGCCGAGGAACTCATGGGGGGCCTGGACCTGGTCGTCGTCACGGCCGGCGTGTTCGCCACCCAGGAGGAACTCGAACGGGATGCCGAGGCCACCGAGCACCTGCTGATGGTCGACCTGGTGCGCACGATCCGGTTCTGCGAGGAGGCCAAGCGTCGGTTGCTGCATCGCGGTGGCGGGACGCTGTGCGTGTTCTCCTCCGTGGCGGGGGAGCAGGCCCGCCGCTCGAGCGTGCTCTACGGGGCGGCCAAGGCGGGCTTGACCCGCTACCTCGAGGGTCTCGACCTGCGTCACGCGGGCGAGGGGCTGCACGTCGTCACCGTCAAGCCCGGCTTCGCGCGCACCTCGATGACCGAGGGGCTCTCGCCGCCGCCCTTCGCAGCCGAGGCGGACGAGATCGCCGAGGCGGTGATGACCGGGCTCGACCGCGGCCGGCGCGTGATCTACGCCCCGTCGATCTGGCGCTGGGTCCTCGCCGTCGTGCGCCGTCTGCCGCGCGCTGTCATGCGCCGGGTCGAGTTCTGACCATGCCGGACCTGCTGCTTCTCGCGCGCCCGCGGCACTGGATCAAGAACGCCTTCGTGCTCATGCCCGTGCCCTTCGCGGTGGCCGCCGGGGCCACGCTGCGACCGGGGCTGCTGCTGCTGGGGCTCGCCGCGCAGTGTCTCGTCTCCTCGGGCATCTACGTGTGCAACGACGTGCTCGACGTCGAGCACGACCGGCGCCACCCGACCAAGGCGCAGCGTCCCGTCGCGGCGGGGCGGGTCGGGCTCACGAGCGCACGCTTGCTCGGCCTGTGTCTGCTGCTGGCCGGCATGACGCTGGGCTGGATGACGGGTGTGCTCGACGTGGTCTCGGTCCTCGCCGCGTACATCCTCCTGAACCTGACCTACTCGGTGGCCGGCCGGCAGGTGCCGTTGCTGGACGTGTTCCTGCTCTCGACCGGCTACGTGCTGCGCGTGATCCTGGGCTGTGTGCTCGTCGGCGCGCCGCCGAGCCACTGGTTGCTGCTGTGCACGTCCGCGCTGGCGCTGTTCCTGGCGCTCGCCAAGCGACGGGCCGACCTCGTGGCCGGCGTGGACGGCGAGCATCGCCCCAGCCTGGCCGGTTACGACCGCGGCTTCCTCGACCAGGCTCTGGCCATCACCTCGGCGATGGCGGTGATCGCCTATGCGCTGTACTGCATCGAGGCCGAGGTGCTGGTGCCGGGCCGCGAGTTCGCGACGTTGCCCTTCGTGGTCTTCGGCGTGCTCGAGTACCTGCGCCGGGTGCACGTGAAGGACGAGGGTGCGATGCCGGTGGACCTGGTGCTCGGTTCGCCGGTGCTGCTGGCCTGCGGCGCGGGGTGGATCGCCACGGCGCTGTGGAGCGTGGGCCTGCCCTGATAGGCTGCGTGCCCATGAGGCGACCCGAGTCCGAGCCGTGACCGAGGACCGCGCACAACGACTCGCGAAGCGCTTGACCCTGGCTGCCGCCGCCACGGCGTTCGCGTTGTGTCTGGCCCTGGTCGTGCTCACGCTGCTCGGACGTGGTCCGGTCGCGTCCGGGGACGCTTCGCCGCGGGGCGCTGCGCCGACGAGCGAGATCGACCGTCCACCCTTCCGCCCCGGCAGCACCGACCCGACCTTCGGCTTCCTGCTGGACCCGGGCTTCGAGGGCCGCCACACCGTCGAGGCCTTTGACGTCGAGGTGGCGATCGGCGCGCACGGCTTCCGCGGCGAGCCGTGGAGCGAGCGCAAGCCACCGGGTGTCTTCCGGATCCTCGTCCTGGGGGACTCCTTCACCTTCGGCTGGGGAGTGGAACAGCACGAGACGTTCGTGGCGGAAGCCGAGCGGCGGCTGCGGGCGGCCGGGCGTCGGGTCGAACTGCTCGCCGCGGGGGCGCCCACCTGGTGCGCGGCTCACGAGTGGGTGCTGCTCCAGCAACGCGGCTGGGACTGGGAGCCGGACCTGATCCTGCTGCAGCTCACGACCAACGACCTGGTCGACCTGGCCGGCAACATCCTGATCTTCGATGACGACAGGATGCCCGTGGCCGTGCGGGTGCGGCCGCGCTTGCCGCCCGAGGAGCGCGACCGGCTGCTCGCCGGGTTGGCGCAGGAGCACGGGGTGGATGCCGCGGATTTCGCCGAGCTGCCCGACGGCTTGCGCAACACGGTCACGGCCCAGATCACCAGCGAGCTCGCGATGCTGCGGAGCAAGCTGGCGGGCGATCCTCCCCAGGGCCCCCTGCGCGAGCTCAAGCCCACCGAGCTGCGCCGGGGGCTGGACACCGGGACTCCGTTCCGCATGCGCTACCTCGATCACGTCGTGCGGGGCATGGCCGCCGCCTGTGACGAGCGTGGTGTCCCGCTGCGCCTGCTGGTCGTCGAGGAGCGCAGCCGCGTGGCGGATGAGGCCGGCGCAGCCCTGCGCGCTTGGAACTCGCCCCGGGACGTGCCGCGACTCGACTCGGCCGACTTCCTGCCCCCGGAGACCCACGGCGAGCACTTCTACGCCAACGATCCCCACTGGCGCCCCTCCGGCCACGCCCTCGCCGGGGAGGCCCTGGCCACGTGGTTGCTCGAGGACGGAGCCTTCGGCGACGGCTGAGCGGCTCGCGCGTCCTGGACCGGCCGTCCGTCCCGGGGGCGGGCCGGCCCGTCCGAACGAGGCCTCTGCGCGGTGACGGGCTCGTGACGCACGGCTTCGTCGGCGAGCTGGCGCAGAGATCGATGGTCCTGTGCACCGACTCCTATCAGGTCCCCGGCCACTCCGGTCCCGGGACGCCCCGGAGGGCTTCACGATGCAGACCATCCTCGACAGGATCCTGACCTGGCTGCACGGCGCCGACGCGCCGTCCTCGGCCGCCGACCGCTCGTCAGGCGTGTTCCGGATGCTCGTGAGCGCAGTCGATCCGGGCGCCGGTGACTGGAGCGAGGCTCCGCGGCTGGTTCCGGTGCACGCCGGTGACACCGTCGCCCTGCGCGTCGACGTGGGGCCGGACCTGGACGTGCGCTGGAGTGGCGCACGCGAGATCGCAGCGACGCTGCGCAGCTCGACCGCCTGCCCCCGTCTGCGCGAGACCGGGCGTCACCCCGTGCGCGCGGAGGTCCTGGACAGCCTGGGTCGGTGCCTGTGCGCCCTCGACACCGTGGTCGAGGTGCGGAGCTAGGAGCGGCGCGCCTTGGCGGCTCGCTTGCTTCGCGCGGCCTTGGCCTTGGTCCCGGTCGCTTCGCCCATGGCCGCCGCCGGGTCGAGCCCCTCGCGTGGTGTCCGCACGTGACCCAGGGTCTGGGCCACATCGCGCAGCCCCGCCGGCTTGCCGTGGGCCATCGCGGCGCGGGCCAGATCCGCCAGGGTGACGAGGCCGAGCACCTGCCCCTCGTCATCGATCACGGGCAGGCGATGCAGCTGGTGCCGGCGCAAGCGCTCGTGGACAAGCCCCAGGCGTTCGCCGGGGTGGCAGGTCGCGACGACGGCGGTCATGGCCGCGGCCACGCCCAGCTCGTGCATGGAGCCGCCTTCGATGGCCGCCGACATGCACACGTCGCGGTCGGTGACCATGCCCTCGAGAGTGTCCTCGGCGGACACCACCGGCAGCACGCCGCAATCGTGGCGCCACATCAGGAAGGCCGCCTCGGCCAGCGTCGCCTGGGGCGTGCAGGTCACCGCCGGCGTGCTCATGATGTCGGCGACGGTCCGCAGCGCGCCCACCGCGCTCGCGGCCGTGCCCGTGGCCACCAGCCGGCCGGTCGCCGCGGTCTTGCCGCTCTTGCCACCCTTGCCGTCCTTGCCGGGAGCCATCGGCTTCGCCTTCGAGGCCTTCGTCGCCTTGCCGGCGTGGCCTGTCTTGGCGCTCTTGCTCGACTTGGCTGTCTTGCTGGGCTTCGGCGTCTTGGCTGCGGAGCTTGCCGTGACGGCCGACTTGGCGCGGGACGACTTCGGGTGTGACGACTTGGTCTTGGCGGGCATGGGGACTCGGGCGATCCTTGGTCGGTGGGCGGGTGCAGGAACAGGCGCGTCACGGTACGACGCACACCGCGAGGATCCAAGACCCGCCGGTGCCGATCCCCGTCAACGACGAGGAGCCGGCCCCGAAGGACCGGCTCCTCGCATGTTCCCCGAAACTGATCGAGGACGTCGGCTCAGTTGGTGCCGACGCTCAGCGTGCAGGTGGCCTTGCTGGTGCAGGACTCGACCACGGTCTCCGCCACGGTGGCGGCCTCGGCGGTGCAGGTCGTGGTGACCTCGCAGGCCGACGCGGACACGGTGGTCGCCTCGGAGCTGCAGGCCTGCTTGCTGGACTCGCACTCGGTCTCGCCACCGAAGGCGGCCAGGCGGGCACGGGTCTGGGCGAGCTGGGTCCGCAGGTCGGCGAGCTCATCGCGCAGGGCGGCGACCTCGGACTTGGTGGCCCAACCCACGGTCTCGACGGCCTCGTCGCAGCAGCTCTTCTCGGCCACCAGACTCACCGCGCTCGCGGTGCACTCGGTCTTGGAAGCGGAGCACTCGCTCTCGTCCGCAACCAGGCTGGCCTTGCTCGCCGAGCACTCGCTCTGCTTGCTCGCGATCAGGGCGGCCTTGCTCGTGCACTCGCTCTCGTCGGCGACCAGGCTGGCCTTGCTGGCGGAGCACTCACTCTTGGTCGAGGCGACCAGGGCGGCGGCGGCCTTCGCGAGCGGGCACTCGCCGTCATCGGAGACGAGGCTGGCCTTGCTGTCCGAGCACTCGGTCTTCGACGCGGAGCACTCGCTCTCGTCGGCGACCAGGCTGGCCTTGCTGTCCGAGCACTCGATCTTCGACGCGGAGCACTCGCTCTCGTCGGCGACCAGGCTGGCCTTGCTGGCGGAGCATGCGCTCACGTTCGCGACCAGGCTGGCAACCGATGTCGACGCCGAGCAGTCGGACTTGGAAGCGGAGCATGCGCTCGTCACGTCGGCGACGAGGCTGGCGGCCTTGGACAACGGGCAGTCGCCGTCGTCCGCAACGAGCTCGATCTCTTCGCAGCTGGTGGACTGCTCGCAGTCACTGACGACGGCGACGACCTGCACGGCTTCGTCGCAGGCCTTGGAGAGGGGACACTCGGTCTGGGCCATCGCCGGCGCGCCGAGGAGCGCGAGGGCGAGGAGGGTCGGGACAGCCTTGATCATGGTGGGCCTTCGTGTCGGGCGACCGGAGCGTCGGTCGCGCAGGTGGTCGGGTTGGATGACTGGGCGAGGTGCAGCGGACTGGGCACCGAGGATAAGAGACGATCGGCCTCTCGGGGTCCGGGTCCTAGGATAAATCGTCCAGCCGTGGGGGATGTCGGCAAAAAAACCACGCGGCACTTCTCGGGCAAGCGTTGTTGAGTGCTGATCGAACCGCGAAGCCGTGGTAGGACGCAGGTGTCGCTCGACCGTTGGTTCGACTTGAAAGGAGTGCCATGTCCAGGACCCGCCTGATACCGATCCAGACGGCTCTGCTCGTTGGTCTTCTCGGCACCGGATTCGGACTGGGAACCCAGTTCGGAACCGGGACACCCGCGCCGCTGCCGAACGCCCCGGCCTCGCCTCTGGAGCTGTCCGGGGCCTTCCAGGCCGTCGCCGGGAAGGTCGGACCCGCGGTGGTGAGCGTCCGCGCCTATGGCGAGTCTGCGGCGAATGGCCGCCGGGGGCGCCAGATCACGCTCGGCTCCGGCGTGATCATCGACCGCAGTGGCCTCGTGGTCACCAACAACCACGTGGTGCGCAACGCGGGCTCCTGCACGGCGCGCCTCGGGAACGGAGTGGAGGTCGGTGCCGAGATCCTGGGTGTCGACGAGGAATCCGACCTCGCCGTGCTGCGTCTCGACGTGAACCTCCTGGACGACTTCGCCGTGGCCGAGATCGCTTCCGACCGGGAAGTCGAAGTCGGCGAGTGGGTGCTCGCCATGGGCAATCCGCGCGGACTCGGGCACACCGTCACCGCCGGGATCGTCAGCGGTCTCGCGCGACAGGATCTCGATGTCGCCACCTTCGAGGACTTCATCCAGACCGACGCCGCGATCAACGACGGCAACAGCGGCGGGCCGTTGATCGACCTCGAAGGCCGGATCGTCGGCATCAACACGGCCGTCGGCACGATGTTCGGCGGGAGCAACGGACTCGGTTTCGCGATCCCCGCGCGCATGGTGCGGCGTGCGGTGGATGACATCGTCCACTACGGCGAGGTGCGTCGCGGCTGGATGGGCGTGCGCATGACCTCGATCTCCGACCGGGGCGCTCAGCTCCGCGGCTTCCCGGGGGAGGCACGCGTCGTCATCGACGAGGTCTTCGCGGAGGGACCCGCCGCCGCGGCCGGCCTCGCCATGGGTGACATCGTGGTGGGATTCGAGAGCGTCGACATCGAGAACCAGCAGGAGCTGCTCAACTACATCGGTGAGCAGGCGCCCGGTGACGAGGTGACGATGCGCGTCTGGCGCGACGGTCGCTATCGCGACATCGAGATCCGGCTCGCCGAGCGCGGGGTGTCGAACGCGCGCTGACCTGGGGCGCGCTGACCTAGGGCGCGCTGACCTAGGGCGCGTTGCCGGGTCGCGGGTCCGCCTCGCGCAACCAGCGCAACGGCTCGAGCACCGTGGGCGACAGGCGCGCCCAGCGCTGCTCCGCATCGAGCGCGTCGGCCTCGTGGCTCAGTTCGATGGTCAGGATGGGCACGCCGAGATCGATCCCGACCCACGAGCCGAGCGAACCGGGCTTGGCACCGAGCCGTTTCAACGTGAAGTCGGAGTGCTCGGTGATCGCGCGCGCGACGTCACCAGCGGGGCCGTCATAGTCGATGAACCCGACCGGGAGATCCCGACGGGTCTGGTGCAGCGTCAACACCAGGCTCGGGCCCTGGGCGAGGATCGTGTCGTGGATCAGGCGGCTCTCGGGCTCGGACAGCGGCAGCTCACCGTCACCCCGTGCCGGTGCAGTGCGCCGATTGCTCGCCGGGAAGTTCCGGTTGAGGTCGACGCCCCGGGCGTTGGCGCGCCGCCCCGCCCGCAGCCCGTCGGGGTTGGCGACCGGCAGCAGCACGACGCGCAGGCCGTCGAGCAGCGCCGGATGGCGCAGCAGGTGCTCCCAGACGGCCTCGACGAGCGGCGTGCCGAGCCCCTCGTCACCGTGGATCGAGGCCAGCACGAACACCGTGCGCGGTCCCGCACCGAGGGAACGCAGCTCGAGCGGGCGACCGTCGACGGAGAGGCCGGCCACGCGCGTGACGGGGAGCGCGAGCCGACCCGCCGTGATCGCGGCACCGCGTGAGTCCGCCTCGGCGGTGGAGGCTTCGGCGGTGGATGCCTCGCGGGTCGCCGCGGCGGGGGCCGGAGGCCCGACCGGTGGGCTCGTGCAGGCACCCAGCGCCAGCCCGAGTGCGGCCGCGGCGCCACGGGCGAGGGCCCTCCGAAGCGCTGTCCCGGTCCGCCGCTCTCGCCTGGTGCCCACGGAGACATCCTGCACCCGTGACCGCCTGCACCCAAGCCCGGATCAGGTCCCGCCCGATTCCCCCGCCGGGCGACGTTCCCGCGCGAGCTCGCGCGCCAGGGCCACCCCCTCGTCGGTCGACTACCATGCCGGTCCCTTGGCCGAGGCTTCATGGACGACCCCGACGCGCGCCGTACGCTGTCCGCCTTCGACATCGGCTGTCTGGTCGTGGGCGGCATCGTCGGCGTGGGCATCTTCTTCACGCCGGCCGAGGTGGCGCGCCGCGTCGATGATGCCTCGCAGGCGCTGGGCGCCTGGGCTCTCGGTGGCTTCATCGCGCTGTGCGGTGCGTTGGTCACGGCCGAGTTGGCCGGGCGACTGCCGGGCCACGGCGGGACCTATCTCTACATCCGCGAGGCCTTCGGGCGCCCGCTGGCGTTCCTCTACGGTTGGGCCAACTGGCTGGTGATCCAGTCCGGCGCGCTGGGCGTGATCGGTCTGGTCCTGGCCGACAACCTCGACATCGCGTTGCACGGGGAGGCGGCCACCTCGGCCGGGGGCAAGGTGTTGGTCGCCGTCACGGCGATCGTGGTCTTCACGTTGGTGAACGTCGCCGGGCTCCGGCTCGGCAAGGGCGTGCAGAACACGCTCACGGTGTCGAAGCTGCTCGGGGTGGCGGCGCTGGTGGGGTTGGCGGTGCTGACCGGGAGCGACGCGGTGGCCGAACTGGGCGACACTGCGGGGGGCGTCGGTGCCGGACTGGCTGCGACTGGAGCCGCGCCGCGCGGGTGGATGGTGGCCCTGTCGGCGGCGCTCATGCCCGTGCTGTTCTCCTTCGGTGGCTGGCAACAGGGCAGCTTCGTGGCCGGCGCGGCTCGCCATCCCCGACGGGACGTGCCGCTCGGGCTGTGCGTCGGCGTGAGCGTCGTCGTCGTCGCCTACCTCTCGATCAACGTGGCCTTCCTGCACCTGCTCGGGTTCGAGGGCGCACGGGCGTCCGACGCCATCGCCGCCGACGCCGCGCGGGCGGCGCTCGAGCCCCTGGGCCACGGCGACCTCGCGGCGAGACTGCTGGCCGGCCTGGTCGTGCTCTCGTCCCTCGGCATCCTCAACACCATCTGCCTGGCGCCACCCTTCGTGCTCGTGGCGATGGCGCGCGAGGGCCTCTTCTTCAAGAGCGTCGGGGAACTCAACCGTTCCTCGGGCGCGCCGGTCACGGCCGTGCTGGTGCAGGGACTCTGGGGTGCCGTGTTGCTCGGCGTGCTCTCCCTCGCGACGGCCCGGCCGCAGGACGTGCTGGGCTTCCTGCTCGACGGGGTGGTCTTCGTCGACTGGTTGTTCTACGGGCTGTGTGGCGCGGCGCTGCTGCGGTTGCGTCGCCGCGAGCGGGCGGCGCCACTCCGCGCGGATGGTCTCCGCGCAGAAGGCCTCCGGGCCCCAGGCTCCCGGGCACCGGGCTTCAGGGCACCGGGCGGCGGTGTGGTGGCGGGGATCTTCGTGGTCTTCGCGCTGATCGTCACCATCGGTGCGGTGGTCAGCAGCCCCGGCTCCTCGTTGGTCGGCGCGCTGCTGTGCCTGCTGGGGCTCGGGGCCTGGTGGGGCTTCTCGCGCGGCGCAGCCGGATCCACGCCGGCTTGAACTTCTGCTACGGTCGAGGTGCGCCCGGCGCCACCCGCGCCGTGCAGGCGCGCTCGTGCGCCACGGAGCCCGAACGATGCTCGACGTCGTCCACCTTCAGGGCAAGCTCGACGGCTTCGACGAGACCTGGGTGCCCAAGGTCGTGGGCGAACTCAACGGCCAGTACGTCAAGGTCGCCAAGTTCCAGGGCGAGTACGTCTGGCACGCGCACGAGCACGAGGACGAGATGTTCCTGGTCCTCGAGGGCACGCTGCACCTGCACCTCGAGGACGGCGTGCTCGACGTCGGGCCGGGATCGTTCGTGATCGTCCCGCGCGGCGTCCGCCACAAGCCCGCGTCGGAGGATCTGGTCGAGTGCCTGCTCTTCGAGCCGGTGAGCACGCGCAACACCGGTGATGTCGATCACGGCTTCACGATCGAGGCGGCCGACCTCGAGAAGATCTGAAGCGGGTGCCGGCCCGGTGGATGGCCCGGTGGCCGGGCCCGGTGGATGGCCTTGCGGCACGGCGTCAGCGCGGTGCGCCACCCCGTTCGAGCAGCATCAGGACTTCCTGGATCACGGTGACGCCGCGATCCCGGGCGTACCAGGCCATGATCGGCGCGTAGAACTCGCCCATGGTCTCGGCCGTCGGTCGACCCTCGGTGGCCAACCGTTCGCGCAGCATCGCCTGCAGCGGCGCGGGCCGCGGGCCCCAGGCGCCGAGCAGCGCGTCGTGCTCGTCGAAGACCAGCGCGATGGGAATCGCGCGGCCGCCGTGGGTGCGAAACCCCTCGACCGCTTCGGGATGGCTGTCGAGCGGCAGGAAGCGCACCTCGACGTCGGGGGCGGACCCGAGCGCAGCGGCCAGGCTGGGCACGCTGCGGATCGCGTCGCCGCACCAGTCCTCGGTGATCACGAGCACCCGGCGCGGGCCGGGCAGCGCGGCCAGGCGTGCCGCCTCGGCTTCACCGACCTCGGCGCGGCGGCTGTTGGCGAGCCACAGGTCGCGCTTCTGCGCGACGGATTCGAGGTAGGGGCCCCAGGCGAGGGCGTCCTCCCAGTGGGCGAGAGCGGGCTGCTTCAGCGAGGTGGTCATGGTGGGGGCGGCCTCGGGCCGGGTGGGCTCCGGCCGGGTGATCTCAGGGCTGGTGGAAGAGGTGCTTGCTGAGGTCGAGCGGGAACTCGTCGCCGTCGCGGCTCACGAGGCAGACCAGACGGGCGTTGCCGCTGCTGTCGAAGTAGTCGATCCGCAGCGGATGCCAGCCCGGCGGCAGGGTCACGTCGGCGGTGCCCGTCCAGCTCGAGTAGCCGACGTCGCGCCACTGGTCGAGGATGCGCGTGCCGCCGACGTCGATGCGCACCCCGTCGTTGGCCACCACGAACCAGGTCAGCCGGCCGCCCACGGGGAGCTTCAGCCAGCCTTCCCAGCGCACGCTGAAGTCGTCGTCGCTGACCGCCCGCAGGGGGCGGCTGCGGCCCCAGTCGAACTCGAGCGTCCGGGCGACCCGCCGCTCGGCGGGGCGGCCGAGGGTCTTGCCGCGATGGAAGGTGCCCAGCAGGCCCGGCTGCAATCCGGGAGGCGGGTCCGACAGTCGGCGTGCTCCACTCGACGTGAAGGCGGTGTCGTGCTCCCACGCGTGGAGCAGGTCCGCGGCACGGGCGTGGGACGGGTCCAGCAGCAGCGCGATGTCGATGTCCTCGCGGGCGCGCTCGAGGTCGCCGGCACCGTGGCGGCACAGGGCCAGGTTGACCAGCGCGTCGACGTCGCCCGGGTAGAGCATGAGCGCGCGCTCGAGTCGGGTGATGCCGGCCTGCCACTCCTGGGCCTCGCCGTGCAGCACCCCGAGGTTGCGGTGCACTTCGGGCAGTCCCGGAACGAGCTCGGCGGCGGCCAGCAGGTCCGCGCGGGCGCGATCGCCGCGACCCTCGACCAGGGCCACGAAGCCGCGGTTGTGCATGAGCACGCCGGCCACCTCGCGCGTGGTCAGGTTGCGGAAGTAGAGCGTGTCGTCGAGCAGGAAGTCGTCGATCTGCGCCTTGATCCGCGCGTCGTCGAGGGGCTCCCCGCGCCGGGTGAGTTCCAGGGCGCGGCGGACCACGCCATCATCCCAGCGCACGTAGAAGTGGTTCGGCGCCGCCACGCCGTGGAGCGGTGCGCCCACCTCTTCGGCCAGGGCCAGGGCGACGATCGAGAGCGAGAGGCAGTAGCCGCGCTTGCGCTCCAGGACCGAGTCGATGTGCAGGTTCTCGGGCGAGTCGAGGTCGGCCACCGAGGCGAAGCGCTCCTGCTCGAAGAGCACGGTGGCGAACGCATCGGCGCGGAGGATCGGGTCGGACTCGTCGGCCACGAGGCGCCGCCAGCGCTCGGCCAGCCGCCGGATCTCGGCGCGCACGGCGTCGGCGTCGAGGTCGGGATGGTCGCCCCGCGCGACATCGATCGCGATCTCGAGCAGCGGCCCGTCCCAGGAGGCGCCCGCGACCTCGGCGCGCGGCGCGCCACCGCGGGCCACCTCCGGCGTCTCCGCCTGGCCGAAGCAGGCGGTGACCGTGCCGAGCAGCACCACGACGAGGGGGAGGGAGCGGGTGTGCATGGGCGCATGCAGCGCGGGCGCAGTCCGGGAACCTCCCGCACTGCGCCCGCGAGGGTCCGGCGGAGCCGGATCAGGGGTGCGACTCAGCGGCCGGCCGAGACCTTGGCCAACGCCGCCTAGAGCTCGGCGATCTGCGCCTAGAGTGCCGCGACCTCCTTGACCAGCAGGTAGTTGTCGTAGATGAGGACCTCTTCCTCGTTGCGCTCGCGACCGGTGTACTTCTCGAACTGCTCGTCCGTGAGGACGCCCACCGACTGCTTCACGAACTGGGCCTCGTGGTTCTCGTGGACGCGGCAGCCGAGACCTTCGGTGTGCGCGCGCTTCATGACGTCGCGGTGCGCTTCCTGGTAGACGAACACGTCCTTGAGCTGTTCGGTGTTCAGGTCGAGGCGCTTCAGCTTCTTGATGACCTGGTCCGTGTTGTCCCAGCAGAAGGGTGCGGGGGTGGCGAACGCCTGCGTCGCTCCGAAGGCGAGCAGCACGGCGGCGACGATGGCCAGCTTCTTCAGCATCTTGTTCCTCCATCCGATCTTGGTGGGCGCGGATTCCCGACGTGACGGTTCCCGATCCTACTGCCGTCCCCGAAAGGGGCGCAGCGCGAGTCCCTGTTTTTGCGAGACCGCGTGCTGACGTAACGGTGGCGGAGAGAGGGTGTTGGCGCTGTGTGTCCGTCGTCCCGGAAGCGGACGCGCGCGCCGGTGCCGGGAACGGATGTTCCGGGCCGATGCAGGACGGCCTGGGCACCACGCTATGCTGCGCCCGTGTTGCCGCTCCCCGATCTCACGCGCCGCCGTCGGCAGGACGAGTGGATGGATCGCCCGTCCCTCGACCCGGCCCTGCACGAGGCGGCGCTCGTGGGCCTGGCACGGTTGCAGCGGATCTCTCGCTCGGCTGTCACGATCCTGGACGCGCTGCGACCCTGGGCGCTGGAGCTGGACCGCCCGTTGCGCGTGCTCGACGTGGGCTGCGGCGGCGGAGACCTGCTCGCGGATCTCGGGCGCGGGGCGCGGCGTTCCGGCCTGCCCCTGCGCCTCGCCGGCTGCGATCGCAGCGCCTTCGCCGTGGCGCGCACCCGCCGACAGGCTGCCGCGGCAGGCCTCGATGTCCTCGTGACCGAGCACGATGTGACCGACGCCCTGCCCCTCGACGAGGACGGCTCCGACTTCGACGTGGTGCTGTGCTCGCTGCTGCTGCACCACCTCGACGAGGGAGACGCCCGCGGACTGCTGCGGCGCATGGCGACGGCGGCGCGAGTCGGTGTGCTCGTGCACGACCTGCTGCGGTGCCGACGCGGCTGGATCCTGGCCTGGCTCGGCTCGCGGCTGCTGACCCGCTCGCCCGTGGTGCGGGCCGATGCCCTGTTGTCCGTGGAGGGCGCGTTCTCCGCCGACGAGGTCGAGGCGCTGGCCCGGGAGGCGGGGCTCTCCGGCGCGAGGGTGGCCTGCGGCTGGCCCGCGCGCTTCCTGCTGCGGGCACCTGGCCGGGCCCTCCCTTCCGGTTCCGCGACGGGCACGGGTCGGATTCCCGCCGAGGCCGCCCCGTGACGGAACCGACGTCGCCGCCCACGGAGCGCTCGAACCCCGACGCGCGCGATGGCACCGGCTGCGAGGTCGCCGGTTGCGATGTCGCCGTCGTCGGGGCTGGTCCTGCCGGGGCGCTGGCGGCCCGCGAGCTGGCACGTTCCGGGCTGTCCGTGATGCTGTTCGACGCCGCGCGCTTCCCGCGCGACAAGGTCTGCGGCTGCTGCCTGCATCCCGATGCACTCTCGCGCCTGAACCACGTCGGCCTCGGCGAGCTGCCCGACCGGCTCGGGGGGCGGCGCGTCGCGCAGGTCGAGGTGCGCACGCCGGGCGCACGGCGCACGTTCGCGCTCCCGTCGCTCGTGACGGTCTCGCGGTCGGCGCTGGATGCGGCGCTGACCGAGGAGGCCGTGGCCGCCGGTGCCCGTTTCCTCGACGGCACGCGGGTGCGCGCCGCCGCCGTGCATCCCGGCGGTCGACGCCTGCAGCTGGAACGCGACGGTATGTGCTGGTCGCAACATGCGCGGGTGGTGCTCGTCGGGGACGGCCTCGCCGGGGGCCTGCTCGCCGACGAGATCCCGGTGCGCACCGTGCGCCACTCACGCCTCGGCGCGGGAACGCTCATCGACGCGTCGCGGCTCGCGGGTGCCGGCCTGGGCGAGGCGCAGCTGGTCATGGCCTGCGGAGCCGGTGGCTACGTCGGCATCGCGCGCCTGGAGGATGGGCGCGCGAGCGTCGCCGCGGCGCTGGCTCGTCCCGAGCCGCACCCGGCCGGTTGGGTCGGCGTCCGGGCGGCATCGATCCTCGTGGCGGCGGGCCTCGACCTGCCCGAGCTGGCGGGCGCACGCTGGACCGGGACGCCCGCGCTGACGCGGCGGCCGACGCGGCTGGCGGCGCCCTGGGCCTTCCTGATCGGTGACCGCTCGGGATACGTGGAGCCCTTCACCGGGGAGGGCATGGGCTGGGCCCTGGCCTCGGCCCTCGAAGTGCTCCCGGCGGTGCAAGAGGCTCTGCTGCTCGCGCGGTGCGGGGCAGCCTGGAACCCGCGGCTCGGGCGGAACTACGTCCGTGGCCTGCGACGTCGGGTGGGTGCGCGCCGCTTCGCCTGCGGCCTGATGGGCGCCGTGCTGCGTCGACCCCGGTGGACCGCGGCCCTGCTCGGACTGGCGGCGCGTCCGCGGGTTGCGCGCGCACTCGTGCGCCATGGATACGGTCGGCGGGTGACCCCGTGAGCGCGTACCTGCTCGGCCTGGGACGCGCCGTGCCGGCCCAGGAGCTCGATCGCGCCGCCGCCCTGGCGCTGATGACGCGCCTCTCGCCCTTGCCGCCCGAACAGGAGCGCGGCGTCCGGGCGCTGTATCGACGCACGGGGATCGAGACCCGCCGGACGGCCGTCTTCGATCCGGGCTCCGCGAGCCCCTGGCCGTCCGGCGCCGACCCGACGGCGGAGCACGGGCCGGGCACGGCGGCGCGGATGGCCCTCTACGCCGAGGTGGCCGGCCCCCTGGCCGTCGCGGCGGCGTCCGAGGCGCTCGAGCGTGCCGACGTCGCCGTGTCCCGCATGACTCATCTGGTGACGGTCTCTTGCACCGGTTTCGGCGCGCCCGGGATCGATCAGCTGCTGATCCGCGATCTGGACCTGTCGCCCTCGGTGCAGCGCACGCACATCGGCTTCATGGGCTGCCACGGAGCGCTCAACGGTCTGCGCGTCGCTCGTGCGTTCGTGGAGGCCGAGCCCGACGCGCGGGTGCTGCTGGTCGCCGCCGAGATCTGCAGTGTGCACGTGCAGCACGGCTGGGAAGACGAGGAACAGGTCGTGGCCAACGCCCTCTTCGGCGACGGCGCGGCGGCGGCGGTGATCGGTACGGCGCCGGAGCCAGCCGCGATGCCGCGGCCCTGGCGGATCGCGCGAAGCGGGAGTCATCTGTTCCGGGACAGCGCCGAGCTGATGACGTGGACGGTGGGGGACCACGGGTTCCGCATGGGGCTCTCGGCGCGGGTGCCGGCGCTGCTCGCCGAGCATCTCGGCCCCTGGCTCTCCCGCTGGCTGGCCGAGGCCGGTCTGGGCGTGGACGACGTGGGTTGCTGGGCCGTGCACCCCGGCGGCACGCGCATCCTCGGCGCAGTGGAGTGTGCCCTCGGGCTCGGGCCGGACGCCCTGGCCACCTCGCGCGAGGTGCTGCGCCGTCACGGCAACATGTCCTCGCCCACGGTGCTCTTCGTGCTCGATGCGCTGTGGCGAGCGGCGGCCCGCGGGCCCTGCGTGGCCCTCGCCTTCGGCCCCGGCCTGGTGGCGGAGGTGACCCTGTTCACCGGCCCCGAGGCTGTGGCGGGTGACGACGCGCTTCGAGCTGCTTCTCGTCTCGTTCGTGGGCGTGGCACTGCTGCTCAGGAGCCGAACAGCGCGGCCATGCGCGCCGCGAGGGCCGGGCCGGCGCCCGCGTCCTCGTGCTTGAAGAACACGAAGGCGTGGCTCCACGCCTGCGCGTCGATGACCGATCTCCAGGCGGCGAGGCGCGCCTCGTCGTAGTCGGTGCGGCGCAGGCGCAGGTAGCCCCAGCCCGCGGTCGCCACCACGGCGGGCGGCTCGTCCTCCTCGTCCGACTCGCTCGTCACCAGCGCGCAGTCGTGCTCGGTCAGCAGCGCGTACACCGCCTGGTCGTGCCAGGACGGGTGACGGAACTCGAAGGCGGCCGGGGTGCCGTCGGGCAGCGCCGCCAGGAAGGTCGCGAGTCGGTCGACGTCGGCCTTCATGTTCGGCGGGAGCTGGAACAGGAGCGTGCCGAGCTTGCTCCCGAGGTGCGCCGTGGCCGCGAGCAGGTAGCCGAGGAGTTCGTCCGGCTCCTTCAGCCGCGAGAAGTGCGTGATCCGACGCGAGGCCTTGATGGCGAACCGGAAGTCCTCCGGCACCTGCTCGGCCCAGCCCTCCAGGACGGCGGACCTGGGCATGCGATAGAAGGTGTTGTTGATCTCGACGGCGCCGAGGCGCTCGGCGTAGGCGGCGAGCATGTCCTCGGCGCGGACGTCGGCCGGGTAGAAGGAACCCTTCCACTCCTTGTAGCTGAAGCCGCTCGTCCCCGTGAGGACCGCCATGGTCGTGCTCCTCTTGCCCGAGTGGATGTTAGCCGATGGGTGTCCGGGGCGAAGGCGCGGGGGAAACGTCCCGAGGACGAAGATAGACTCCCCTGTCCCGTCCCCCGGTCCGGTCCGCCATGCCCCTCGAGTCCACTCCGCACGACGTCCCGACGCCGGCCGCGCCCGCGCTCGAGCCGGTGTCCGGCGCGCGGCTGGCCCGGCTGTTCGGGCTCTTCGCGGCGAGCTTCCTGGCGGTCAGCCTGACGGCATCGGGGCTGATGCCGCGCCCGGCCGGCTTCTCGGTCTCCGAGAAGATGGCCTACCTCGAGGAGCACATCGCGAAATACGACGCCGTGTTCGTCGGCTCCAGCATGGTCTGGCGCTCGTTCGCCCCGCGCGTCATCGACAAGCGACTGGCCGAGCGCGGCATCTCGCTGCGTTCGTTCAACCTCGGCGGCGAGGGCATGAAGGGCTACGAGATCGACGACATGCTCGCGTCGCTGCTCGAGTTCCCCGGGCAGCAACTGCGCTTCGTGTTCATCGAACCGCGCGCCTACGACCCGTTCATCACCAAGCGCAACCGTTTCACCGAGCGCAGCGTGTGGTGGCACTCGACGGAGCAGACGCTCTCGGCCATCGATGCGGCCTGGGGCATGGACGGTTCGCTGGTCGCGCGGCTCAACATGATCCAGATCCACCTGCGGCTCTTCGGCTGGCGCCAGACGGCCTACGGCCAGGGCGCGCGCATCCTGAAGGACCTCCTCGGCCATGGCCCGGCGTCGCAGTTCGCGGACGGCCAGATGGACACGGGCGCCGGCTTCCAGGGCATGAGCAGCGTCTGGCAACCGGGCCTGCGGGCCGCCGGGCAGCGGCATCGCGCCGATCCGAACGAGTACCTCGGCCGTCTGCGCCAACTGCGAGCCGACCTGCGCAAGCGCTTCCCCGCGGAGATCTGGCACCTCGACGCGCAACGGCGGCAACTCGAGCGGCTCACGGCGGCGGGCATCCGGGTCATCTACGTGATGCCCCCGAACTCGATCACGCTCCCGGTGGTCACGGCGTTGCACGAAGAGGGTCACCTGCCCGAGCTGCTGCGTTTCGACCAGCCGGACGCGTACCCCGAGCTGTACGAGCTGGAGCGGCGCTACGACGTCAACCACCTCACCACCGAAGCCGCCGTGCTCTTCAGTCGTCTGTTCGCCGATCAGATCGTCGAGCTGCTCGAAGAGGAGGGCTGACCGGCCGTGCTCTTCACCCAGGCGGTGTTCTTCGTCTTCTTCGCCGTGTGCTTCGGCGTCTACTGGGCCCTGCCGCGCAACGGCTGGCGCAAGACCTGGCTGCTGGTCTGCAGCTACGTGTTCTACGGCAGCTGGGACTACCGGTTCCTGGCCCTGATCGCGGCGTCGACGGTGATCGACTACGTGGTCGGACTCAAGCTGGCCACGGAGGAACGCCCCGGCATCCGCCGCCGCTGGCTGCTGGTGAGCCTCGTCGCCAACCTCGGCCTGCTGGGTGTCTTCAAGTACTACGACTTCTTCGTCGAGTCGGGTCACGCGTTCTTCACGAGCATCGGGCTGGGCTTCCCGCTCGCGACGCTCTCGGTCGTGCTGCCCGTGGGCATCAGCTTCTACACGCTGCAGACGCTCAGCTACACCATCGACGTCTACCGCAGGATCCTCGCGCCGATCACGTCGCTACGTGACTTCGCGGTGTTCGTGGCCTTCTTCCCGCAGCTCGTGGCCGGCCCGATCGTGCGCGCCACCGACTTCCTGCCGCAACTCGAGACGATCAAGCGCTGGGGCGAGATCGCCTGGCGACCCTGCCTGACCCTGTTCCTGTTCGGGTTCATCAAGAAGGCCTGCATCGCCGACAACGTCGCGCCGGTGGTGGACCAGGTCTTCGCCAACCCGGATGCCTTCGCGATCTCGGCGCGCTGGCTGGCGCTGCTGCTGTGCGCGCTGCAGGTCTACTGCGACTTCTCCGGGTACAGCGACATGGCCATCGCCACGGCGGGCCTGCTCGGCTACGAACTCGGCCTCAACTTCGATTTCCCCTGGCTCTCCCGCAGCGTCACAGCCTTCTGGCAACGCTGGCACATCAGCCTCGCGACCTGGTTTCGCGACTACGTCTACATCCCCCTGGGCGGCAACAAGAAGGGGCCCGTGCGGATCTACGTGAACCTGCTGATCGTGTTCTTCCTGTGCGGGTTGTGGCACGGCGCCGACGCCCGGTTCGTCCTGTGGGGGCTCTACCACGGGGCCTTCCTGGTGGTCGAACGGCTGCTGCGCGGGCGCAGCTTCGGGAGGCTCTCGGTGCTCGGTTTGCCCTACGCGGCGGGCATCGTGGTGCTCTCGTTCGTCCCCTTCCGCGCCGCGGACCTGGGCATCGCCGGGAATTACTACCTCGGGCTGGTGGGCGTGATCGAGGCCGGTCGAGGCATGCTGAACCCGCAGACGATCCCGACACTCTGGTGGGCGCTGATCGCGGCCTTCTCCGTGACCCACGTGGCCATGTCCCGGCGCTGGCTGGCACCCTCGTTCCGGTCGCTCTCGGACCCGGCGTTCTCGGTCGTCTACGGGCTGGCCTTCGGTCTGGTCCTGCCGTTCTGCGCCGCGGGCTACACCCCCTTCGTCTACTTCCAGTTCTGATTCCGGTTCCGAGAGTCGGGTCCGGGACGCCGGCTTCTTCGAAGCAGGCCTGAACGGGCAGCGAGGGCGCGGGACCCGGTGTGTCTTCGAAAGCGTGCCGGAGGGCCTCTTCCGGCGAGGACGGGTGTGCCGGTGCCGCCGATCCCTGCCGCCGGACCCTGCCGCTGACGGCCCTCCCGTCGACCGCGTCGAGGATGCAGTCGCCGGTTCATTGAGTCTGAGATAGGCTGTAGGCCATATGCGGACCCTCCCCGGGCCTCCGCATCGTTCGGGCAACTCGACCAGGGCTTCGGGCAACCAAGCCTTCGGACCATCAGGCATGACACCCCGCCGGGCGCTTCTCGCGTTCCCCGGCGGAACGGGCAGGAGGAACATCACCATGGCGTGGACCCGCCTCTCTTGCGTCGGTACCGCCGCTCTCGCATTGACCACCGGTCTCTCCGCGCAGAGCTTCACCGACGTCACCAATGACTCAGGTCTCGGCGGGGCCCACGTGGTCGCGCCCCTGACCGCTCACTTCCAGATCATGACGGACAGCGTGGCCGTGGGTGACTACGACGGCGACGGCTGGGACGACATCTTCTGGCACGGCGGGAGCGGTCAGTCGACGAAGCTGTTCCGCAACGACCAGCGCGGCGCGTTCATCGACGTGACCGAGGCCGCAGGCGTGGGTGTCATGGCCTCCGGCGCGCAGGCGCTGTGGTTCGACGCGGACGACGACGGCGACCTCGACCTGCTGCTCACCACGATCGAGGACGTCTACCCCGGCCCGGTGGCGATGCTGCCCGGCGGAGGCACGCTCACCGGACCCAACTCGCCGGCCGGCGTCGACCTCAGTCCGGGTCCCAAGCTCCAGTTCCACCGCAACTACTTCTGGCGCAACGACGGCGACGGCACCTTCACCGAGTCCGCCGAGGAAGCCGGCCTGCTCGACAGCGGCTACTGGGGCGTCGCGGCCGGCGACATCAACGGTGACGGCCTGGTGGATCTCGTCGGCGTCAGCTGGTCCTTGCCGCACGACGGCCCGCGTCCGATCAACATGCTGCTCAACCAGGGTGACGGCACCTTCAGGGACCGCACGCCGGTCAACATCAAGACGGACCCGGCCAACTGGGCGCATGGCTTCTCGCCGCACATCGTGGACATCGACGGTGACGGAGACAAGGACGTGCTCTGGGCCGGCGACTTCGACACGAGCACGCTGCTGCGCAACGACGGGAACATGACCTTCGTCAACACGACGGTCGCGGCCGGATTCGGCACCGACGAGAACGGCATGGGTTCGACCATCGCCGACTTCGACGGCGACAACGACCTCGACGTCTTCGTCTCGGCCATCTACAACGACGTCGGCCCGCTGCCGGAGCCCAACTGGGGCTGGTCCGGCAACCGCCTCTACGTCAACAACGGCGACGGCACCTTCACCGACGGCACCGATGCCGCCGGCGTGCGCGACGGCGGCTGGGGCTGGGGCGCGCAGTGGGCGGACATCGACAACAACCGCTTCCTGGACCTGCTCCACACCAACGGCTGGCCGATGGAGCCGACCTACCCCGAGTACCTGTTCGACACCACCCGCGCCTTCATGAACGACGGCTTCGGCAACTTCACCGACGAGGCCGCCTCCATGGGGCTCGTCGAGGACCAGCAGGGACGCGGGCTCGTGGTCTTCGACTACAACCGCGACGGCGCCCTCGACGTGCTCACCTCCAGCAACGACGTGGGTCTCCAGTTGTGGAAGAACGACCCGGCCACGGTCGGTCGCTGGATCGAGATCGAGGCCCGCACCGGCGGCACCAACAGTCACGCCGTGGGCACGCGGATCACGCTCACGATCCCGGGCAACACCCGCTACCTGCGCGAGCTCGAGTGCAGCGACCAGTTCATGTCGCAGGCGCCGACGCGCGCCTGGTTCGGGCTCGGCCAGTACGCCGGAGCCGTGGATCTCGAACTGGTCTGGCCCGACGGCCAGTCCACGCACGTGTACGGCGTCACGACCATGCAGCGCGTGACCATCTCCAAGCCCGCGCCGGCGACCGCAGGTCCGCCGCAGACCGGACGCGCAGGCCACTGAATCGAAGCAAGAGGACACCCGCGGGTCCGCTCCGGGGCACGGAGCGGGCCCGTGATTCGACCACACACACGAGCAAGCACGCGCTGGGGGCGCAACCATGGGGCATGACACCCGGACCTCACACACGATTCGTCTCGCGGTGGCGCTCGTCGTCACGGCGACTGCCCTGTCCGCCCAGGGCTTCAGCCTGGATCCTCGTTCGAGCGCGAAGATCCACCCACCCTCGGAAGGCTTCGTCGAGCGCGCCCTCGAGCTGGGCATCGCGCACACGGCGGTGAGTGGCATTGACCGCATCAACGGCTCGCCCATGCACAGCTTCTCGGGCAGCGGCGTGGCCTTGGGCGACCTCGACGGCGATGGTGACCTGGATCTCGTCGCGGCCGGCGGTCTCTCCAGGAACGCGGTGTTCCTCAACGAGGGCACCCAGTTCGTCGACGTCACCGCCGCGTCCGGCATCGAGACCGGCGAGTTCGATCGCTGCGTCGCGCTGGGCGACATCGACAACGACGGCGACCTGGACCTGTTCCTGGGTTCCCTGGACCCCGGCTTCGACGGCGTGCCCGCACCCGGCCGCAGCCGCATGTACCGCAACGACGGGACGGGTGTCTTCACCGACATCACCAGCCTGACCGGCACGATCGGGTCGGGCCACAGCCTCCACGCCCGCTTCCACGACCTGGACCTCGACGGCTGGCTCGACCTGTACGTGGCCGAGTTCCACGCCACGCCGAACCACTACTACCGCAACAACGGCGATGGCACCTTCACCGACCTGTCGGCCGAGGTGGGCCTCGACGTCGCCGGCTCGACCCACGTCGTGGCGCTGGGCGACTTCAACGGCGACGGCCTGCCCGACGTCGTCACCGGCCAGGACTGGCTGGCCACCAACGCCACCGGCATGGCCAACAACTCGCTGGACAACTTCCTGGCCGGTCAGCCCGACGGCACCTGGATCGACACCGCGCCCGACAGCGGCGCCAACACGCAGGCCGGCATCATGGGGATCGCCATCGCCGACGTGGACTACGACGGCGACTTCGACATCTACAAGACCGACGTCCACGCCAACCACCTGCTCATCAACCACGAGTGGGAGACGACGGGCACGCCGTGGGAGCGTGCCGACGACGAGTACAACGTCTCGGCCGCCGTGGTCCCCGACTACCTCAACTTCGGGCTCACCGACGGAGCCGTGGGCTGGGGCACCAGCTTCTTCAACGCCGACATGGACCCGTGGGTCGACCTGCTCGTCGTGAACGGTCACGTCACGGGCGGCGGGGCTCAGACTCAGTGGCCGCTCAAGCAGCGTGACTTCCTGTTCCGTGGCCTCGGGCCGGAAGTGGACTTCGTCTTCGGTGACGGGAGCTATCGCTTCGACCTGACCGACCTGAACGACGAGCGCGCCGCCGCCATCGGCGACATGGATGGGGACGGTGACGTCGACGTGTTCATCGTCGAGACCGCCGGTCGCCTGCGGTACTACGAGAACCAGATCCCGCGCTACGGCCAGGGCGGCATCATGGTCGAGGTGCAGGCGGGAACGTCGGCGCCCCACGGCATCGGCGCCAAGATCCAGCGCAACGGGGCCGGCGGCCTCTCGCACCTGCGCATGATCGGCGCGCAGGGCTCCACGGTGAGCGACAACGCCAAGGAGGAACTCCTCGCCCTCGGCTACGAGCCGGACGCGGACCTCGTGGTGACCATGCCCTCGGGCCTGCGGCTGCGCTACGGCGCCGTGCCCGCGGGGAGCGAGTTGCTGGCGGTCGAACCGGTGCTCTTCGACGTCCCGATCCAGACCGTGCCTGCGCTGGGCTCCGGCCTGTCGGGCGCACCGACTACCCTTCCGGTCACGGTCTTCGCCCACGACGCCCAGGGCGTCCCGCTGGACGAGAACGCCGTCGTCACCATCGAGATGCCCGGCGCCACGGCGACGGGTCCGGTGGCCTGGGTGGCCGGCAACGAGTTCACTCGGACCTTCGACGTGCCGGCCGTGTCCGGGGAGTACCGCGTCGAGACGAGCTTCAACGGCTTCGTGCCCATGATCCGCCCGAGCGTGCAGGTGGTGGGGGGCTGTGACGGCCCGTCGAGCCACGTGTTCGTGCGCCCCGAGGCGATCCGCCCCACCAGCCAGAGCTTCAGCATCGAGTGCACGCCCTGTGACAGCCGTGGTGTGGCGCTCGGCCCGGGCCACGACGTGGACATCGCCGCGACCAGCGGCGCCCAGCCCGACAGCAGCAGCGATCTCGGTGACGGCCGCTACGTCTTCACCTTCACGGGCCCGCCGATCGCCACGACAGTGGTCTTCAACGTGAAGGTCGATGGGATCCTCACCGGCATGAACATCCGGGTCGAGGTGGGCGGCGCCGTCGACCCGGGACAAACCAGCTTCTACGCCGAGCAGCCGAACCCGATCCACCAGGCGGGCGCGCACATGTACAAGGCCGTGTTGACGCCGCGCGACGCCGCGGGGCGCCGGCTCGGACCGGCCGCCAACCTGGTCATCGACGTGCACAGTGATCCGGGGACCCCGGAGCTCACCGTGCGCACCGATCTGATGGCGCCGCAGGACGACGGCGAGTTCCCGATCATCCTGGAGAAGGACATCGCCTTCACCTACGGGCCGCAGGCGACGGGGACCTTCGACGTCCTCGTCGACGGTGTGATCGTGCACACCGAAGCCTACGCGTACTGACTGTCAGGACCCCCCTTGCCGGGCTCTCGTTCGTGGTCCTCTTCGGCCTCGTCCGGCCGTCCTGTGCCACGCACGACGCGCCGTTTGGCTGTTCCAGTTCTGAAGCTGACATGCAGGCATCCTGGGAGCAAACCCAGTCTCCGTCTCGGTTCTGCACGGGCGACGAGTCTCGGACGTGCACCGGTCTCGTGCCTCCCCCCACGCCGTCCTCGAAGTCGGTTAGACTGCCAGCAGAGCCCGCCCGGCAAGGGCTGGCGCAATGGGCAGATTCATCGACAACGCGGGCTCGGCGCTGCGCTCTCCGGGCCCCCGGGGAAGCGCACATGATTCGGGCATGGATCGCGGGGGCGTCGACGCTCCTTCTTGCTGGCGGCATGGCAGCCCAGTCTTTCACCGACGTCACGGATTCCGCAGGTCTCGGGGGTCCCTTCGTCAAGGCTTCGGAGTTCTGGAAGACGTGGGTCATGACGTCCGGGGCGGCCGTTGGTGACTACGACGACGATGGCTGGGACGACATCTTCTGGCACGGCGGCAGCGGTCAGCCGAACAAGCTGTTCCACAACAACGGGGACGGGACATTCACCAATCTCGCCGCGGAAGCGGGCGTCGACGATCAGGTTCCCGGTTCGATGCCCCTCTGGATGGACTATGACAATGACGCGGACCTCGACCTCTTCCTCCTGACCTACGAGGACTCCCTCCCACCGGCGATGGCCCAGGGGCCGGGTGGCGGTTTCTCGGGGCCGCCGGCGCCAGGCGGAGGGCTCGGCAGCGGATTGGGCCACTGGGTCCACACCTATCGCAACTTCCTGTATCGCAATGACGGCGACGGGACGTTCACCGAGGTCGCCGAGGAGGCGGGCGTGCTCCATACCGGGCGATATGGTCTCGCCGCCGGTGACCTCGACGGCGACGGGCTGATCGATCTCGTCGGTGTGAGCCACAACGGCGACACCAACCGCATGCTCATCAACCAGGGCGACGGAACGTTCAAGGACCGGACGCCGGCGGTCATCGGTGACACCTTCAGCCGCGGGTTCTCCCCGCACATCGTCGACATGGACGGCGACGGTGACCATGACGTCTTCTGGTCGGGCGACTTCAACACGTCGAAGTTCTTCCGAAATGACGGAAACCTGGACTTCGTGGACGTCACGGCTGCCGTCGGCTTCGGGACCGACGAGAACGGCATGGGGTGCACAGTCGCCGACTACGACAATGATGGTGACATCGACGTCTTCACGACTTCGATCTACTACGACGGCGTCGAGCCACTCCCCGAGTCGAATTGGGGCGACTCCGGCAACCGTCTCTACGTGAACAACGGGGACGGGACCTTCGCCGACATGACGGATCAGGCCGGCGTTCGTGACGGCGGCTGGGGCTGGGGCACAGACTTCGGCGACATCGACAACGACGGCGATCTCGACATCGTCATGACCAACGGCTGGTATGCGGACGAGGTCTTCGGATTCAATCAGGACAAGGTCCGGGTGTTCGTCAACGACGGTTCCGGTGTCTTCACGGATCAGGCGGTCGCGCTCGGTATCGATGACGGCGACCAGGGGCGCGGCCTCGTCCTGCTCGACTACGACCATGATGGCGCTCTCGACATCCTGATCTCCAACAACAACACGGGCCTGACCCTCTACCGCAATGATCCGGGCTCGGTGGTAGGCCACTACATAGATGTGGAGTTGCGCTCCACATCCATGAACTCAAGGGGCATCGGGGCAAAGATCGAAGTGCGTGCGGGGACGCTGCCCAAGCAGACGCATGTCGTGGAGTGCGGGAGCAACTACCTCTCCCAGCCCCCACTGGCTGCGCGCTTCGGCACGGCAGACAACACGGTCGTGCGCATCAAAGTCGTCTGGCCGAACGGTGTCATCCAGACCCTACTCAACGTACCGGTAGACCAGAAGCTCATCGTGACCGAGCCTCGCTGACCGGCAACTCTGGAGTGTGCGCCGGCTACGAGCGGGGAGCACGCACGCACTTACCCGGGCCCGCCGGGCGACATCCTGGTCAGCAACAGCGACGTGGGGCTGACGCTGTGGAGCGGTGACCCGACGGGCCTGGGCAGCTGGCTCGAAGTCGAGCTGCAGGGTGTCGAGTCGAACTCCAAGGGGATCGGCGCGCGCATCATCGTGACCCAGGGCGACGGCACGCGGCAGCACCGGCACGTCGAGGCCGGGAGCCACTTCATGTCGCAGGGCTCCCACAAGGTCTGGTTCGGCTCCCCGTGCCCGTCAACCGGCGCATCGTCGTCGTCGAGACCGCGGATCCGCCTCAGAAGCGCTGATCGATGCCAAGTGCTCGGCAGCGACCACCCCACGAACCGGGGATCATCAACGGGAGAGGCACTCCGCCGGTTTCTCCGCGTGGTATCGTCGGTGCATCTTCGGGCAGGAAGGTCTCCATCATGTTGCAAAGTCTCATTGGCATCCTGCTCCTGTCCGGTGCCGCCGCGGCCCAGCTTCAATTCACCGAGGCGGCAGGCCAGTTCGGCGTGAATGTCCCCACGTTCGGCCGGGGTGCGGCCATGGTCGATTTCGATGGCGACGGGCTCCTCGACCTCGCGACCTCGAACGACTCCCAACCGAACAGGTTCTTCAAACAGAACCCGGACCACACCTTCACGGACATGAGCGCCGCGTGGGGCATCGCGCCGGACTTCGACAGCAACAGTTGGGGCATGGCCGCCGCGGACCTCGACAACGACGGCGATCCGGATGTCGTCATCGCCAACGGAGGGTTCTACGCGCTGCAAGTGGTGACGGTCCTGCGTAACGACCTTGACACGCTCGGGGTCTTCACCGATGTGTCCACGCAGGCGGGTGATCTAGGTGGACCCCTCGCCAACCACGGTATCACGCTCCTGGACTACGACCGCGACGGCCTGCTCGATGTGTTCCTCACGGGCGATGCGGTGCTTTCCTTCGGACTCGGCCAGATCGCCTTGCTCCACAATGAGGGCGACTTGGTCTTCTCGGATCAGACCGCGAGTGCGGGACTTGCCGGGATCCTTGGCGGCTTCCGTCACTGCAGTTCGGGCGACATCGACAACGATGGTTGGCCAGATCTCGCAGCAGGGGACGCGGAGGGCGCCAACCTGCTCCTCCGCAACAACGGCGATGGCACCTTCGAGGACATCGCCGAGGCTGCGGGGGTGTCCTCCCCTGGCCGGAACTTCGGCCTCGTGTTCGAGGACTTCAACAACGACGGTTGGATGGACTTGTACGACCCCAAGTACCAGGTGGAAGTCGTCCTCACGATCTCGCGGCTGTTCATCAACCTGGGCGACGGGACGTTCTTGGACGTGTCCTCGGCCGTCGGGATGACCGGACAGGAGGACATGGGCCACAACAGCGGCGATCTCGACAACGACGGATACCCCGAGATCTACATGGGCACGGGCAGCCCCCAGGCAGCCTCGACGGACGTCTTGCTCAAGATGACCCCGAACGGATCCGGAGGGTTGATCGCGACCAACGTGACGTTCAGCAGCGGCCTGGCCGCCTTGGGGATGACCCGCAGCCACGGGAGTGTCTTCGGCGACATCGACGACGACGGCGACGTGGACATGTACATCAACTCAGGCGGGCCCCACCCACTGCTCGACACGCTCGAGGCCAACTACCTGCTGCTCAACCACGGCAATGCCAACCACTGGGTGAAGGTCGGATTGGAGGGCGTCGCCAGCAACAGATCAGCGGTGGGGGCGCGCCTTCAGGCGGTCACGACAGCTGGGAACCAGTTCTGGACACATCTTGCCGCCGGCAAGGGATTCGGCAACACGGACAGCCCGATCCGGCAGATCGGCCTCGGTACCGACGACGCTCTCGATCGCATTGTCGTCTTCTGGCCCAGTGGCATCACTCAAAGCCTGTACGCGCCGGCCGTCGACACGCGGCATGATCTGATCGAGACAGGCATCCTCATCGGCGGTGTCGTGCAACTCGGTGGTCGTGTGACGATCACCGTCGTGGGGCCTCCGGATCACGTCGCCGAACTCCTGGTCGGGGCCATCCCTGGGACGATTCCGTTGCCCAAGTTCGGTGGTGAGCTGGCGATGCTGCCGCCCTTCCTCGGCCCCATCGCCCTGCCACTCGGGCCCTCGGGGCGCCTGGACCTTCCGGCCGTGATTCCGACCGACCCGGTCTTGGTGGGATTGCCGATCCTGCTCCAGGCCTGGGTTCACGAGACCGGTGCAACCCAGGGCGGGACGCTCACGAGCGCCGCCACGCTTGTCGTCAAGTAGTCCGATTCTCGGACGCCGCGCTCCTCAACCGCTACGCAACCACGCCGCCGCGTCGCGCGCGAAGTACGTGAAGATCACGTCCGCGCCGGCGCGGTGGATGCAAGCCAGGCTCTCGAGCGCCACCGCGCGCTCGTCGAGCCAGCCGCTCGCCGCCGCCGCCTTGATCATCAGGTACTCGCCGCTGACCTGGTAGGCGGCCACGGGCACGTCGGACTCGTCGGCCAGGGCCGAGATCACATCCAGGTAGGCGCCGGCCGGCTTGACCATGACGATGTCGGCGCCCTCCTCGAGATCGAGCTGCAACTCGCGCAGGGCCTCACGCACGTTGGCCGGGTCCATCTGGTAGGTGCGCTTGTCGCCGGCCCTGGGCGCGCTGTCGAGCGCCCCGCGGAAGGGGCCGTAGAACGCCGACGCGTACTTGGCCGTGTAGCTCAGCAACCCGACCTCGGTGAAGCCCTCGTCGTCGAGGGTGTCGCGGATCGCGCCGATGCGGCCGTCCATCATGTCGCTCGGCGCGATGACGTCGGCGCCCGCGCGGGCCTGGGCCAGGGCCTGGCGGCAGAGCACGTCGACGGTCTCGTCGTTGAGGATGCGGCCGTCGTCGTCGACCAGGCCGTCGTGCCCGTCGCTGCTGTACGGGTCCAGGGCGACGTCGGTCATGACCACGAGCTCGTCACCGAAGCGCTCCTTCAGCGCGGTGACCGAGCGTGGGATCAGGCCCCGCTCGTTGAAGCACTCCTCGCCGGTGCGGGACTTCTGGTCGTCCGGGATCCTGGGGAACAGCACCACGGCGTGGACCCCGACTTCGAGCGCGCGCTCGACTTCGGTCAGCAGGCCGTCGGGCCCGAGGCGCGAGCAGCCGGGCATGGCGTCGATGGGCTCGTCGGCCGCGTCGTGGAGGAACACGGGCAGCACCAGGGCGCCCGGGTCCAGCCGCGTCTCGCGGGCCAGGCCGCGCAGGGCGGCGGTGCGGCGATTGCGGCGTGGGCGGGAACGCATCGGGGTCTCCGGAGGCGGGACGACGGACTCATCCTAGTGGCGGCCGCTGCGTCGGGGAATCGCCGGAGGCATTGATCCGGGGGCCGGCAGGCGCGATGGTCGACGTCCGCGCCTGATCGCGCCGGTCGTCCCGATCCCGCCCGAAGAGCCGCCGTGCCCGCCGAAGCCTTCCACTGGAACCCGGACCCGATCCTGTTCGAGCTCGGGCCGATCAAGCTGCGCTGGTACGGGCTGATGTTCGTCTCGGGCTTCCTGATCGGCCATCGCATCCTGCAGGGCATGTACCGGCGTGAAGGCAAGGACCCGCTGGCTGTCGACAACCTGCTGGGCTGGATGATGATCGCCACGGTGGTGGGGGCGCGGCTCGGGCACTGCCTGTTCTACGAGCCCGAGCGCTATCTCGGCGATCCACTGGCCATCCTGCGCGTCTGGGAAGGCGGCCTGGCCAGCCACGGCGGCACCCTGGCGATCCTGATCGCGATGATCTTCTACAGCCGTCGCCACCCGGATCAGCCCTACCTCTGGCTGCTCGACCGCATGTCGGTGCCGGTCGCGCTCACCTCCTGCTTCATCCGCCTGGGCAACGTGTTCAACTCCGAGATCATCGGCGTGCCCACCGACGTGCCCTGGGCGGTCGTCTTCGAGCGCGGCGCGCCGCCGGTGGTGCCACGCCACCCGGCCCAGCTCTACGAGGCGCTCAGCTACCTGGGCATCTTCTTCCTGCTGCGCGCGATGTACCGCAGGGCCGGGCCCTCGTCACCACCGGGCCGGCTCGTGGGCCTGTTCATGATCCTGATCTTCGGCAGTCGCTTCCTGATCGAGTTCATCAAGGAACGCCAGGCCGCCTTCTCGATCGACATGACCCTGAGCATGGGGCAGTGGCTGAGCGTGCCCGCCGTGCTGGTCGGCGTCTGGATGCTCGTGCTCTCCCGGCGGACGACGAGTCCGACCGCGGCGGGGGCCTGACCGTGGGGGCCTGACCGCCCGCCGTGGGGGCCTGACCGCCCGTTGTGGGGGCCTGAGGGCCGGGGCGCTTCCCACGCCGGTCGCGCGGGGACTAGAATCTCGTCCGACACCCTGATGAGACCACGGGCAGAGTTCGGTCAGGAACGGGAGGAGGCCCACGCATGTCTCGCATCGATCGTCGTCGGTCTTCCGTGGCCCTTGCGGGCGTCGTCGCCATCGCCGGCAGTGGCTTCGCGCAGTCCTTCACGGACGTCACCGACGCGGCGGGGCTGGGCGGCCCCTTCGTCGCCACGCCGTCCGCCCACATCATGCACGTCATGACCTCGGGCATCGCCGTGGCCGACTTCGACGAGGACGGCTGGCAGGACATCTTCTGGCACGGCGGCAACGGGCAACCCTGCCGCCTGTTCCGCAACCAGCAGGACGGCACCTTCATCGACGTGGCACCCGGCTCCGGCCTGGACGTGATGGTCCCGGGCTCCATGCCGATGTGGTTCGACTTCGACGGCGACGCGGACCTCGACCTCTTCCTGCTCACCTACGAGGACCAGGTCGACGGGCCCATGGTCTCCGGCCCCAACGGTCCGCTCGGCCCGTTGCCCCCGGCTCCGATGGGCAAGTCGGTGTCGGGCACGACGCTCCAGGAGTACCGCAACGCCCTCTTCCGCGCCCGTGGTGACGGGACGTTCACGGAGGTGGCGGAGCAGGCCGGCGCCCTCCACACCGGACGCCATGGGCTCGCGGCCGGCGACCTGGACGGCGACGGGCGGCCGGACCTGGTCGGCACGAGCCAGCAGAACGACCACAACCGCATGCTCCTGAACCAGGGCGACGGGACGTTCAGGGACCGGACTCCGGCGCTCGTCGTCGACACCTTCAGCCGCGGCTTCTCCCCGCACATCGTGGACATGGATGGCGACGGGGACCAGGACGTGGTCTGGGCCGGGGACTTCGAGACCAGCAAGCACTGGCGCAACGACGGCGCGCTCGACTTCATCGACGTGACCGGCCATCTCGGTGTCGGGGTCTGCGGCATGGGGTGTTCCGTCGGCGACTACGACAACGACGGTGACCCCGATCTCTTCATCAGCTCGATCTACTACGACGGCGCCGTGCCGCTGCCCGACGCGACCTGGTGCGACAGCGGGAACCGGCTCTTCGCCAACGAGGGCGACGGCACGTTGATCGACGTCACCGACGCGGCGGGCGTGCGGGACGGGGGCTGGGGCTGGGGCTCGGACTTCGGCGACCTCGACAACGACGGTGACCTGGACCTGGTGCACACCAACGGGTGGTACGTCGGTCCGGAGTACCCGTTCGGCACCGACACCAACAAGGTGTTCCTCAACTCGGGCGCCGGCGTGTTCACCGAGTCGGCGCAGCTGTTCGGCGTGGACGACGGCGACCAGGGTCGGGGGCTGGTCATCTTCGATGCCGACAACGACGGCGCCCTCGACATCCTGATCTCGAACCACGACGTGGGGCTGACGCTCTACCGCAACGACCCGGCGACGGTGTCGGGTCACTGGCTCTCGGTGGAGCTGCGCGATGCCTCTGCCTTCAACTCGCGTGCCCTCGGCAGCAAGATCGTGCTCGAGAACGAGGCCCTGCCCACGCAGACGCGCTGGGTCGAGTGCGGGAGCAACTACGTCTCGCAGTCGCCCCTGGTGGCGCACTTCGGACTCGGAGCCGAGAGCGAGGCCACGCTGACGGTCACCTGGCCCGACGGGGAGATCCAGCGGGTCGGTGTGGTGCAGGCGGACCAGCGCCTCGTCATCGTGCGCTAGGGTCGCGCCGACAGCACGGCTAGTGCCCGCCCTCGAGGGCGTTCTCGTGGGCCTCCATCTCCTCGCCCCCGATCCTGCGCGTGCTCTTCACCGCGCCTCCGAAGTAGAGCGCGTTGGTGAAGAGTCGGCTGGCGCCGCGCCAGTAGCCACGGAACAGCGGGTCGTCGATGATCGTGACCACGGTGCCGCCGCCGCTGCGCCGCGCGATGGCGGCGGCCGTCCCTGCGATCTTCTCGACGTTCTCGTCCGACGCGTAGCCGCCCAGCAGCGGCTCGTCGGTGTAGACGGCGACGTTGACGAAGGGATCGTCGTCGAGGTCCATGATCGTGGTGCCGCGGCGGAACACGGGCAGGTGCGCCGTGCCGATGCCGAAGGCCAGCGGGTGGGTGCGGTCGAGCGACGTGTCGAAGATCGTGCCGCTGACCAGGGTCTGGGCGCGCAGGTCCTCGTAGTCGGCGTAGGTGGGGGGCGCGTCGTGCTCGCCCTCTTCGTCGTCGTCGGGGCGCTTGTCGTCCTCGGCCGCGTCGTCGTCATCCGCATCGTCGTCATCCACGTCGTCGTCTTCCTCGTCCTCGTCGTCGTCGTTCCGCGCGTTGCGGGGCGGCCCGCTCCGGGGGCGACCGGCGGTGCCGCTGTCGCCGTCATCGCCGCCGCCGCGCCCGCTGTCGGAGAGGCGCAGCACGTTGCGCTCGGCCCAGCGCACGGCACTGGAGGTGGCGATCAGGATGCCGCCGCCGCGCACCCAGTCGCGAACGGCCTCGGCCGTGCCGTCGCCCAGGGCCCCGTAGCTGCCGCCGACCATGAGCAGGTGCGTGTAGTCGCCCAGGTCGAGCCTGCCCACGCGGTCCATCTCGACCATGGGCAAGGGGAGTCCCAGGCGCGTGTCGAGCAGGTGCCAGACCTCCCCGGCCTCGCCCGACGACACGCCGCCGTCCACGATCAGCAGCGGCCGCGGCGGCTCGATGGTGACCAGGCTCGGGCTGCCGAGGTCCACGCCGGCCACGGTCAGGCCCGTGGTCAGGGCATGCACGTCGATGCCGTCGCGCGCCGCCACCGTGCGGAGCAGCGCGTGGACCGCGGCGACGTCCGCAGCCTGCACGCCGAGCGGGACCACGATCGTGCCCGGCTCGAACTCGCGCGGACCGGCGCGCGTGGAGCCGGTGAACGGCCGCGTGGCGACCTGGGCGTGGACCTCCGCCGAGAGCAGCCGCTGCAGCGCGCGCGGCGCCGCGGATGAGTCCCAGGTGAAGGCGTAGGCGTAGGTGTCGGCCGCGGGGACGGCGTCCTCGATGGTGCCCACGGGGAAGCCCGGTTCGGTCACCGGAGCGCCGAGCAGGTCGCCGCCCCAGTCACCGCGCGGCACGCCGGCGAAGGGCACGCCGAAGGCCAGGGGCAGGGTCCAGGCCGACACGTCGTAGAAGGTCGGGTCGGCGAACTCGGTGCGCTGCTCGAACAGCGCGGTGGCCAGCCGGAACTGATCCTGGGCCGCGGGGACCACGAACGCGCTCCCGGGTCGGAACGCCTGGCCGTCGAGCTCGACCGGCTCGGCCAACCGGTGCACCTCGATCTGGTGCCGCCGCAGCAGGTCGACCATGTGGAACAGGATCGCGGGGTCGTCGGCGTGGCCGAAGACCCAGCCGCCGAGTTCCCCGTCGTCGGCCTCGGAGCGCGCGGTGGTGACCGTCTCGGCCTGCCAGTCCAGCAACTCGGTGCGCAGCGCGTGCGCGGCCTTGATCGACGACAGCGAGGTGCGCACCTGGTTGCGGATCGTGAAGGGGAAGGTCACCTCGCCGAAGGGCCCCTCCTGCAGGTGGCCGCGCGAGCTGGCCTGCTCGAACAGGATGCCGACGCAGCCGTGCACGTCCGGATAGGTCGAGCCCTTGCCGTAGTAGAAATCGTCGAAGGACTCCTCGGTGTAGTAGAGGCTCCCGATCTCGTCGAGCTCGGCGGCGTGGAACTCGGCCACGCGCCGCGTGAGGTCCAGGTTGGCGGCGGGAGTGAGCGGGTTCTGCCGGCTGGGCACGCCGGGCTGGAAGAAGTAGGTGCTGTCGGTGCCCATCTCGTGGAAGTCGGTGAGCAGGTTCGGGCGCCAGCGGTGGAACTGCGCGATGCGCCCGCGCGACTCGGGATGCGTGAGCAGCAGCCAGTCGCGGTTGAGGTCGAACCAGTAGTGGTTGGTGCGGCCGCCGGGCCAGCCCTGGCGATGCTCGCGGTGGCTGCCGTCGGCCACCAACTGCTTGCCCTTGTGCATGTTGGCCCAACCGGCGAAGCGCGCCAGGCCGTCGGGATTGATCACCGGATCCACGAGGATGATCGTGTCGGCCAGGATCGCGTCGATCTCCTCGCCCCGCGCGGCGGCCAGGTGGTAGGCGAAGACCAGCGCGGCGTTGGCGCCCGAGGACTCGTCGCCGTGGACGCTGTAACCCATCCACACGATGGCCGGCCGGCCGTCGCCGGCGCCCTCGCCGTTCGCCAGCGCCCGGAGGTGGCCGGTGCGGATCTGCTCCAGCCGCGCGATGTTCGCCGGCGAGCTGAACGCCGCCAGCAGCAGCGGGCGCTGCTCGTGGGTCTCGCCGTAGCGCGTGAGCGCCATGCGCGGGCTGGCCGCGGCCAGGGCCTCGAAGTAGCGCACGGTCAGGTCCGGGCGCACGTGCCAGTCGCCGACCTGCCAGCCGAGCACGCTCTCGGGCGTGGGGATCGAGCCGTCGTACGCGATGTCGTCGGGCAGGTAGTACCCGACCAGGTCCTCGGCCACGGCGGGCGCCGCCATGACCAGCAACAGCGCGGTCGCGACCAACGCAGACTTCGAGCAGGACATCGGGCACGTCTCCGGTGCGGGGCGAAGGCGGCGCACTGTAGCAGGAGCCCGCGACTCAGTTGTCCTCGAGCGAGAGGGCGCCCGAAGCACCACCGCTGAAGTTGCCGTCCATGTCGTCGTGGACCACGACCATCGAGAACGGGAACGAGATGTCCGGGTCGGCGCTGGCGAGGGTGCCGGTGAAGGTGCTGCCGGCGATGCTGCCGCTCACGATGTTGCCGCCGATGGCGATCGTGTCGGTCGACTGACAGTGGGGCCAGGTGGTCACGTCCTTGAAGTTGCTCATGGACCACGTGCCGCTGACGAAGTCGACGCCGTCCTCGGGACTGTCGGTCTGGAACAGGGTCATGAAGATCGAGCCGGACTGCTGGTAGAGGAAGTTGCCGCAGCTGATCGGCACCGGGCTGTAGGCCGTGCCCGGGTAGGTGACGGAGTACGAGCCCTGCCAGCCGCCCTCGACGTCCCCGGTGCCACCCGTCTTGGGCGCCGGCGGCAGCGGCGGGAGCTTGCCGTTGCAGTCGGTGGAGAACTCGACGCCCGCGGCCTGGACGCCCGCACACCAGGCGGTGACCCAGCCCGCGCCGCAGGCCTTGCCGACGGTCACGCTGCCGTTCGCGTCGACGCTGCCGACGTCGCCCTTCGGGCCGCTGGTGAGCTGCCAGAGCACGGCGTCGTCGGGGCAGGGGACCTCGGTGTCGGTGGCGTCGTAGAAGGTCACCGCGGCCGTGGTCGTGGTGCCCGCCTGGAGCAGGTCGGTGTCCGCGATGGGCGTGACCTCGCCGCGCACGATGAGCCGTGCGGACAGGGTCGCGTCCACGCTGGCACCGCCCGCGCCGAGGGTCAGCGTGTCCTCGGCCGAGAGGAAGCCGCCCTTGTGCGCGCACGTGTCGTAGTCGCCCTCGGGCAGGGTCAGCGTGCCCTCGCCGGCCCCGTCGAGCAGCACCGCGCCGGCGGTGAACAGGCTGGCGCTGGAGTTCGCCGTGTAGGTGCCGCCGAAGTCGGGCGGGTCGAACGGAGCACCGTCCGCCGCGCCGCCGTCGAGCGTGGCGCCGGCGACGGACACGTCGATCACGGCGGACGGCGGGGGCGAGGCGGGCGTCGAGGCCTTGTCGAAGCCCTTGGCCACCTTCGGACCGAGCGCGACGAGCGTCAGGTCACCCCAGGTCAGCACCTGGAACACGACCTCCAGGAACTCATCGGTCGGGTAGGCCGTGGCCAGCGCGGTGTCGAGCAGCGGGTCCGCCAGGTCGATCATCGTGATCGGGGCCAGGGCGCCGCCGGCGTAGGGGAAGGTGTCCAGACCGGTGCCGACCACCGAGCCCACGGCGTGCTCGTCGAGGCCGTCGAGCAGGGTGGCCAACTCGTCGAGCACGGTGCTCCCGGTGGCTGCGTCGTACTTCTTGTCCAGCTTGACCTTGCCGCTCAACGCGGCGGGCTTGGGCAGCTTGCTCTTGCCCGCCGCCTGGAAGAGCTTCGTCAGCGCGTCGAGCGTGCGCGTGTCGATCGTCGGCGTGAACGTCCCGTCGGCCGGCACCGCGCCCAGGAACGTCGTCTCGATGGTGCGGATCGGGCCCTGCAGCGTGGGCTTCGGGTCGTAGCCGAGGGCCAGGTCGACCAGTGTCGCGGCCTCGCCGTCGGCGGGCGGCGCCGTCTCGCTCGGGCCCTGCAGTCGCAACACCTGGATCGGGTAGCGGAACTGCGCGTCGACCACGAGCAGCAGGAAGCGATCGGTCTCCTTCTTGATCTTGCCCACGAACACGCTCAGGCCGGCGATGCCGCTGCCGCTGTCCTCGTCGACGAAGCGCAGGGGCACGCTCACCTTGCCGGCCTTGACCAGGATCTCGCCCGCCGACCCGGTGATGCCGCTGGTCTGCTGCTTGGGCAGGATCGTGTAGCTCTGGCTGCTGACGGAGTCGGAGTAGATCGTGTTGCCGGCGTCGTTGATGGCGGAGGCGCGCCCCGTGAAGGTGACCTGTCCGCGCAGCTGCAGCTTGAACGTGCACTTGAAGGTCTTGGTCTGTCCGGGGAGCAGGTCGAAGGAGCTGGGCTTGGGCCACTTCCAGAGCGTGGCGTAGCCGGTGCCCGAGGCCGACAGGTTGGTCGGCGCGGTGGCCCGCAGCGTCTGGCCCGGGTCGGCGTTGCTGATCTTCATCTCGAGCGTGACCGTCTTGCCCTCGGTCGAGGTCGTGTTGCCCTGGATGTTCCACTGCACGTCGAACTGAGCCGGGGTCGGCATCGAGAAGGCGGCGAGCAGGACCAGGGGGAAGAGGCGCGACCACGCGGCAGCGAGGGGGGACATGGGTGGAGCTCCGGGACTTGGGTGGCCGGTGAGCGGAGTGATGCAGGCGATCCGGCTCCGCCGACCCAGGCGAGGGGCCATGGTACGGACGGCCTCGGGACCGCGCGACGTCCCTCTGCGCCGGCGCGGTGGCGGGCGCTGTCCGATGCGCTGCCGTAGGCGCCGTTGGGCGTGGATGATAGTGTCGCCGTCGTCGTCCTCCCGGAGGATCCACCCCATGCTCCGCTCGCCGGTCCCCTCGACGCGCTGCCTCGCCGTGGTCGCCTGCCTCGCCGCGCTGGCGGGGTGCCACGCCGTCGGCCCGGACTACGTCGCGCCGGAGTTCGGCGTGCCCGCGAGCTTCGAGAGCGCCCGGGGTGCCGACGGCGTGGTGAGCGGTGAAGCGCAGCTCGTCGGCTGGTGGCGGCAACTCGGCGACCCGCTGCTCGATGAGCTGGTCGCCCAAGCCGTGGCCGGCAACCTGGAGCTGCGCGAGGCCCTGTCCCGCATCGACGAGTCGCGCGCCGTGCTCGGCATCGCGCTCGGCGGACGCCTGCCCGACTTCGACGCCACGAGCGCCGTCGAGCGCTCCAAGATCAGCGGCGAGCTGTTCCCCGACCTGCCCGGCGTGGGGTCCACCGAGACCACCTACTCGGTCGGCGTGGAGTCGAGCTGGGAGGTCGACGTCTTCGGTCGCGTGCGGCGCGACATCGAGGCCGCCGGCGCGGACTTCGCCGCCACCATCGACGACTACCGGGACGTGCTGACCGTGCTCCAGGCGGAGGTGGCCGCGGCCTACGTGGACGTGCGCACCTTCCAGACGCGGCTGCGCTACGCCGCCGCCAACGTCGAGACCCAGCGGGGCTCCGTCGTCCTCACCCAGGCGCGCTTCGAGGCCGGCGTGGTCGCCGAACTGGACGTGGCCCAGGCCCGCCGCAACCTGGCCACCACCGAGTCGATCGTGCCGACCCTGGAGGAAGGACTGGCGGCGTCGATCCACCGCATCTCGGTGCTCCTCGGCCTGGAGCCGCGCGCGATGTGGGAGCGACTGACCGCGCAGGCACCGATTCCGACCCCGCCGGACGAGATCGCGGCAGGCATCCCCGCCGACCTGTTGCGACGCCGGCCCGACCTGCGCGCCGCCGAACGCCGCCTGGCCGCGGCGACGGCGCGCGTGGGCGTGACCACCGCCGAGCTGTATCCGCAGTTCACGCTCCACGGCAGTCTCACGCGCCAGGCCTTCGAAGCGGGGCAGCTGAGTGACGGCGGGGCGTCGGGCTGGTCGCTGGGCCCGCGCATGCGCTGGAACCTGTTCGACGGGGACCGCGTGCGCAACGCCATCGAGGTCCGGGACGCGCAGACCGAGCGGGCCCTGGTGCGCTACGAGAACACCCTGCTCACAGCGCTGGAGGAGGTGGAGAACGCCTTCGTCGCGTACGACCGCGAACAGGCCCGACGCCTCGTGCTGCAGCGCGCGGTGGACGCCAGCCAGGAGGCCGCGGACCTCTCGCGCACGCGCTACGTGAACGGGCTGGTGGACTTCCAGGACGTGCTCGACTCCGAGCGGGCGCTGGCCGAGCAGGAGGACAACATGGCCACGAGCGAGGGGCTGGTGTCGCGCAACGTGATCCGGCTGTTCCGCGCGCTGGGCGGCGGCTGGGTCCCGTAGGCCGCGCCCGACGCACCGCGCCACGACGCACCGTGCCAACGCATCGTGCCAACGCATCGTGCCACGACGCGGTCAGTCGTCCGCGGGGGCCGCTTCTCCCACCAGGTCCTCGCCGCGCTCGAGCCGCCGCAGCATCGCCTTGACCTCCTGCCGCGACGGCCCCAGCCGCGCCTCCCCGACGAGTCGCTGCAGCGTCTCCTCCCACAGCGCGCGATAGGCCGTGGTGGCCGGCGAGCGCGGGGCATCCTCGGTCAACGGGCGACGTCGCAGGCCCATGCGCTCGACCGTGCTCGAGTAGGGGATCGCCGCCGCGAGGAAGCCCACCGACGCCTGCTCGGCCCAGCGGCAGAACTGGCGGTGCAGCGCCTTGCGCCGATCGACCATGCACAGGAAGGGCAGCACGGTCGGCGTGTTGGGGACGTCGCGCAGGTGCTTCAGGAGCTGGCCCAACGTGCGCAGCGAGAGCGGTGTGGGGATGGTCGGCACGAGCAGCGCGTCGGCGGCCTCGAAGACCGACTCCGACACGCGCGAGATGCTCGGAGCGCAGTCGTGGATGACGTGGTCGTTGCTGTCGGCGAGCGGCTCGAGCAGGCGCGCGCGCCGACGCTCGGGGTGGCGGGCGTCGGCGAGCGCGATGTCGAGGTGGCGGTAGCGGAAGTCCGCCGGCAGCAGGTCGAGGCCCGCGTAGTCGGTGCCGCGGATGGCTCCGTCGAGCGCACGGCGGCCCTTGACGATGCCGGCAGCTCCGCCCTTCACCTTGGCGCGGATGCGGAAGTAGAAGCTGGCCGCGCCCTGGGGGTCCAGGTCCCAGACGAGCGTGCGGTAGCCGCCCTCGGCCGAGAGCGCGGCGAGGTTCACGGCCGTGGCCGTCTTGCCCACGCCGCCCTTGATGTTGTACGTGGCGAGGATCTTCATCGACGCGTGAACAGGGTGCGGTTGCGGCGGTGCGCGAACTGCTCATGGGCCTCGCGGGAGCCGGCCTGCAACGCGGCGCCGCGGCCCTCGATGCGCTCGATCAGCCGGCCGATGGCGAGCAGGGTCGCGGTGTCGGCCTTGCGGTCGTCGCGCAACGCCCCGGCCACGGCGCGCAGGCGGTCGGCCTGTTGGGCGGCGTCGTGCGCGTCGCCGAGCGTGGTCTGCAGCCGCTTGAGCACGGTGACGGCCTGCTTGGTGCGCCGTTTGTCGAACACGCCGCCGAACAACGCGATCAGGTAGCGCAGCTTCTTGGCGGCGATGCGCAGGTCGTGGTAGTCCGCGATGGGCGCCTCCGCATCCAGCCGGCGCCCCTTGCGTCGCACGCGACGCCACGCGCGTTCGATCGCGCGCGCGGCCACCTCGTCGATGGACACCTCGGCCAGGGCGGGACCGTGCACCGGCCGGGTCAGCTGGAGCGCCCAGCCCTCCACGAGGCGGCGATAGCGGGCGCTGAGCAAGGCCTTCCGAACGCGCCTTCGGGCGGCGTCGCGTTCGCGCCGGAGGTAGGCCAGGGCCGGGGCGAGGTCGTCGGACAGCTCGGGCCCGAGGTCGGCCAACAGCGCCGGCCAGTCGGAGATGAAGACGTCCAGGTCGCGCGCCGGTCCGGTCGCCTGGCCGAGCCAGCGGAACTCGTTCCGGTGGTGCGCCACGAGACGCTCCGGCAGCACCTCCCGCAGCTGTCCGAGGATGGACCGGGTCTGGCGCACGGCGACGCGGAAGTCGTGCAGGAACTCGATGTCGCGGGCGTCGTCCACGCCGTCCTCGGTGATGCGGATGATCCGCAGCAGTTCCTTGAGCACCGCGCGCACCGCTTCCTCGGCGGGGACCTCGGGTGTCAGTTCCGGGCGCGGCGTGCAGGGGTCCTGCCCGGCCTGGCGGCCGACCGAGCGCAGCGCCGCGGCGACGTCCCCGTCGGCGGTCGGCGTCAGGCCGAGTTGCTCGACCAGGAACCGGGTGACGCGTCGATGGTCGTCGTAGCCGCGGATCGGGACGACGCGGAGCAGGGGCGGCAGGCGGCGGCCCTGGCGGCGTCCGGGGGCGTGGGCGACTCGCTCCTCGAGCACCACGCGGGCCACGGTCTTGCGCACGCCGTCGAGCACGTCCAGGCCGTGCCGCTGGCCCACCAGGCGCACCGTCGGCATGAGTCGGCGCGGGGCGGCCAACGCGCCGACCTCGTCCCGCAGGCGCCCGGCGGGAAGCTCCTCGGCGAAGGCCGGCAGCGCGCCGTTGTCCAGGAGCACGGGGTCCAGGGGCACGGGCGGCGTGCGCAGTCCTCGGCGATGCCAGAGCAGGGCCGAGCGCTCCGCCCCGCGCTCGAGCCACAGGTCGCCGCCGCCGCGCCCGAGTCGGGCGTCGAAGGTGTCGATCAGCGTGCGGTCCAGGGGCTCGCCGGGGCCGGCGCGGACGGTGAAGGCCTCGGCGAGCCGCGCGAACACCGAGGCGCCGTCGCCCTCGCCGCCGGCCTCGGGAAGGGAGAACACGCTCGGTTCGGTCCCGGTCGGCTCGGCGGAGTCGGGGCTCGGCGTGACCATGGGGCGCGTCAGGCCCCCGCGACCAGGAGGACCGTGTACCGGCGCGGGCCGCGCGGGGTCCAACGGCTGGGCATGGGGACACTCCGTGGTGGGCCGGAAGCCCCAGGATGACGGCTCGGAGAGGCGACGTCCAGTCACGTAGAATGGCCGCATGTCCTCCCCGCTCGAAGCCCTGACCGCCTCGCTGGCCGAACCCGCCGCCGGCTGGCTGGCCGCGTCTCGCGCGAGGCTCGCCCGGGAGGGACCCGGGCTGCTCCCGGTGCTGTTCCCGGCCCTGGCCCGACGCCTCGGGCGCGACCTGCTGCCCGCCGGCCTCCATCGCGACGGCGCCATGCTGGTCGAGACCGGAGCCTGGCGACGCTGCGACGCGGCGGGTCTGGCGCTCGCCGAGGACTGTGCGCCCGACGACGCCTCGCTCGTCGACCTGTTCCTGCACGGGGACATGGAGGAGCGCATCATCGTGCTGCGCGCGCTCGGGCTGCTGCCGATCACGGACGGGACCATCCGCCTGCTCGGCGAAGTGCAGCGCACCAACATCGGCGTGCACTTCGAGGCCGCCGTGTGCGAGAGCAACCTCGCCGTGCGCGCGCTCGAGCACGGCGGCTGGAACCAGGAGGACCTGGACCGCCTGGTGCTCAAGGCCGCTTTCCTGGACGTCCGCCTGCCACGCCTGTTCGAGGTGTTCGACCACGTGGGTGCCGAGACCAGCCGCATGGTGCAGGGGCTGGCGACGGAGCGCGAGGCCGCGGGCCGTGACCCCTGGGTCGACACGAATCGCGTCGTGGCCCGGGCGCCGGTGGACGGCAGCCTCGAGCGGCTGCGCCGTGGACTCGCCGATGCCCGCGAGGAGCAGCGCCTCGCCGCCGCCGAGGGTGTGGCCTACCTGCGGGACGCCGAACTGTTGAAGCTGGCCGCCGAACGCATCGACCACGAGTCCTCGGAGTCGATCCGCAGCATCCTCGCCGCGGCGGTGACGCGAGCCTGACCCGGCACGTATGCTGCCGCGACGCTTCTCGAGCCGCCTGACCCCGAGCCGCCCATGCGCATCTTCGAACCGCACGCCCACATGTTCAGTCGGATCACCGACGACTACGAGGCCATGGCCCTGTCCGGCGTGCGCGCCGTGCTGGAGCCGGCCTTCTGGCTGGGGCAGAACCGCACCCACGTCGGCACCTTCATCGACTACTTCGACACGATCATCGGTTGGGAGCGCTTCCGCAGCCAGCAGTTCGGCATCCACCACTTCTGCACCATGGCGCTGAACCCGCGCGAGGCCAACGACGACCGCGTCAACGACGCCGTGATGGAGATCCTGCCGCGCTACCTGGAGAAGGACTCGGTGCTGGGCGTGGGCGAGATCGGGCTCGACGACCAGACCAGCAAGGAGGAGAAGTACTTCATCGCGCAGCTCGAGCTGGCGGTGACGCACGACCTGCCGGTGCTGATCCACACGCCGCACCGCGACAAGGTCAAGGGCTTCGCCCGCTGCATCGACATCCTGCGCGACATGGGCTTCCCGATGGAGCGCATCCTGCTCGACCACGGCAACGAGGAGACGATCCGCGTCACCAAGGACATCGGCTGCGTCTCGGGCTTCTCGATCTACCCGGGCACCAAGATGTCGCCGACGCGCATGGTCAAGATCGTGCAGGAGTACGGCGTCGACGGCATGATCATCAACAGCGCCTGCGACTGGGGCGTGTCCGACCCGCTGAGCGTGCCGAAGACCGTGGACAAGCTGCTGCAGGCGGGCGTCGCCGAGAGCGACGTGTCCAAGCTCGTCTGGGACAACCCGGTGAACTTCTTCGCGCAGAGCGGGCGGCTCGACGTGGGCTCGATGGACAGGCCCGCGGCGCGCGACCTGGCCAGCACCTACGAGGGCAACTCGGTGCTGCGCGGCCAGGATCCGGGCAGCTACTAGATGCTGAGCGTCGAGGAGGCCCTGCTACGGATCGCCGCCCTGGAGGTGGGGGTGTCGACCGAGCGCGTCGGGCTCTCGTCCGCCGGGGGGCGCGTGCTGGCGCAGGCGGTGGCTCTCGATCGCGACCAGCCGGGCTTCGACCGCAGCACCATGGACGGCTACGCGGTCTGCCTCGACGGGGACGCCGGTTCCTTCGAGGTCGTGGCCACGGTCGTCGCCGGTTCGCTCTTCGAGGGGAGCCTCTCGCCCGGGCAGGCCGTGCGCATCATGACCGGCGCGCCCTGCCCCCGGGGCGTGACCGTCGTGCCCATCGAACTCACCGACGGTGGCGAGGCGACGGTGACCGTGACCGAGCCCGCGGCACTGCAGCCGGGACGCAACATCGCCTGGCGCGGCGAGGACGGCCACGCGGGTGACGTGATCCTGGAGCCGGGCACGCGCCTGGGGCCGGCGGCCCTCGCGGCGGCGGCCATGGCGGGCGCCGAGAGCCTCGACGTCTACACGCTCCCGCGCGTGGCCGTGATCACCACCGGGGACGAGGTCGGCAAGGACGGCCCGGCCGGCATCCGTGACAGCAACGGTCCGATGCTCACCGCGTTCCTGTCCGGGCTCGGCCTGGCGCACACGCGCCGTCACGCGCCGGACGACGAGGGTCGTCTCGAACAACTGCTGGCCGAGGGGCGCGACCGCGCCGACGTGGTCGTCACCGTCGGCGGCGTGAGCATGGGCACGCGCGACCTGGTGCCCGAGACCGCCGCGGCGCTGGGCTTCGAGACGGTGCTGCACAAGGTCGCCGTCCAGCCCGGCAAGCCGATCTTCATCGCGCGCAACGAGGACGGGAAGCTCTTCATCGGGCTGCCCGGCAACCCCGTGAGCGTGCTCGTGACCGCGCACCTGTTCCTGCTCCCGGCGCTGGCGCGCTTCTGGGGCGACACGACACCGCCCTGGTCCACGCAGCGCCTTGCCACCGACTGGAAGCACACCGGCCGGCGCCACCTCTTCCTGCCCGCGGCGCTCGGCGACGACGGCGTGACCCCGGTGGCCTGGAACGGCAGCGGTGACCTGCTGGCCGCCGCCGCCGCCGATGGGTTGCTCGACCTGCCGGTCGGGAGCGACCTCTCGGCCGGCGACCGCGTGCGCTTCCTGCCCTTCGCGGGACACGTCGCGGGCCAGCGCGCGCAGCTTCCCCCACGCGGGGTGGCCGGCGCGCCCTGCTGAACCGCCTGCCGCCCTGATCCGCCCCCCGCACTCCGGAGCGACCGTGCCCGACACCGCCCGCATCGGCATCCTGACCGTGAGTGACCGCGCCAGCCGTGGCGAGTACGAGGACCGCGGCGGCCCGGCCATCCGCGCCACGCTGGACGAGTACCTCGTCTCGCCCTGGGAAGAGGTCTACCGCGTCATCGAGGACAGCCAGGCGCTGATCGAGGCGACGTTGGCGGCGATGATCGACGAGCAGCACTGTGATCTCGTCGTCACCACCGGCGGCACCGGGCCGGCGGCGCGCGACGTGACACCCGAGGCCACCGAGGCCGTGTGCGAGAAGCTGATGCCGGGGTTCGGGGAACTCATGCGCGCGGTGTCCCTGAACTCGGTGCCGACCGCGATCCTGAGCCGTCAGACCGCCGGCATCCGCGGCAGCGCGCTGATCGTCAACCTGCCCGGCAAGCCCGGCGCCATCCGCGAGTGTCTCGACGCCGTGTTCCCTGCCATCCCCTACTGCCTCGACCTGATCGGCGCGGCGTTCCTCGAGCACGACCCCGAGGTGATCGCCGTCTTCCGGCCGAAGCCGAAGTGAGGACGCGCCGGTGGAGGCTGCTGCTTCCCGTGTTGGTCTGCGCGGGCTGCATCACGCCCCCGGCGATCCTGCCCGGTGGCCAGCGCGTGCTGACGCTGGACCCTGAACGCTTCCCCGCCGCGGCCGAGGGGGTGGAGCTGTCGCTGGAGACGGGCGAGGTGCTGCGGGGCGTGTTCGTGCCCTCCGATCCCGGGGCGCCGGTGGTGCTGCATCTGCTCGAGTCGTCCGGCTCGATCACCAGCGATCACACGGTCCTCACCAGCGGGCTGCTCACGCTGGGCTTCCACCCGGGGCCGCGCGCCGTGATCGCCGCACTGGCCGACCGGGGCTACGCCTCGCTGGTCGTGGACTACGGCGGGGTGGGGGCGAGCACCGGCGAGCGCAGCCCGGAGCACCTGGCTCGGGACGCGAGCGCCATGTGGGCCGACGCCGTCGCGCGCGCGGGCGGGGACCCGTCGCGGGTGATCGTGCGCGGGGTGTCGATCGGCACCCTGGCCGCCGCCGCGCTGATCGAGGACGGGGCCGAGCCCGGCGCCGTGTCGCTGCTGCTGCCCGTCCAGCACGACACGGTGGTGGGGCACTTCGCCACCGAGTCCTACGGCGGGTTGCTCTCCACGCTGGTGACACCGTGGTTCGACGAGGTCGGCGAGGCGGACCTGGCCGCGGCGCTGCAGCGCGTCCAGGCGCCGGTGGTGGTGGGCGTGATCGAGGACGACGAGCTGCTGCCGCCCGACGAGCAGGCGGCACTGCGCGCGCTGGTGGAGGCCGGCGGCCACACCTGGTTCGTGCTCCCCGGAGCGACGGAAGCGGACGGGCAGCTGTTCGGCATGGTGCTGCGGAACCACTTCCTGGCCACGGGCACCGCCCGCTCGTTGCAGCCGGCCGAGGCCGAACTGCTGCTCGCGGTCTTCGGCGACCCGGTGGCTCGAGACGATCGCCACGCCGCGGCCTGGGGAGCGCTCTCGCACCACGAGCGGAGATTCATCCCCGAGGGAAGCCTCGAGCACCTGCGCTTCGAGGCCCTGGCGCGTGGCCGCCTCCACGACGATCCGGTCACGGTCGCCGCCCTGGCCTGCACCAACCTCGACCTGGAGGCCGCCGCGCGCGTCCTCGACCAGGCCCGCGGCTCGCTGCGCACCTGGGTCGGTGAGCGTGACCTCGACGGGCGCATCCGGCTGCTCGACACCGGCGATCCCGACGGCGCCCTGCCCGTGGACCTGATCCTGCAGCGCGCCGCGGACGAGCGCGACCTCCCGCGCCAGCCGTGGTCGTCCAACGTCGCGCCGCCCACGCCCGCCGAGCTGGCGGGCCTCGCGCGCGCGATCGTGGCGACCCCGGATCCGTCGGACCGGGACGCGCTCCTGCTCCAGGCGGTCCGGTCATCCGATCACGTGGACGAGGTCGACGTGCTGCGCCGCGTCACCCGCGTGTTGCTCAAGGTGGCCGGCTACGAGGACCGGGTCGTGCCGTCGGCCGACGGGACCATCCGGGTGCAGGTCTACGCGGGCGAGGGCGAGTGGACCAGCGTGGCGCTGGATGGGCCCGTGTCGCGCCGCCCGATGGAAGACGGGCCGGGCGCCCGAACGACGCCCGGCCCGGTCACGACGCCCTCTTCCCCTTCAGGCGGCGCTCAGTCCTCGCCGTCCTTGAACCCCGGGATGGCCGGCGCGTGGTCCCAGACGTCCGGCCAACCGTCGAGATCGCTGTCGATCCGAAGCGGCAGATCGAGACCGTAGGCTTCCGTGAGATTGGTGGCCGCGAAGGAGGTGATCTGGATCGGCCCCTCTTCCGTGGTCGTGTCCACCGGACCCTGGATCTGCACCGGCGCCTTGAAGAGCCACTCCGCGTTGAAGCGCTCGAGGCCCGTGTCCATGCCGGCCACGATGAAGTGCTCGCTGATGACGCCGTCGCCGTCGATGTCCGCGGGCAGGCTCTCGATGTCGTAGAGCTGCATGCGCCCGAGGAAGTCGATCAGCTGGGCCTGCTCCGCGGGCGCCAGGGCGGCGTAGGCGTCGCGCGAGGCCTGGGCCTCGTCGCCGTGCCGCAGGATCACGTGGTCCAGGGTGAGTGATGCGCCGTCGTGCCCCCAGGGGAAACCGCTGCCGACACCCCACAGCGGAGGCGTGCGCCAGCGGGTGTTGACGTGACCGTCGTAGGCGGTCTCGTAGAACTCGACGCCCACGTCGTGGTGGCGCAGGTCGGTGAAGAGACCGGACACGTCGAAGGACGCGCGACGCGGGTCGAAGAAGCGCCCGACGGGCGTGGTCAGCGACAGCAGTTCGCCCTCGAGCCGACCGGCGTCCGCGTTCCAGGTCACGTCGAGGTCGAAGTAGCGGCGATCCCCGGCGAAGGTCCCGTCCCCGGGTCGGATCGACCACTCGGACACGTGGCACTCCGTGCAGCCCAGGGTCGTCAGCTGCCGCACGCCTCGCGCGAACTGGACGTCGGTGCCCGCGAAGGCGGGACGCGGCGCGTTGAGCATGAAGAACTCGGCCAGGTCGAGGTCGCCCTCGCTGATCTCGGTCAGGTAGCCGTCCCCGTCGGGGTCGTCACGGCTGAAGCCGAGCGGGTCGAGGGTCACGCCGGCGTCCGGCGCGCGGTGCGTCGCCGGGAACTGGACCGCGCCCGACAGGGTGGGCAGCGACACGCCGTCACCGTCCGGGTCGTCCAGCGTGGACGGGTCATGGGCGCCCAGGCCTCCGTGGGTCACGTAGGGGTCCCATAGGAAGGCGCGGTTGGTCGGGTTGAGCGCCGACGGCGGAGCCCGCTGCCCCCAGCCCCAGACGACCATCTCGAAGTTGTAGTGCGTCGTGGTGACACCGTCGACGCTGGTTGCCCCGGGGACGATGGCGATGCCGCCGTCCGCCGTCTCGCCGCCGTACCACACGCGGAAGATCGGGTTGAGCTGCGGCTTGCCCGTCGCGCCGCCGTCGAGGGCCGCGCTGCCGTACTCGATGGCCGGCTGCCCGGATCCCGGGAACACCGCGAGGGGCGCCGGAGCGGCGTTGGCCTCGGCCGCGCTGATCCAGCCGTCGGCATCGGTGTCGACCTGCAACATGAGTTCGGTGCGTACCTGGATCGCGAGCATCTCCATGATGCCGGCACCGTAGTAGTGCGGGGAGTTGCGCCCGAAGCCGCTGTCCTTGGCGAAGTTCGCGCCGCCGCCGGGGTTGCCGTTGGGGAGGTTGTGGCAGCCCAGGCAGCTGGTCTGGTTGTTGGCGGTGATCTTGGTCGTGGTCCCGTCGACCATGGGGCCGGCCAGGCCGGCGACGCCCGTGGGCGAGCCCTCGGCGAAGATGCCGTCGCGGGTCCGGAACTCACGGAAGTTCAGGTTGCGCCCGAGCTGGTAGGCCAGGAACGGGTCCTGCGAGATGAAGTAGGCCGTGCCGCCGAGTTGGGTGGGGTCGGTGGTGTGCACGGCGCGCACGCGCGGGTTCTTGACCGAGCGACCCGACGCGTCGACGTCCGGCGCGCCCGAACCGACGAGGGACGCGCGCTCGGCGAACTGGGCGTGTGCCGGCGCGCCGAGAGCGAAGGCCAGCAGCGCCAGCGTTGAGAACGCGCCCCAGGAACGTCGGCGGGTGCGCACGGAGAACAGCTCTTGTCGTGACATGGTGCTTCCTCGAATTGGAGACGTGATGCTGGGCCTCGTTGCCCGTGCCCGACTCGAAATCTAAACCGGTTTCGTCGATCTGTCGACGCGTCGAGCCGCGGTAATCACCGTCGAGATCGCGTCGGCCTGCGGTCCGCGTGAACTCGCATATCGATCACGCGCAGCGCGTGGAATCTATGCGTTGCGCGAAGCGTCAGCGAGCGCGTGCGAGCCTGCGCAGATCGAGCAGCTTCGCCATCGGACCGACCAGGAACAGCGCAAAGATCGCGGGTGCCGGAGCGAAGGGCGCGGCGAACGGGAAGTCGAAGTCGTTGGCCAGACGCAGCACCAGCTCCACGGCTGCGACGAGCACGGCGACCAGGATGCGACCGTCTCGAGTGGAGACCGTCGTGCGCGGATCGGTGATCATGAAGAACACGAACAGCTGATACATGGGGCCGGTGATCGGACCGACCTCGGCGCCGAGCGGGGCGCCGGTCAACAGGTGTCGCACGCCGGCGAACACGACGAACGCGACGGCGTAGGCGAGGGTCACGTGCAGGATGCGCGCCCGGGTGGCGATCAGCAGGCCCACCGCCCAGATCACCGCGTTGGTACCCAGCGCGTTGCCCCACTCGTGACTGAGGATCGCCACCTTGGGCGCGGCGAGCAGCAGCAGCAGGCTCACGCCCAGGTTGGTCGGATTCCACAGGTGGTTGCCGCGGTAGCGCAAGACGTACTTGGACGCGATCGAGAGCGCGCCGCCGAGGGCGAAGGGCCACAGCAGATCACCCTGTGGCTTGACCAACAGGGAGAGGCTGATGCCCGAGATGTACGCACTCTGGAGTTGAGGGAGGCTTCCGCGCACGAGCCACGAGAGGACGATCTCGACCGCCAGGCAGCTTCCCAGCGCGACCAGCAACCGGTCGTAGCCCCCGAGGACGTGGTGGCTGACCTCGCCGGCGACGAGGATCAAGGTGATCAGCACCGTGACGAGCTGCTTGGGCCCCCAGCGTCTCGGGGTCGCGCGTCGCGCGTGCCCCGGTTCCGTGACCGCCGGGGGCGCCGTCGGCGCCGGGACGCTCATCGCGGCTCCTCGAGCGCATGCAGTGAGTCGACGGTGGGGTGCTCGACGACCTGGCGGATGCCGGAAGGCCAGAGCACCTCGACCCGCTCGATCTCGTCATGGAGGCCGAGGCCGAAGTGCAGCCTGCGGGGCGCCTGACTCGAGAAGCCGAGGCCCGCCGTGACCACCTGGCGCTGCGTCCCACCCGCCCACAGGATGCTCACCTCGGCGCCGATCGCACCGCGGTTGCTCGTCGTCCCGCGCAGGTCGAACGCGATCCAGTGCCGGTGCGGGATCGGTTCGCTGCGATAGAACAGCAACGGGCCGCGCTGGTTGGCCACGACGGCGTCGAGGGTGCCGTCGCCGGTGAGGTCGGCGAGGACCACGGCGCGACCATCGAGCCGGTCGTCGACGCCGACCAGCCCGGCCACGTCCCGATGCCGCGTGCCGGCGTTGAGCAGCACGCGCGAGCGCTGGTAGCCGGACATGCTCTTGCCGTCGAAGGCGGGCCAGTTGGCGGCGTCCTGGATCACCGAGCCCAGGGCGCCCCCGAGCTTGGCCATGTCGTACCAGTACTCGCGCTCGGGGTCCGCGGAGACGTAGCCGTTGACCACGAACAGGTCCTGGCGGCCGTCGAGGTCGAGGTCGCCGAACTGGGCGCCCCAGGCCCAGCCGCAGTCCTGCACCTCGCCCGTGGCGATCTCGTAGAAGCGGCCGTGCTCGGCCACGTAGTCCAGCCGCAGGTTGTTGCCCTGGAACTGGAAGCCGCGCTCGGAGATGTTGGTCACGTAGACGCACCAGCGCGCGTCGTTCTCGATGTTCCCGAACGCGACGCACATGCCGCTCTTGCTCTGTTCCTCCAGGCCCGCGTCGAGCAGCAGCTCGAAGCGCAGACCGCCCTGGTTGAGGAAGAGCTCCTCGGGGCCGTAGTCGTTGGCCAGGTAGAGGTCGGGCCAGCCGTTGCCGTCCAGGTCCGCTGAGGCGACAGCCATGGTCCAGCGCGTGCTGTCCACCCCGGCCGCCTCGGTGACGTCGTCGAAGGTGCCGTCCCCGCGGTTGCGATAGAGCACGTTGTGGCCGCCGTTGACGGCGTACTCGAAGCTGTCGTGCATGATGCGGGTGTCGTCGAGCTTCCACAGGTCGATGTCGTCGGCGAAGTAGCCGCCCACGTAGAGGTCGAGCAGGCCGTCGCGATCGGCATCGAACCAGACCGCGGCACTCGCGTGCATCCAGCGCTCCAGCCCGGCCTGTCGGGTCACGTCGACGAAGCGCAGGTCGCCCTCGTTGCGCAGCAGCAGTGGCCGGCCCCAGCGGGCGACGAACACGTCCTGGTCGCCGTCCCCGTCGTAGTCCGCGAAGACGGCCATCTGGCAGGCGCCCTCTCCGTCGCGGTTCAAGTCGGCCAGCCCGGCCCCGTCCGCGACGTCGGTGAAGCGCCCCTCCCCGTCGTTGAGGAACAGGGCGTTGGGGGTGCCGTGGCGGCTCGAGGTCGCGAACACGTCGAGGTCCCCGTCGCCATCGACGTCCACCACGCTCACGCCCGCGCCGACCGCCGAGATCTGCGGATCGATGGGATCCAGCACGGGGTCGAAGCGCGCTGACTCGTGCCGGAACGCCATCCCCGACGCCTCGGCGACCTCGTGGAACGACAGCGGCGTCGAGAAGCCGATCCGTTCGGTGTGGTGACCCAGCCACCAGGTCAGGGCGAGGGTCGCGGCGAAGAGGATCCGCACCATCGTCACATGCCGCTCGCGAGACGCCGTGATCGGAGCTGCCATCGCCGTCCGCTCAGAAGGACAGGGTGAGTTGGACGTAGAACAGCTCGGCGTCTCCGGCGCCCCCGAGGTCTTCCTCGTGACTCCCCGCGTAGAACTTGGACCAGCCCACCAGGATCGCGGTGCGGCGGTCGAGCCACTCGGGCACGTGCGTCAGGGTCAGGTCGATCTCGGTTCCCACATCCGTGGAGGCACCACCGCTGGGATCGTTGAAGCTCGCGGCGCCCCCCGCGTTGTAGAGGGCGTCGGAGTCCTCGGCCAGCTGGAAGTCGTGGAACGCGGCGCGGAAGCGGGTGCGCTCGGCCACGCCGACCGAGACGTAGGGCGAGACATCGAAGATGTTCTGGCGCCCGACCAGGTCCAGGTAGCCGAAGTAGGCGTGTCCGAGGGGGAAGAGCTGGTTGAAGGTCTCGTTGCGGCCGTCGGTGCTGTCCGAGTCGCCGCTGGCGTAGTCGACGTCGAGCCCGATCACCGGCGCGCCGTCCGCCTCGGGGAAGGGCTTGTCCAGCCGCACCGACCAGGCGTGGGCGTCGATGTCGTCCCCGGCGTGATCACCGAACTGGTAGGCGCCCCAGAACTCGTAGCCGAGGCCCGCGTATCGGTCCCTCCAGCGCCCGCCCACGGTGTAGCGGGTCCCGTCGCCCGGATCGCCGTCCTCGGAGGTGAGCACGTCGTCGTTCTGGTTGAGCGAGAGGGCGAAGAGGTCGTACTCACCCGTGCCGCCGTCGACGTGCGCGGTGTGGTAGACGCCCGAGAACCAGAGCCCCGAGGTGCGGTGGTCGGTGTGGTGCGGGTCGACCGCGACGGGCTGGGTGACGAAGATGTCGGTGTGCGTGCCCTCGGAGTGGTCGAGCCGCACGAAGCCGCCCTCGAAGGCCCGGCGGGTGTTGCCCCAGTCGAGCGGGGAGATGATCCGCTGCGCGCCTTCCTTCAGGTCCATGCGACCGAGACGCCAGGTGGGCAGGCCCGCGTCGTACTCGATGAAGGCGTTGCGCACGTCCAGGGGGTTGCGGTCGATGGGAGTCGGCGGGCGGTCCTCGCCGTGGATGCGGGCGTCGATGGCTTCGATGTAGGCGCGGAAGCCGTCCTCGTGGCGGAAGTCGGCGTGGATCAGCGTGCGCACCAGGTTGTAGTCGTTGCGCCGTGGCGAGGAGTTGGTGAGCGACTTGTTGCGCTCGTTCATGCTGCGCAGGCGGACCTGGCCGCCGACGTCGAGGGTCCAGCCGCCGCCCAGGCTCCGGGGGCCGTCGCCGTCGTCCGGTTCGCGCGCGGTCTCCCGGAGCGTGGGCGCCTCCACGGCGGCGAGGAGGGCGTTGAACGCGGGATCGCCCGGCTCCCCGGCGTGCGCCGCCAGCGCGATCGCTCCGGTCACCAGCAGGGTCCCGAACGCCCGGCGCGCGGATCGCCCGCAGGAGGGCCGCGGCCGGGGCAGGGAGGCTCGTGCCGCGGCGTCCTCAGGCGAGGTGGTCATGGCGCGTCATCCACAGTCGAGCGAGGCAGGTCGCGGCGGCGAGGCCGGAGACCGCGAGGACCACGTGGCCTCCGATGGGGAAGGGCTTGTCCAGGGTGAGGGACCAGCGGATGCCCGCGGCAGCCAGCAGGATCACGGCGACCATGAGGAGCAGGGACAGGCTGAGGATGACGACCTTGATGGCCATGGGAGATGCCCTCGGGGGAAGGGGTCAGGTCAGGGGTCGACGTGTGATGGGCGTGGGTGGTGCGACTGGCGCGCCGGGTGTCGGCGGTGTCCGGCGCCGTCGAGAGAGGGCCTTGATCCACAGGGCGGCGACGGCCAGGAACGGCCACAGGTAGAGCAGCAGGTCGACCGGGCCGTAGCCGGGCGGGGTGACCTCCACGCGCAACACGCGCTCCACGCGGGCGCCGGCGTCATCGCTCGTGACCACGAGGCGCACGGTCCAGAACTCGCGGGTGGGGAAGTCCACCTCGGCGAGGAACTGCAGCCCGAGGTCCCACGGCTCGGGGGCGGCCTGCCAGGACGTCTCGGCGGTGGTCCCGTCGGCCGGCGCGACGTGGACTTCGACGCGGGTGTCGGAGGGCGTCGCGTCGCCTTCGAGCTGGATCCAGAAGCGACCCACGCCCACGTCGGGGTCGGCCCAGACCGAAACGGTCCACGGGGGAGCGGCCTCGTCGACGAGGACCGGGAAGGGCGGTCCCTCGTGGCCGCTGGCCGACCGGGCGAGGAGTCCGAGGCAGAGGCAGGCGACCAGGGGGGCGATCCCCCCCGGCGAGGTGGTGGTGGTGGTGGCGGCAGCTGCTCGGAGGGCCGCCATCTCAGGCCTCCAGGAACGTCCCGCGCATCTCCATGGGCTGCGCGAGCAGCCACACGGCGGCGGCGAGCAGGAGCATGGTCAGCGCGGCCCAGGGCGCGAAGGCACGGCGCGGGCGCAGCGGAGCCTCGCGCCGGGCGATGCTCCACAGCACGGCCAGCGAACCGAGGGCGCCGAGCAGCAGCAGGCCCATCTCGATGGGCTGGACCACGTTCTCGCCCAGTCCACCCACACCCCACCGCGGCTGACCCAGGAAGGGCAGTCCCGCGTCGGCCACGGCCTTCTGGGTGACCGGCACGATGGTCCACAGGCCGGTCAGGAAGTGGAAGCCGTAGTGCGCCGCCCAGATGCCCACGCCCAGCGGGACCAGACCGTGGGCGAAGCGCACCACGGTGGCGGTCAGGCCCGGCCGCCCGGTCAGGGCGCCGCGGGAGAGGGCCGCGGCCGCGCCCAGCAGCATGACCGGCTCGACGACGAGGCACGCGGCGAAGAGCACCCCCAGCACCGCGGCGTCGCTGGTCGTGCCGAGCACCTCGGCGATGCCGCGCTGCAGCGCGTAGACCGGACTGACCATGCCGAACGCATTCAGCAGCGCGGCGAAGGTGAAGACGATTCCCAGCACGGCCAGGTCCGGCCGCTGGCTGCGCCGCCCGACGCCGGACCCGGAGGCGTCGTCCAGGAGTTCCTCGCCCGGGAGCCGCGTGGCCAGCGCGACGTTGTCGTGGGGACAGGCACGAGCGCAGTCGAGGCAGAAGGTGCAGTCCATGTTGCCGGCCTTGTCGGGCACGAACAGGCCGAGTTCGCAGCCCCGCGCGCCGCCGTCCGCGGCCCCGGTGAGACACTCGTGTCCGCTGCAGGTCGCGCAGACCGACGCCTCTCGGGAGCGGACCTCGAGCGGTGAGAGGGCCGAGGCCACGAAGTTGAACTGCCCGATCGGGCAGATCGACTTGCAGAAGGTCGCGCCCTCGAACACGGCGTCGACCAGGGTGGCGCCGGCGAAGTAGCCCAGGATGAGCAGGGCCGTGGCCCACGGCGAGGCCCACAGGTCGAACAGCTCGTAGGCGTAGAGCACCGAGACCAGCGCTACGATCCCCACCGCCTTGCCGCGCAGCAGACGGGGCCAGCGTCGTGTCGGGCGCCGGAGCTTGCGGGCCAGGTCGCGGGGGAGCATGAAGGGGCAGGCCAGGCAGAAGAGGTTGCCGGCGACCAGCAGCGCCAGGATCAGCAGGCCGCGGTAGTGCACCCACACCGCCAGGGTGGCCAGGTTCTTGGGCGCCAGCTGCGGACCCACGAGGCCGTGCCACACCAGCAGCGCCGAGGCGACCAGCATCGCGATCTGCCACGTCCGGCGGCGCAGGAGCAACGCGCCGAGCAGGGGCACGGCGAGCAGGTCGCGCACCGGCAGGGCGCGCGGGGTGGCCGGCGCCGCGCTCATCGCGAGCGCACGCCCGGGACGTCGAGGGTGCGTTGCACCCGCCGCCCGTCGGGCCAGGACGCCTCGAGCAGCAGGAACCAGTCGCCGCCCATGGTGAAGTCGATCTCGCCGAGGTAGACCCCCGGCCGGGACGGAGACTCGACCAGATCGGCGAAGGTGGGGGTCATGCCAGCGTGGTTCATGTTGGCCTCGATCGCGACGACCGCTCCGTCGAGAGGTTCGCCGGCGGCGTCCACCAGGCGCACCTCGATCGCGTCCGAGCCGACCACGGGCGTGGCCGGCTCGAACCGGAACACGACCGAGGCGCCGTCACCGGCGTCGCCCGTCGGTGCGCAGGCCGTGGCCAGGACGAGCAGTCCGGCGAGGGCCGGCGCCCACCGCGCCCGCTGCCCCGGGCGGGTGGCCGCCGTCGATCCCGGATCGGCGTCGGTCACGAGGCGGCGACCTCGCTCTCCGCGACGGCGGTGCGCGGGGACCAGGCGCAGCTGCAACCGTGTTGGGACTCGTCCTCGGCCGAGGGGAACATGTGGTAGTACATCGCCACGACCATCGGCAGGAACACGACGCTGTTGTAGAAGAGGTGCAGCTCGACGCGCGGTACCCAGAGCTGCACGAGGCTGGTGGGGACCGGGCTGCCGAACAGGTTGCTGCCGGAGACCGCCTGGTACTGCAGGATCGCGTGCTCCACGTGGTGCCAGAACTGGATCCAGAAGGCGATCATCCACCAGGTGTGCGAGCGCCCCTTGAACCCGGTGCGCAGGGACCAGATGACGGCGAGCATCACCAGCGCGTAGCCGTAGTGCAGCAGCTCCGACTTCAGCAGCCAGGGGAACCAGAGGCCGAGGATCCCGCGCGAGTCCGGGATGTTCCAGCCGAGGACGTAGATCTGCATGGCCTGGGCCAGGTGCTCGGCCCAGTGCGCCAGCACGATGACCATGAACAGCTGGAGCGCGTGCTCGTGCCAGGCGTTGTTGATGAGCTCGCTGAAGCGGGCCCAGCGGCCCGTGGCGCACGTGGTGGTGGAGTCCATGGACAGCTCCTGCGGGATGGCGGCGGGGAGATCCGGGTCCCGGGATGGGAGGGTGTTCACCTCTGCAACTCGCGTGCCAGCGGCGCATCCGGCCTGAAACGGGCGCCCTACCCGACGACTGCGCGTGTGGGGCGCCGGGGCACGTCGGATCTATGCGAACGCGCGTGATTCGCGCGCACCTCGGCTGTGGAGGTGTGGCCTCGGCCGGCTAGGAGCCGTCGCTCCCCGGCGCCGGGCTCAGCCCGTGCTTGCGCAGGTAGTACGCGAGGTTGCGTGGGTCGATGCCGAGCAGCAGCGCCGCGGGCTTGCGTCGCCCGCCCGAGCGTTCGAGGGCCTCCGCGACGAGCTCCTTCTCGGCCTCGTTGAGCCGTGTCCGCAGGTGCAGGCCCTCGTCACCGGCGGGGCTGCCGCGGCTCCGGCTGCCGTGGCGCATGACGGGCTCGAGCAGCGAGCCGAGCAGCGCGGCGTCGGGGAACGCGGCGCCGGAGAGGATCGTCGCGCGTTCGATCACGTTGCGGAGTTCCCGCACGTTTCCCGGCCAGTCGTAGGCCGTCAGGACGTCGACGGCCTCCTGGGACAGCTCCACGTCGCCTTCCGACACGCCGCGGACGCGCGCGAAGAGGTGTCGTGCCAGCGGGGCCACGTCCTGCCGCCGATGGCGCAGCGGCGCGACCTCGATGGGGAAGATCGCCAGGCGGTAGTAGAGGTCGGCGCGGAACCGTTTCTCCTCCACGAGTTTCGCGATCGGGTCGTTCGAGATGGCGATGATGCGGGCGTCGGCGATCCGGTTTC